>CALMTT010000118.1 GCA_937872615.1 uncultured Verrucomicrobiaceae bacterium | reverse complement strand
CGGCGGGTGTTTGATAAAAGTCTTCCATCTTCCCGCCGCCGAGATGGCAGTAGGTGCGCACCCAGTCACGCACCGGACCGCCAAACACCTTCGAGAGCGGCATGTTCGCCACCTTGCCCACGATGTCCCACAGCGCGAGATCAATGCCCGCGATGGCCGTTGCCCGCACAATGCCATGCCCGTGCCAGAAGTGCTGGCGATACATCATCTGCCAAAGGTATTCCACCCGCGTCGGGTCCTCACCGATCAGCAGATGCGACATGTCCTCGATCGCCCCCACGATGCTCCGCGTATGCCACTCCAGCGTCGCCTCCCCCCAGCCGATGAGACCGGGCTGATTCGTGACGACTTTCACAAACACCCAGTTTCGCATCCGGGCATGGCAGACGAGGGTTTCAATGGCGGTGATTTTCATGGAAGAGGAGGAGAGGGTTTTGATCCGCTGATAAGACGCTAATGGGACGCTGATAAATCCATTAGCGTCATATCAGCGTCTCATCAGCGGTTAAGAAACGGAAATTCGCTGAGCAATCCCCTCGATCAACTGCTCCAAGCTCCCCGCGGCAACGATGGCGATGCTCTCTTGGTAGATGCCGGTGTCGTAAAGATCGCGTGGGGGCAGGTAGGAGGCGCCCCAGTCGGCAGCGATGCTGGCGACGATGATGATTCGGTCGGGGAAGCGGCGGCGGAGCTCGGTTTGGAGGAGGTTGTAGCTTTCGCCCTGCACGCCGAGCCAGATGGCATCGCCGATCTGCCAGAGGGCGACTTGCAGCGGGAAGGTGTCGCCGGGCGGCAGTTGGGCCAGACGATGCAGGAGACGGTTTTTGCGCTCGGCGAGGGCGCGGAGGTCAGCGGCGCGGGTTTCATCGCCAGCGGCACGAGCGGCGGCTTCCTGATGTTGGAGGTCCGCGAGGTCGTTTTGGACTTGTGAGGCGGTCGGCTGGCCGGGGCGGTAGTTGAGCGGTTCGTGCCAGCGTTGGAGCTTCCAGGTGGTTTTCGATGCAGTGTCGATGGGTTGATGCTTCCACGAGCCGAGTGTGGCTCCGGAGACAACGGGACCGGCATACGCGAAGGTCGTTCCAGCGGCGGGAAGGGCGGTGAGAGCCGAAAGGGCGGCAAAACCGAGCTCGCGACCGTTGCGGTCGGCCACGGCGGTGTCGCCGACGAAGCCTTCGCGAGGTCCGAGCTCACCGCTGGCGCCTTGGAGGAAGAGGCAAGGAGCGCCGGTGTCGGCCTCGACGACCTCGCGCATGGCTCCGATGTAGTCGGGGCTGATGAGTGTGTTCTCCCACGCGAGTGTCGTGGGATGACAGGCATAGTTCACGATGCTGGCGAGCGTTTGACCGGCATCATCACTCACTCGCGCGACGATCACGGTGTCGTCCGCGGGCACGCCGGGATTGTGACCGCACACGAACTGCTTTCCGTCCCAAAAATCGCGATGCGTGGCCAGCGAGCACTTCCCGCGGCCATACACGATGCCTGCGGGCTTCAACTCGGCCAGGCACTGCTTCACCAGCGCTCCCGCTTTCTCGCCGAGGGACTGCAAATAAGGCGGAATGAGGTCGCCACCGGGCAGGTGCGCACGGTCGAGGCCCATGAGGCCCGCGCCGTGCGTGTGCGAGAAGACGACGAGGATCTCTTCTTGGGCCACACCGCCGATCTCCGCGGCCTGCGCAACGAGATTCGCATGCTCCGTGGCTCCCATCACACAATGATCGAGCGCGAGCACGATCTGGCGTTCATCACCGCTCAGCGGCGCAAACACGGCCACGGTGGCACGCAGCGGCCGGTGAATGCCGGTGGCGCGTTCATGCTTCGCCGCGCCCCACATGCGGTGGTAGATATCCGCGGGCGGTGTGATGTCGCACCACGCGAGCGCGAAACGGCAGCGGCTTTGCGGTGTGGGGTCTTCAGTGCGGGAGAGTTCGGGCATCCAGCATCAAAGTCCCTTCGCGTGACCAAACTTTCAAAGGACAAACACTCCGCCGCGAGCGCGTAGTCCCCACATGAGACCCTTCTTGATCCTTTTTGCCGTCGCGAGCACCTTTGCCGCCGAGCCCATCAGCATCGGTTCACGTCGTGAGTTGTTTGTGGATGATTTTCTCATCGAAAAAATGACCGGCAAGGCCGAGCAGCGCCTGCATCAGCCGCAGCCAAAAGAGATCGCCATCACGCATGACGCGCCGTGGGAGGGCAGTGGCAGCGGTTATCACAGCATCTTCAAAGATGGCGACAAATACCGCATGTATTACAAATCGTGGCAGCTCACCGTCACCGCTCCCGGCAAGGTGAACACGGGCGAGCATCCGCTCTTCACCTGCTACGCCGAGAGCGATGATGGCATTCATTGGCGGAAGCCAGAACTGGGTTTGCATGAGTTCAAGGGCTCAAAGGCGAACAACATCGTCATCCCGCATGGCAAGATGGGGAAGGTGAATCCGGATGGCGGCCATCCCGCTGTCTTCAAAGACGAAAACCCGGACGCGGCATCCGATGCGAAATACAAAGCCATTGTGCGCTCGAACTCGCCGAAAGGCCTTCTCGCGCTGAAATCGCCCGACGGATTGCGCTGGTCGCCGATGGCGGATGCGCCGGTGATCACGGATGGGGCGTTTGATTCGCAAAACCTCGCTTTCTGGGATGCGCAGGCCGGTTTGTATCGCGCTTACTGGCGCTACTTCACCGAAGGCACCACGGATGAGAAGAACTGGAAGCCCAGCGGCCTCCGCGCCATCCGCACGGCCACGTCGAAAGACTTCATCCATTGGGAGAACCAGCAGGACCTGCGCTACGTCGATTCGCCCGGCGAGGCGCTCTACACGAATCAGGTGAAGCCGTATCATCGCGCTCCGCATCTGCTGCTCGGCTTTCCCACGCGCTACATCGAACGCGGCTGGTCGGAGAGCATGCGTGCGCTGCCGGAACGCGAGCACCGCGAATGGCGCTCGAAGGCCAGTGACCGTTACGGCATGGTCATCACCGAGGGACTCTTCATGGCCAGTCGCGATGGCGTGACCTTCAAACGCTGGAATGAGGCCTTCCTCCCGCCCGGCATCGAGCGTCCGGGCACCTGGAACTACGGCCATCAATACATCGCCTGGCATCCCGTGGAGACAAAGTCATCCATGGAAGGCGCACCAAACGAACTCAGCCTCTACGCCACCGAGAGTTACTGGACAGGTAAAAGCAGCGAACTACGCCGCTATACGCTTCGCCTCGACGGTTTCGTCTCGCTGCACGCTCCGATGAGCGGCGGCGAGGTCGTCACGAAGCCGCTCACCTTCACCGGCAAAGCCCTCACGATGAACTTCGCCACCTCCGCCGCCGGCAGCGTGAAGGTCGAAATCCAGGACGCGAACGGCAAAGCCATCCCCGGCTTCACGTTGAGCGACTGCGAAGAGCATTTCGGCGACTCCATCGAGCGCACCGTCGTGTGGAAAAACGGCACCGATGTCAGCTCGCTCGCCGGAAAGCCGGTGAAGCTGCGTTTCGTGCTCAAGGACGCGGATGTGTATGCGATCCGGTTTGAGTGACTCGCACCGGGTCTCACGCCTGCGGCAGTTTGTCCGCCTCCGCGAGCAACTGCTGAAGATCACGCTCAGCCCTTCGACGCCTGCGTGCCACACGATCGAGGGCGACGATGATCAAGATCCAACCCAAAGGTCCACCTTGGATTTGAGTGCCTCCGACATGCATGTTTCCGGCGAGCAAGACGCCCACCCAAAACACCCAGTCCCGCCAGATCGGGGCATCCACTTCTTTGCGAAGCTTTGCCTCCTCGATGCGCTGAAGCTTGGCCATGCGCACAAGGGCGGCACCACGTTCCATCGTCATCTCTTCGGTGGGGAATGTTGTCGTCATGATGAAAGTCTAAAAAGTCGCCGAAACAGGGTCAATGCCTGTTTTCGATCTCGCCGCGTAGTTCCCGGCCTCTCGGACCGTATGAGCCTCATGCGCCGACTCCTGCCCTTCCTTGCTCTTCCCGTTCTCGCCGCCGATCTGCCGCCGGACAAAGGCAATGCCATCCCTGACAGCGCCAAGCGACCCGTGGTGGTGACGGGAAAGTCTTCGCTCGCTTTGCCGAAACACGAGCTGCCGGAAGGTTACACGCTCGAAGTCGCCGCCGCGGCACCGTTGGTCACGCATCCCATCATGGGCTGTCTCGATGACCAGGGCCGCCTCTTCGTCGGCGATGGCACGGGCGTGAATTGGAACAAGAAACAGCTCGAGGAGAATCCGCCGAACCGCGTCCTCATGCTCGAAGATACCGACAAGGACGGCAGCTTCGACAAGAGCACGATCTTCGCGGACAAGATGACCTTTCCGCAGGGAGCATGCTGGTTGAACGGCAGCCTCTACGTGGCCTCGCCACCTTCGATTTGGAAGCTCACGGACACCGACAACGACGGCGTGGCCGACCAGCGCGAGGCGATCATTAGCGGCTTTGACTACACGGGCAATGCCGCCGACATCCACGGCCCGTTTTTGCATCCGAACGGCCGCCTCTACTGGTGCCACGGCCGCAAAGGCCACGACGTGAAGCAGAAGGACGGCACCCCAGTCGATGCCTCGCTCGCTTGCGGCATCTGGAGCTGCCAACCCGATGGCAGCGATGTCGCCTGGCACTCGCTCGGTTGCGGTGACAACCCCGTCGAAGTCGATTTCACCCGCAGCGGCGACATCATCGGCGTGCAAAACCTCTACTACACCCAGCCACGCGGCGACACGATCATCCACTGGCTCTACGGCGGCGTTTACGAGCGAGCCGACCAGCTCAAAGCCATCGCCCATCTCCCGCGCACGCTCGAAACCATGCCCGTGATGTACAACTTCGGCCACGTCGCCGTTAGCGGCTCCTGCTTCTGGAAAAGCTATCCAACTGAGAACCGAGAACAGCGAACCGAGAACTTCATGGTCACTCACTTCAACACCCAGCGCCTCGTGCGCATGGAGCTCACGCCCAGCAGCAGCACTTACAAGGCCGTCGAGAACGAATTCCTCAAACTCCACAACCCCGACATCCACCTCACCGATGTCATGGAAGACCCACGCGATGGTTCCCTCCTCCTCATCGACACCGGCGGCTGGTTCCGCATCGGCTGCCCGAGCAGTCTGATGGCGAAATCCGATCTCCTCGGCGCGGTGTATCGCATCAAGCCGAAGAAGCCGCAGCCCGCGCCCCTCGCGAAAGCAGCCGACAAGCTCGAAGAGTCCGAGGAACTGCGGAAGCAACTCGCCAACCTCAAATCGAAGGACGAGCATCTTCGACGGCAGGCGCTCGAATGGGTCGCCTCCACGCTCAAGGAGGCGGATGTGGCCGCGCATTGGGCCAAGCCAGCCCTGATTGCCTTGCTGGAGGCGGACCTCGATCCCAGCGCCGAGCATTGCTTCATCAGCGCCGCCCAGAAAAGCCATGCGATTGACGACGAGGAGCTTGAAAAGGCCAAGTCACCCGCTGCGATCCGTCGCGCTCTCATGAGCATCATGCCCACGGATCCGGGTGCGGTGAACATCACCGCCACCGTCGCGGCCAAACACCTCGACTCAACGGATGCAGCGCTCGCCCGCACCGCGCTTCATCTCGCCACCTCGCATCATGAGGCTGACGAATGGTTCACGCCGGATCTGCAAAAGTGGCTGGAGGATGAAAAAGTGGCCGCTCCGCGTCTCGCGGCCTTGCGTGGTTACGCCGGGGCCTTGCTGGCGAAGCCCGGAGTGCAGAAGCTCATCACCGCCATGCTTGCTCACGGCTCCGCTGAGGTGCGTGCGACAGCCTTGCAGACACTCGCCTCTCAAACGGCTGGCACCAGCAACAACGCGTGGCTTCCCGCGCTCGACAAACAACTCGCCGAGGCACCCACGCCGCTCGTGCTCGATGCGATCAAGAAACTCAAGTCGCCGCATTTCGACGCCGCCCTCCAAGCCATCGCCGCCGACACCAAGCGACCGCTTTCCATCCGCTTGAAGGCGCTCGACTCCGCGAAGTCGCTCAAGCTCACCGGCGAGACCTTCGACATGGTCAAAGACGTCCTCGCGGATGCCGTGTCGTCTTCCGCAGCCAAGATCCAAGCCGCCGGCATGCTCGCCACCGCACCGATGGCGAAGGAGCAGTTGGTCCAGGTGGCACCGCTGTTTGCCTCCGTGGGCCCGGTGGAGCTCAAATCGCTGCTTCCGCTGCTCAAGAAGAGCAAGGAAGTGGAAATCGTGAAGACGCTGGCCCGCGAGATCGCGAAGAATCCGGCCATCGCCAGCCAGCAGGAGAGTCTATACCGCACCGCCCTCGCCGATCTGCCGCCGGAGATCTTTGAGACGATCATCCTGCCTGCTTACAACAACGCCGTGGCCGCCACCGAGGCCAAAAAGCGCCAACTCGGCCCCCTCGCCGACAAAGTCATCGCCAGCGGCAAGGCCATGAACGGTGAGAAACACTTCAAAGCCGGCAAAGGCACCTGCATCGCCTGCCACAAGATCGGCGAAACCGGCCGCGCCATCGGCCCTGATCTCTCGCACATCGGCGCCATCCGCACCGAGCGTGATTTGCTCGAAAGCATCCTCTTCCCGTCGAACACCCTCGCCCGCGATTACGAGGCCCACATCATCGAAACCAGCGACGGCCAGCAAACCCTGGGCGTCATCAAATCCCACACCGCCGAGGGCCTGCTCGTCATCGACATCGCCGGCCAGGAGAAAAACATCCCCCATCAACAAATCACCGGCGACACCACGCTGACGACTAGTTTGATGCCCATGGGCCTCGATCAGACGATGCCTGAGGCGGAGCTTCTCGACCTCGTCGCATGGCTGAGAAGCCTCAAATAGGAGGGCGGGATTGTATTCCCGCCCATTTTCCCGGTCTATCGCATGCCTTCGCCTCACGACGCACGAACCCCACCCGGAGGGCAGGATTGCATTCCTGCCCAAATTTCTGGTCTTTCGTTCTCGCCAGGTCCCGAAGCCCACAAGCGCCGCGCCGCCTCCGCGCCTTCGCAAATGGGCGGGAATGCAATCCCGCCCTCCGATGAGGAAAGCGTGTCGGGTGATCGGATTGGACGCTCCAGACCTGCTCACCTGCCTTTGATGAATGCGCCGGGGGCTGGGAATGTGCTTTGGTTCACCGTGTGTATCGGTTCTCCTCGCGTGCGATTGGATCGTGACGATGTGCATCACCTCCTCGTGAGCATCTGGAGTGCCCCGAATTCCCAGTGGCTCGTTGGCGATTACGTTCTCATGCCCGATCACCTGCATTTTTGCGCCGCACCGCGTTCACCGACTTCGCTGCCGCTCAAGAACTGGATGAAATGGTGGCGTCAGGAAGCCTCCAAACACTGGCCAAGGCCCGAAGAGGCTCCGATCTGGCAGCGAGACTACTGGGACCGCCAGCTCCGACACGACGAGAGCTACACGGAAAAGTGGCACTACCTTCGAAACAACCCCGTTCGAGCGAAACTCGTCGCCAGCGCCGACGACTGGCCCTTCCAAGGCCATATTCACTCGCTCATTCTGTAGGAGGGCAGGATTGCATTCCTGCCCATTTTTCTGTTCTATCACGCTCGACAACACACGCCGCCACCGAAGCTCCGCACCACCTCCGCCCACTTTGAAATGGGCGGGAATACAATCCCGCCCTCCTATCATTATGTTCCCCCTAACCGACTTTCCCTCTCTCTCCGGCCTCCACTACCTCAACACGGCCGCCGAAAGCATCCCGCCGACCTGTGTGAACGAGGCGGTGGCCGAGTACATGGCGCACAAGGGCCTCGGTATGCGCGGGCGGGATTTTCACTTCCCACGCGTCGAGGCCTGCCGCGAGATTACGGCAAAGCATCTCGGCCTCGCGATGGAGGAAGTCGGTTTTTGCTCCTGCAGCTCGGAGGCTTACAACCTCCTCGCCTCAGCCTTGCAGCTCAAAGCCAGCGACGAGGTGATCGTGACCGATCTCGACTTCCCCGCGGGTGCCACGCCCTGGCTCACGGCCGCCGAAAAGCCTGTCACAAGGCTTTGGAAGCATCGCGGAGGCGCTTTGAGCCTCGACGATCTCGCGCCGCTGCTCAATGAGCGCACGGCGCTCGTGCAGGTGAGCCTCGTCAGCTTCTACAACGGCCACCGCATCGACTTCGCACCGCTGCGTGATCTGGTGCGACGCCTCGCGCCGAACGCCGTCCTCTCCGTCGATGTCACGCAAGCGCTGGGACGTGTGGTGATCGATTGCCAGGACGCGGATGTGATCATCTCCAGCACGCACAAATGGACACTCGGCATACACGGCGGCGGTATCGTCGGCATGCCGAAAAAATCCGCGGCACGTCTCACCACCAAAGCCGGGGGCTGGTATCACCTCGCGAATGCCTTCGATGCGGATCGTTTCGAGATCGCCCGCGTAAAGTCGGGCGCGGCCAGCTTCTCGGTCGGCATGCCCAGCTTTGCCGCGCTGTATGCGTTGAATGCCTCGCTGCGTTATCTCGATCAATTCGGCGTGCCCGCCATCGCCGCGCATGCCGATCCGCTCATCGCCAAACTGCACGCAGGCCTCCGCGCCTTGGGCATTCAAACGCTCGCCCCCGAGCAAGCGGAGAGCCCGAGCGGCATCGTCGCCTTCACCCACGCGAACACCCAGGCCATCCACGACGCCTTGCTCGCTCAAAACATCCACGTCATGCATCAGGTGGGCCGCATCCGCCTCGCCGTGCATGGTTACAACACCGCGCAGGACATCGACGCGGTGCTGGAGACACTGGCGAAAACCGTCTGATCCACCGATTTCGCAGATGACTCTGATTGAAATGCGGGACAGGCGGCGCGAAGCCTCGCCACTCACTTCTGTGTAATCTGTGGACTGGGAATCGCCCAAACTTCTTCTGCTCATCCTTCCATCGCTCGCGTTGCTGCTGTGGATCGAATCGGCGTCGTCGCATCCGATGACGGGGCTGCGGAAGAGGCTGCTGCTCGTCACGCGGGCCGTCATCGTGATGCTGATCATCGCGGCGTTGGCGGGGCCGGCGCGGGTTTCGCAGACGGGGCGGAAGGCGCTGGGCATCGTGGTGGATGCGTCGCAGAGCATGGGCGAGGAAGGCGCGAAAAAGGCGATGGAGCAGGCAAGGCAGCTTCAAAGTGAGGCGGGCGGGATTGATTCATTCATCGTGCAGCTCGGCGCGAAGCCGGATCTGCTGCCGGAAAAGGCTACGGAGGCCGAAACGCAGAAGTGGCAGGCGAAAAACGGCGGCGACAGCCATTACGCGGCGGCGCTCGAGTATGCGGAGGCGATGTTTCCGCCGGGCACGAGCCGCAATGTGCTGATCATTGGCGATGGGCATGAAACACGAGGTGATTTGCTCGCGGCGGCTCGCGAGGCGGCGGTGAGCGGAATCAAGGTGCATGCCTTGCCCGTCGCTGGACCGAAGAAGCCGGATGCGCGGGTGCGGTCGCTTGTTTCGAATCGCTCGCGGTTGTTTGAAGGCGCGAGTTTGCAGCTCACGGCGACGGTGGAGAGCACCATCGAGGCGAGCGGCATGCTGCGACTCTTTGAAAACGGCATCGAGGTGGAAAAGAGGCCCGTGCAGCTTAAAGCGGGCACGCCGAGTGTGCTCACGTTTCAACGCACTCCAGCAACGCGGAGCATTTACCATTACCGCGCCGCTTTGGACGGCATCAGCGGCGATACCTTGCCAGGGAACAACAGCTCACTCGCCATCATCGATGTGCGCGGAAGGCTGCGCATGCTCTACATCGAGAGCGATGCGGCGGAGGCTCGCTACCTCACGCAGGCGATGGAAAAAGAGGGCGTGGAGCTGGATTTGCGCCAGCCGGGTAATCTCGCTTTCAGCCTCGACCAGCTCGCGGGCTACGACGGCGTCATTTTGAGCGATGTGCCAGCGCATCAACTCGGAGAGCCGCTCATGAACATGCTGCGTGACTACATCGACAAGCTCGGCGGCGGCTTACTCATGCTCGGCGGGCCGGGATCGTTCGGCACGGGTGGTTATTATCGCACGCCGATCGAAGAAACGCTGCCTGTGCGGCTCAAAGCGCCCGATGAAGAGGAAAAGCAAAGCGCGGCGGTGGCCATCGTGATGGACCGCAGCGGCTCGATGGCCGGTGAGAAGCTCGAAATGGCCAAAAGCGCCGCCATCGCCACCGCCGAGGTTTTGGGCCGCAATGACAGCATCGGCGTGTGGGCCTTTGATAGCGAAGCGCACGTCGTCGCACCGATGACGCGGCTTACTTCGACTGCGGCGGTCACGGGTCAAATCGCCGCCGTGGCGAGCGGTGGCGGCACGAACCTCGAGCCGGCCTTCAAACTCGGCCGCGAGGGCCTTTTGCGCGTCAAAGCCCGCGTGAAGCACATGATCGTGCTCACCGATGGTCAGACGGCGGGCAGTGGTTACGAGGCGTTTGCGTCGCAATGCCGCGGTGAAGGCATCACGATCTCCACCGTGGCGATTGGCGAGGGTTCCCACGTCGCGCTGCTGCATGCCATCGCCAGCGCCGGTGGAGGTCAGAGCTACTCGACAACCGATGCGAGCACCATCACGCGCATCTTCACGCAGGACACGCTCATGCACACCGGCCGCATGATCCGCGAGGAGCCCTTCACGCCAAACCTCGTCGAGAAGCATCCGATGCTCGCGGGCTTCGAGAAGTGGGACAGCCCGGATTTGCTCGGCTACGTCAAAACGACTCGCAAAGCCGCCGCGCAGTCGCCGCTACTCACCGACACCGGCGATCCGCTGCTCGCGCATTGGCGATTCGGCCTCGGCAAGGTCACCGCGTTCACTTCCGACGCGAAGAGTCGCTGGGCCTCGCTGTGGATCGCCCGCTGGCCGGGTTACAGCCGTTTTTGGTCGCAAATCCTGCGTGAGACCGCTCGTCCGCCGCAGGGTCGCTTCATGGATCTCGCCACGAACCTGCAAGGCGATGACGCCAAGATCAACGTCGATCTTTTGAGCGATGCTGGCACGCGAGCGAACAACGCCGCCGTGACCGCCGAGGTCTTCCACATCGCCGCCGATGCTCTCGGTGCCCCGATGAAGCCCACGCAAGCTCTCACCCTCACCCAAACCGCCCCCGGCGAATACAGCGGCCACTTCCAGCCGGATGAAGCGGGCGTCTATCTGGTCCGCGCCCGCAGCGGTGCCGAAATGGTCAGCGCCGGCCTCGTGCATAACCCCAGCAGTGAAGCCAGTCTCGGCACCGTGAACGAAACGCTTCTCCGCGAGGCCGCGAAGCTCACCGGTGGCGATTACCTCGCTGAAAACGCCTCACTGCCGAATCTGGAGACGACCAAAGCCATGCAGCACATCGAGCTGTGGCCGGATTTGGTGCTCGCGGCGCTGCTGCTGTTCCTCATCGACACCATCATCCGCCGCTGGGAGCATGCGAGCGGCATTCTGACGGTCGTTTTGAGGCGGTAAATCCATCTTGCCATTCGGGGCACTTGAGTTCCTCTTTCTCACATGACCGCGACTTACGAATCCGTCATGAACTTTGCCCTGCAGCTGCCTCCTGCTGAACGTTCCCGTCTGGCCTCCAATCTGTGGGAGTCCACTCGCGAAAGCATGCGTGATGGCGGTGAGCTGGATGCCATGCTGGATGAGCGTGAGGCGGAGATGGATCGTGATCCGGATGCCGAGATCAGTGATGAGCAATTCATGTCTCACTTTGCTTCCCGGAGCCGCAAGTGAAGCTGACCTACCACAAGGCTGTGCAAAGTGAGGTCGATGAGGCTTGCGAATGGTATGACAGCCGCAAGGAGCATCTTGGCGATGAGTTTTTCGCCGAGGCCCGGTCCGTATTGGATGTCATCGCCGTCAATCCACAGGCCTTTCCACTCGCCTCGCTAGGAAGGAGAAAGGCGCACCTGAAGCGCTTTCCATACACCGTCTTCTACCGCGTCCACTCGGACCGGGTGAGGATTCTGTCCATCCGGCATGACAGACGGCATCCACAGTATGGAGCAGGCAGGAAATAGATGAACATGGATAGCACGATCGACTTTGACCATCTCTGGCAAGTGGTGAGCGATTCACCGCATCATCGCAGCCCTTACTCGATCCACGGGCCGGATCATTGGCGTCGGGTGGAGCGCAACGCGGTCATCCTGGCCGCGCGGACGGGTGCGAGGATCGAGGTGGTGAGGCTGTTTGCGTTGTTTCATGACAGCAAGCGCATCAACGAGGGCTGGGACCCGGGGCATGGCAGGCGTGGAGCGATGTTTGCGGCCCAACTGCGCGGCGAGTTGTTCGAGTTAAGCGATGAGGACTTTGATCTGCTCTATCGCGCGTGCGAGGGCCATACCGACGGTCACCGGCATGATGACCCGACGATTGGCACCTGCTGGGACGCGGACCGGCTGGATCTTGGACGCTGCGGGATGATTCCCGACGCCAATTACATGAGCACCGCGTTCGGTGCCGAGATCGCCAACCACGGTGTGATCCACCCTTGGCTCCATTTGGCGGAGCCGGTTTTGGGAAAGTAGCGCTGTTCCTGCGGAACATGGAGCCTTGTTGCGCAGCAACAAGGCAACTTTTACAGCAGCGAGCTGTCGTCCGAGCGTTCGAGGCGGCCGATCTTCTTTTTGATCGTTTCGAGCAGCACCGTCATCTCGTGGACGCAGCGGAAGCACTCCTTCTGGGTCTCCTCGTCCGCCAGGCCGGGCACGGCGGGGTGGATCTTCATGAACTGGAGGGCGATGTTTTTGCTGGCTTCGCGGATTTGGGCGATGGCGGCGGGGCGGTCCATGGCAGGTGCTCTATTCGAGGGCGGCGTGGGCGTCAAATGGCCGGGCTGGGGAGGCTTTTCGAGACCTGCGATGGCAGGGAAGGGGGCCCGGAGGCTGAAAAACCGGTTGCGTTCCCCCCCAAAGTCTCCACTGTCCGCCCCCGCTCGAATCCCCACCCCTCTCTTTTTTCATCATGGCCGTCGTCATTCGTCTCCGTCAAGAAGGTGCCAGGCACCGCCCCGTTTTCCGCATTGTCGCCGCGGACAAGCGCATCCGTCGTGAAGGCCGCTTCCTTGAAATCCTCGGTGCCTACGATCCCCAGAAGGGCATCGAAAACGCCACGGTGAAGCTCGACCGCGTGCAGGACTGGATCTCCAAGGGTGCCAAGCCCTCCGACACCGTCGCCAGCATCATCAAGCACGCCACCAAGGCGAGCGCCTGATTCATTCCGGCTCGATTCGACGCAAAATTCCAAGAACCCGGTGCCAGTGAATGGGCCGGGTTCTTTCGTTTGCTCTCCCACCCGCCCGTTTCATCCTCCCAGCCATGGACGCCCCTGAAGCCCTCCGCGAATTCCTCTCCTACGTCGTCGCCAATCTCATCGACCACCCCGAGCAGGCCACCATCGCCGTCGGGCCCGGCTCAAACGGTGCCACCAGTTACCGCGTGCAGTTGGCGAAGGACGACGTGCGGCATGTGATCGGCAAAAACGGCATGACCGTGAGCTCCATCCGCTCGCTGCTGAATGTGGCAGCGGAAAAGCACGGCATCAAAATCTCCCTCCGAGTCGATCCCGTGAAGGACGACGAGGTCATCGCGGAGGCTGGTCCGGTCGCCGACGCCGCCGCGGCGTGACCGCTGGCCACCCGGTGAAACCACCGCATTGCTGATTGCACGCCCGGACGGACGGCCTACCCATCCGCCGCCATGCTTCACAACGTCTATTTCTGGCTCAAGCCCGACCTCTCCGCCGAACAACGCGCCACCTTCGAATCGGAACTCGCCCTGCTTCCGAAGATCAGCTACCTCGCCCACGGTTTCGCGGGCAAACCGGCACCCACGGAGAAGCGCCCTGTCACCGATCACTCCTTCAGCTACTCCCTCTCGCTGCTTTTCAAGACGATGGAGGACCATGAGTTTTACCAGAAGGGCTGCCCGGATCACCAGCGCTTCGTGGACACCTGCAAGACCTTCTGGGAGCGCGTCGTCGTGTATGACAGCTCATCCCTGAGCTGAGTTTTCACCCTTCCAGCCATGTCCTACACCTTCCCGAAATCCGCGGAGCTCTACGCCCGCGCCCAGCGCAGCATTGCCGCCGGCATCAACAGCGGTATCCGCAAGATGGAGGCTCCTGTGCCTCTTTACTTCGACCACGGCAGCGGCTCACGGCTCTTCGATGTCGATGGGAATGAGTACATCGACTTCCAGATTGGCCAGGGCGCCCATGCAGGATGTCCACCGTCCGTGTGGCCTGC
>CALMTT010000117.1 GCA_937872615.1 uncultured Verrucomicrobiaceae bacterium | reverse complement strand
TGTGTGGACTTTTGCCGTGGTGGCCATGATGATGCTCGTGCTGGCTGTAAACGGAATCTTTCCTGCCGGCACAGGCGCGATCCGAACCACTGATACACAGCTGCAGTCAGATTTCGGCGTATTTGAGGGTCGAATTCGCTTTGGCTCGGCTGCCTGTTTCCTGGCCCGCCCGGACTCGTAGTATTCTTCACCCTTGCGAACCCTGCGCCCGTCAAAACCACGGGCCTATCACGCCGACGATCGGTCGGCGCGCGCTTTCTCCCATTCCCATGAGACACCTGCTCGTATTTGTCCGTCCAGCCCGCGTAATGCACCACGCGCTCAATCGCCGCCGCCACCTCGCGTGAGGCATCGGCCTTCGACGTGCCATTCAACGTGATGCTGTCCGCCAGCTCCACACCGCGAGCCTCCATCATCTCCGCCAGCCGATACAGAATCTGCCCACGATTGAAGGCCGACCTCTTCGCCCACCCCGGCCCCGCCTTCGCCGCCGCCTCGACGGCATTGCGCAGGTCCTTCCGCGTGCATTGGGGGATGTTCGCAAAAAATGCACCCGAGGCATCCTGAAGCTCCGCCACGCGCCCGCTCTCACTGCGAATGAAAGCACCGCCGACGTAGCATTTGGGGGTTTTGGTGATGTGGAGACGTTGGGACATAAGTTTGAGGGAAACCACGAAGGGGCACGAAGGCTCACGAATGGGTGGTCGTTCGCAAGCCGGTCTGAAAATGAGTTATTCGTGTCGGTTCGTGAGCACTGGCTGTTATAGGTTCAGAGAATGATGCGCTCCCATTCGAGTTTTGGGTGCCTGAAGTTGATGATGAGGCCCACTCGCAGGCCGGTGATTCGAAGATAGTTCAGCATTTGCCCTCGTTCGATGTTGGTGATCCGATCGATGACCTTGGCATCCACGATGACCGAGTCATCCACAATGAGGTCTGGAATGAATTCGCCGACATACTCCCCTTTGTAACGAACCTCGAACCGCTTTTGCTGGTCGATGACATGCTTGCGAAGTCTAAGCTCGACAATCATGGCGTTTTCATAGGGCTTCTCATGAAGTCCCGTTTTCAATCCTCTGATCACCTCCATAGCCGCGCCCACAATCGAGTAAACCAGGGGCCCGTGCAGCAGCACATCCGAAAAGCATTCGTGTGATTTCGTGACCATTCGTGGTTTCTCCTCAGATGGTGAAAGGACGTTCGCGTTTTTTGGGGGGATGCGAGGGGACATGAGCATTGAGTTAACCACGAATGGTCACGAAGGTTCACGAATGACTTTGATCAAGCCATGAGACTCTTCCGACACTCGATCGAGCTTTAGCATTCTCATCTGAAAAACATTCGTGTGAATTCGTGGCCATTCGTGGTTTCTCCTCACTTGGTGAAAGGACGTTCGCGTTTTTTTGGGAGTGGATGCGAGGGGGCATGAGCATTGAGTTAACCACGAATGGTCACGAAGGTTCACGAATGACTTTGATCAAGCCATGAGACTCTTCCGGCACTCGATCTAGCTTTAGCATTCTCATCTGAAAACATTCGTGTGAATTCGTGACGATTCGTGGTTCCTCCTCATGCAACCCGAAGATAATCAAGAAGCCCCTGCTTCCCGCCTTCCCGACCAAACCCGCTCTCTTTAAATCCTCCAAACGGGCTGGTGGGATCAAACTTGTTGTACGTGTTCGCCCAGACGACGCCGGCTTTGAGGAGCGTGCTCATTTTGAGGATGCGACTGCCTTTGTCGGTCCAGACACCGGCGCTCAGGCCGTAGGGGGTGTTATTGGCTTTTTCGACGGCTTCTTCGAGCGTGCGGAAGGTGAGGATGCTCAGCACGGGGCCGAAAATCTCCTCGCGGGCGATGCGGTGGCTCATGCTGACGTTCGCGAAGATCGTGGGACGGAAGAAGAAGCCCTTCGTGGGCAGCTTGCAGGCGTTGTCGTGCTTCTCCGCGCCTTCCTCGACGCCGCTTTTGACGAGGTCGGTGATCTTGGCGAGCTGCTCGGCGCTGTTGATGGCTCCGAGGTCGGTGTTTTTGTCGAGCGGATCTCCCACACGCAGCGTGGCGATGCGGCGCTTGAGCTTCGCGAGCACTTCAGTGGCGATGCTTTCCTGCACGAGCAGTCGCGAGCCCGCGCAGCAGACGTGGCCTTGATTGAAGAAGATGCCGTTCACGATGCCCTCGACGGCCTGATCGAGTGGGGCGTCGTCGAAGACGATGTTCGCGGCCTTGCCGCCGAGTTCGAGCGTGAGCTTCTTTTCGGCGCCCGCGAGGCTGCGCATGATGATCTTGCCCACCTCCGTGCTGCCGGTGAAAGCCACTTTCGAGGTCAGCGGATGATTGATGACCGCCGCACCGGTTTCAGCGGCTCCGCTGACGATGTTGACGACGCCATTCGGCAATCCGGCCTCCTGGCAAATCTCGCCAAATTTCAGCGCGGTGATGCTGGTGGTCTCCGCCGGCTTCAAAACGACGCAATTCCCCGCTGCGAGCGCCGGGGCGATCTTCCACGCGAGCATGAGCAGCGGAAAATTCCACGGGATGACCTGCCCCACGACGCCGTGAGGGGCGAGTTGGCGTCCGGGTGCCAAGAACTCCAATTTGTCCGCCCAGCCCGCGTGATAAAAGAAATGCGCTGCGGCCATCGGCACATCGAAATCACGCGATTCCTTGATCGGCTTGCCGCCATCCATCGTCTCGGCCACGGCGAACTCGCGAGCGTGATCCTGCAGCAGCCTCGCGATGCGGTAGAGATACTTCCCGCGTTCTTTGCCCGGCAAACGGCCCCAAGTGATAAACGCCCGCTGCGCCGCCGAACAGGCCGCATCGACATCGGAGGCATCCGCGAGCGCAATGTCGGCAATCTTGGCCTCGGTGGCCGGATTGATCGTGGCGAAGTATTTGCCGGAGCGGGAGGGAACGAAGCGCCCATTGATGAAGAGGTCGTATTTCTTCTTCAGCTTCGGATCGGCCGTCTCCGGTGCCGGATCAAACTCCCACAGATCGCCAAACACGAGTTCGCGGGCGGGATTCGGACGTGAAGGAGCTTTTTTGGCAGCGGCGGGCATGACGGCGGAGTGTGGGAGATAGCCCGCGTTTTGCCAAGAAGGGAGTTTGAGTCCCTCAGCTGCCTCACTGGATGGTCAGACCGCCTGTCAGCGTGTAGCTGACGGTGGCTCCCTGCGGATTCAGGAAGCTGACGACGACATTTCCCGCACCGGGAGCGGCGCCCGCGGGAACGGCATAGGTGCAGGTGACGACATACTGCGAGGCATGCACTGTGCCACTGATGCCGGTGGTGGCACCGCCGATGGTCAGATTGCTCACGGCCACGTTGGCTGGTGGCACCGGTGGGGTGGAGGTCGTGGGGATGTTGATGGTGAGCGTGTAGGTGCTCCCACGTGTGACCGTGCCGCCGGGCGCGGTGGCGGCCCCACCACTGCCGCCGCCACCACCGCCGGTGGGCGTGTAGTTGAACCCCGTGCTGTCAAAGGTGGCCAGCGAGGTGCGGGTGACGCGGTAGAAGCGGCGGCCGCTGGCGGCGCCGTTTGTCTCGGTGTAGCTGCCGGTGTCATCACCACTGACGGTGGTCGTGGTGCTCAGATTACTCCAAGTGGTGAGATCGGAGGTGCCCTCCACCTTGTAAGTGCCGCCCTCGATGCCGCTCCAGGTGAGTGTGACATTCGCACCAGCGATGGCGGCGCTCCGGATGGTGTCGGTCTTGTTCGGGCCGCCGCTCCAGTGTGTCGTGACCGTCTCGGTGATGCTGCCCACTGAACCGCCTGTAGGGCTGCCGAAATATTGGCGGCCGGTGGTGTAGGGATACGCCGGCGTGCCGTCTGCATTGATCGGGGTGAAATAGGCCCAGGTGCCGGAAGGATAGTCTGGCGTGACGCACCAGCGCACGTTCTGCTCGTTGAGGTCAAAGTGCGTGCCGAGCGTGTAGCCGAGGTCGCGGTCCTTGCCCTGCACGTTCGTGTAGGTGTGGTGCAGGTGGTTGTGGGTGTGCTTCCAGCCCTCGGACGTCGAGACGTTGTCCCATTCCCAGGTGGAGGAGTGGATGTCCGGGTCGCGCATCCAGTCCCACTGGCCGTGCAGCACGTTGTGGCCGATCTCCATCGAGGCGAGGATCTTGGAGATCGACAGCATCGTCGTGCCCGCAACCC
>CALMTT010000116.1 GCA_937872615.1 uncultured Verrucomicrobiaceae bacterium | reverse complement strand
GAATCACGGTTTTTGTCCGCTCACGGCGGATTGCTGACCGTCCGGCGCACCGTCTGACCGCCATTCATGAAGTCATCCCGCTCCAAACCGGTGAGCGTCGAGATGCCGCGCAGCATCCAAAACAGCAGCGCCATCGTCGCGGCGACGAGCGGGATGCCGATGACGATGAAGCTCACCCAGTTCAGCCGGCCAATGGCCTTCGTGTATGCCTCACTGCCAGGAATTTGACCATTCAGCAGATACCAGGCGAGGGCAAAATTCGCCACCGCGCTGCCGAGCATCGTCAGCGCCATGCCCCACGAGGCACGGCTCATCAGCGATTGGAAGCCCAGCACCTTCTCCGGCGAATCGAGAGACTTGTTGATGAGCGGCACATTGATGACCTGCGGATTGAGCAACAGTTCCGAGACCAGCGGCCGGCCCCAGCGGAAGCTGAGCGGGAACGCCAGCCCGAGAAACATCGGAAACGCTGCCTCCTTCGCCGCAAACCACACCGGGTCGAGTTTCAACAAGCCAAGTCCGCCGGTCACGATGACGGCGATGAGCCCGAAGATCGAAAAGAAGTTCAGCCCTCGCTTCTGCATGAAGCACCACACGCCAAAGCCCAGCGGCATCAGCAGCGCCACGACCAGCGCCCATGCAGGCCCCAGCTTGTCCGGCTTGCTGAGATACTCGAGCACGAGCGATGGCAGCACGACCGTGAGCAGCAGATCACCGAGCGGATGGGGTTGTTTGGGGGCTTCTGGCATGGAGCGGCGAACCTAAATTGGCCCATCCATGCGGGCAAGGCTTTCACAGCCTCTCGATGGAGGTTTTCGAACCTCACTCGCCAATCCACACCGGCGTTCCGACCGGCACGAGGTCGAAAAGCTCGATCACATCGCGATTTTTCATTCTCACACAGCCGTGGCTGCCGGGCCTGCCGATGCCCTGTTCATCGTTCGTGCCGTGAATGTAGATGTAGCGCTGGAAGGTGTTCGCATTCCGAGGCTCGAGCCCGTGCAGCCAGAGGATGCGGGTGAGCACAAAATCGCTTTTGGCATCCATTCCCGGCGTCCACAGGCCGACGGGTTTCCGGCTTTTGAAGATGGTGCCGCTCTCCGCACCATCGCCGTGCTTTTCCTTCACCTCAAAACGGCCCAGCGGCGTCTTGTTGCTGCCCTCGACGAATCCGATGCCGAACTTCGATGTGCTACACGGCCACTCACGCACGACCTGGCTTCCGTCGAACAGGCGCAGACGCTGATTGCCGATCGTGACCTCGATGCGGGGCTGGTGGAGACTCATTCAGTCAGCCTTTGGTCCAAATCGCGGCCTTTGCCAACACCAGATGTGCCCCCATCATTTCTCCGAAAGAGGAACGAAGCCTCCTTGCTTGATGATGTCGCGGCCTTTGGGGCTGAAGCAGAAGTCGATGAAGGCACGGATTGCCCCCTGGGGCTCGCCGTTGGTGTAGAGGTAGGTGGGACGGGCGAGGGGATAGTCTTTGACGTGAGCGGGGTCGGGCCAGCTTCCGTCCACGCTGACGACCTTGATGCCGCGTGCGCCGCTGAAGGCATGACCGACGTAGCCGATGCCGAGGCGGTTCGAACCGACCTCCGTGGCAATCTGCTCGTTCCCGGCCATTTTTTGCGTGTGGGAGCCGTAATGACGGTCCTTCATCGCCATCCAGGAAAAATCGCGATAGGTGCCGGAGGAGCTGTTGCGGGTGTAAACCGAGATGGTGCCCGCAGGGCCGTCGATCTCGCTCCAGTCGCGCACATCGCCACAGAATATCCGCATGAGCTGCTTCTTCGTCATCGCGGTGACAGGATTGTCACGATTCACCACGACGCAGATCATGTCCCAGGCGAATTCGATTTCATGGAGCTTCACGCCCTTGCTGCGGCAGAGCGTGCGCTCATCGGGCTTTACCTTGCGGGAGGACATGGCGATGTCGGCCGAGCCGGAGGCCAGGCTGCCAAAGCCCGTCGATGACCCTTCCGCGCCAATGTCGAAGCTGATCTGGGGGGCCTGGCGCTTATAAGCCTCGGCGAGCGAGGTCATGAGCTTCGCCCCGATGGTGTCCGAGCCACGGATGCGCAGGGTGGTCTGGCCGTGCAGGGTGCTGGCGAAAAGTGCGGAAAGCAGGAAGTGGACGAGGTGGTGTTTCATGCGTGCAGGAGTTCATGATCTGGAGCAGCGGGAGCCGCCACGCAGGTTCTGTGACGTTTTCGTCACAGAAAGAAACTGCCATTTGTTACAGCTTTGTTTCAATAACCAGCGTCCCCCTTTCCACTTACCACCCCATGTCACTCCCCACCATTCTCCGATCCATGAAGCGACTTTCTGCCAACTTGATGGCGGTGATGGCTGCTTTGATGCTCTGCCATGATGTTGAAGCCAGCCCGGCCATGGAAAAGCTGTTTTTCATTCTGAAGCAAAAAGGCTCGATCACAGCGGATGAGTATGACCTCCTGATGGAAACGATGCGTCAAGAGGAGCGATCCGGGTCGAAAAAAGCGGCCGTGCCCGCCCCGGTTGCCCAAGCCGGTCTCGACAAGCGCTTGAACGAGACGGAGCAAAAGCTCGACAAGATCGAAAATGCCATCTCCACGGCCAAGACGCAGGTCGAGGACCTTTCCCGCATCTCGGACAACACCTCGCCGGCAACCTTGAGCAAAAAGGATCTGGACGCCCTGCTTTCCGACAAGTGGTATGAACGGGTAAAACTGCGCGGCTATGCGCAGGTGCGCTACATCGGCATGCTGGGAGATGAGGAGCCAGGCATTCACCAGCCAAGTGACGCGCTCGTGAGCAATACGCAGAGCCTGGGGATCCGCCGCGGGCGCCTGGTGCTGAGCGGCGACGTGAGCGACATGGTGTATGTTTACATGCAGGCGGATTACATGGCGGCGGTCGGCGGGATGACCGCGCTCCAGGCCCGAGACGTCTATGCGGATATTTCGCTGGACCCTGCCCGCGAGTTTCGTGTGCGGCTTGGCCTCTCCAAGGTGCCCTACGGCTTCACCAACATGCAGTCCTCGCAGAACCGTTACGCACTCGAGCGTGCTGACGCCATCAACAGCGCGGTCGAGGGCGAGCGCGACATGGGGGCCTACCTGATCTGGGCTCCTTACGACATCCGCAACCGCTTCAAGGATCTGGTCAAAATGGGGCTTCGCGGCAGTGGCGACTATGGCGTGCTGAATTTCGGTGTCTTCAACGGCCAGGGTATCAACAACGCTGACCGCAACGGTGAGCTGCACTACATCGCCCGCGCGGCATGGCCCTTCGAGTTCGACAACGGCCAGATCTTGGAAATCGGCTCCAGCGTTTACTATGGTCGGTATGTGCCGACTGCCGCCGCCATCCCAGGTGTTGGCACTCCGACCTTCGACTCGCGGGGCGTGCGCGACACCCGTGTGGCGATCAATGCCATCCTGTATCCGCAACCCTTCGGGATCGAAGCTGAGTGGAACTGGGGCTACGGCCCACAGCTCAGCGACGACATGCGCACCATCACCAGCCAGAGCCTAAGCGGCGGGTTTGTGCAGGCTGTTTACAGGCATGTGTTCCCGGATCAGCAGGAATTGCTGCCTTTCTTGCGCTGGCAGAACTTCGACGGTGCCCGCAAATTCGCAGCCAATGCTCCGCGCAACCGGGTCAACGAGATCGCCATCGGCTTCGAATACATCCCGTATCCCGAACTCGAGATCACACTGATGTATGCGATGGGCACCCGCACCAACACCACGGATAATCCTGCCGTCGCCGGCCCGCGTTACCGCGATGTGAACTACAACTACCTCGGTCTTCAGGCTCAAATTAACTTCTGAGGCCATCGGCAGCACCTGCCTCCCCCACCAAAGCCGGACGCGTTGACCGTGTCCGGCTTTTTTGTCCTCGAGAGGCTTCCCACCCATTGAATGTGACAAAACTGTAACACAGAAGTGCTTGCACTCGTTACCTCGGATCTTCGCCAGATGTTTCCTTGTCATTTCCCCCCTCTTCCAGTCCTTCGAACAGGGCTTGTGTTTATTGTCATCGCAGGAGCTGCTGCCATCGCCGCTGATGTGCCAATTGTGGCCGTCGTTCCGGTGAAGAAGGGGGAAATCTACCGTGAGGTGGCTTTTGATGCCGAGTTGAGGCCGTATAAGGAGATCGAGCTGCATGCGCGGGCCACGGGGTATCTGGACAAAATGCTCGTCGATGCGGGCGATGCG
This sequence comes from uncultured Verrucomicrobiaceae bacterium, assembly GCA_937872615.1. Lineage (GTDB taxonomy): Bacteria > Verrucomicrobiota > Verrucomicrobiia > Verrucomicrobiales > Verrucomicrobiaceae > Prosthecobacter. The sequence goes on along the minus strand of CALMTT010000116.1, from coordinate 2,032 downwards.
GTGAAGGAGGGCCAGATGATCGCGGAACTGGACGTGCCGGAGCTGAAGTTCGACCTGCAAAATGCCGAGGCGACGGAGCGACGGGCGAAGGCGGAGATGGAAAAAGCCACCGCTGCTTATGAGGAGGCTCATCTGGCGCTGACCCGCCTCGAATCGGCTGACAAGGCCCAGCCGAACCTCATCGCCAAGCAGGACATCGACTCCGCGCGGCTGCGGGACCAGTCCGCCCGTGCAGCGCTGAACGCTGCCAAGGAGGAGCAAAACGTGGCTGCGGCGAGCAAGAGCCGTTTTCAGACGATGCTCGACTACACGCACATCTCCGCCCCATTCGCCGGTGTGATCACCCGGCGCTATTCGGACCCGGGTTCGCTCATCCAGTCCGGCACCAGCTCGGGCTCGCTGCCGCTGGTGCGCCTCTCGCAGGTGGATTTGCTGCGCGTGGCCTTTCCGGTGTCTGTCTCGTATGTCGCCGGCGTGAGGGTGGGTGACGAGGCGGAGATCCGCATCCCCTCGCTGACGAAGACGTTTTCCGCCAAGATCACGCGTGTCTCGCAGAAGGTGGAGACGGCCACGCGCACGATGGAGGCTCAGATCGACCTGCCAAACGAGGATCGCAGCCTCATCGCGGGGGTTTACGCCACTGTGATGCTCAAAATCGACCGCCGGGGTGACGCGCTCGTGCTGCCCGTCGAGGCCGTGACGCGGGACAAGAGCACCGCGAGTGTCTATCTCGTCAAGGCGGGCAAGCTCGAGGCGCGAAACATCACCGTGGGCACGGAATCGCCCACGCATCTGGAGATCAAAGAAGGCCTGGCCGAGGGCGATCTCGTCATGGTCGGCAGCCGTGCGCAGTTCTTCCACGGCCAGAGCGTGCAGCCCAAGCAGGTCGAACTGCCCACCCTCGACAAGAAATGAAGACCGCCGTCGCTCCCGAAACCCTTCAGGCGCTGCAAAGCCTCGACACCTGCACGGTGGCGAACGCCATCGAGACCTTCGGCGTGCGTTTGCGCAATGAAGGCTATGCCGATTCATCCATGCGCTGCCTCACAGGCTGTGATTCGCCCGTCGTCGGACATGCGGTCACGGCTCGCATCCGCTGCTCCAGCCCGCCGGTGACGGGTGGTGCCTTTGTGGACCGCACCGACTGGTGGGATCACCTTCTGACGATCCCGGGGCCGCGCATCGTGGTCATCGAGGATGTGGATGAAAAGCCGGGGGGCGGCGCTTTCATCGGCGAGGTGCATGCGGCCATCCTGCAGGCGCTGGGATGCGTGGCCGCCATCACAAATGGCTCCGTGCGCGACCTGCCAGCCATCACGCGCAGCGGTTTCCGGCTGTTTGCAAACCACGTCTCTGTCTCCCATGCCTACGTGCATGTCGTTGAGTTCGGGGGACCGGTGAAAATCGGCGGATTGGAGGTCAAACCGGGTGATCTGCTGCATGCGGACGCGCATGGCGTGCTGTCCGTGCCCTCAGACATCGCGGCGGCGATACCACAGGCCGCCACGGTGATCATCGAGCGCGAACGCCGGGTGCTCGACCTCTGCAAGGCGGGCAATGTGACCGTGCAGAGGCTGCGCGATGCCGTCCACGGCATCTTCAACTGAAGAATCGGAGACCGACCCATCATGACGCGCTTCGCCCTCCGCTATCCCTACTTCATCATTGTCTCCTGCCTCGCCACGCTCGTCGTCGGCCTCACCAGCCTCGTGCGGATGCCGGTGGACCTCTTTCCAGAGATCAAGATGCCGGTGGTCATCGTGGCCACCTTTTACCCCGGCATGCCGCCGGAGCAGATCGAGCAGGACCTCACCTCGCGCCTGGAGCGCTTCCTCACGCTCGCAGGCGGCATTGATCACATGGAGTCGCGCTCGCTGCCGGGCGCGAGTTTGATCAAAATCTACTTCCAGCCCGGCACCAGCACCGATTCCGCCGTTAGTGCCATCGGGAATCTGGCGATGGCGGAGCTGCGGCGGCTGCCACCAGGCACTTTGCCGCCGGTGGTGCTGAAGTTTGACGCATCGAGCCAGCC
>CALMTT010000115.1 GCA_937872615.1 uncultured Verrucomicrobiaceae bacterium | reverse complement strand
TTTGCAGAACCCCGTGCCCGCCGCTCTCTTCGCCGGCCAGCAGATGGATGTATTCATTGCCACCCAGGACGCCCAGCCATGACCTCAAAAACCCTTCTTTGCCTCCCTGCCCTGCTGCTCGCCTCCTGCTCGGTGGGACCGAACTTTGCCCTCCCAGACCTCGCGCTTCCCTCGAAGTGGAAAAATGGCAAAACAGCGAGCGTGAGCGATCTGCCGATGCCGGGCGAATGGTGGCGCTTGTATGGCTCATCGGACCTCAACCGCCTGGTCGATCAGGCGATGAGCAGCAATCAGGACCTTCGCGGTGCTCTCGCCCGTGTGGAGACGGCACGGGCGCTCATCGGCGTGCAGGCATCCGAATGGTTTCCGCAGTTGAGCTTCAAGGATGGCATGAACTACGAGCGGCTCTCAGCGACCGCATTCGGCGCGAACCTGCCTCCCGGTATTGCTCTGCCCTCGATCCAACGTCGCCGGTTTCAGAACCTCTTCGAGTTCGGTTGGGAGCTGGACCTTTGGGGCCGTGTGAGACGTGGAGTGGAAGGTGCCAAGGCCAGCGAGGCCGCCGCCGCGGAAACGCTCGCGGCACAGCGCCTCAGCCTCGCATCAGAAGTGGCGCGTCTGTACTTTCTCGCGCACTCGATGGACAAGCAAATCGGCGTCGTGAACGAGACGCTCGAGTGGCGTCAGGAGGCCATGAAGCTCCAGGAGTCCCGCTTCAAAGGCGGCCTCGCCAATGAAATGGATGTCTCGCGGGCCAAGACGGAACTTGAGCTCGCCCGCAACGATCTCGCGTCTCTCGAACGCCAGCGTGGCAATGCGGAAAACGCGCTCGCCGTGCTTTGCGGCCAGCTTCCGAGCACGTTCAAGCTTTCACACAATGCCGCTCTGCCCTCGCCACCGCGAGTGCCGGGTGGGTTGCCCTCTACGCTGCTGCAGCGTCGCCCGGACATCCGTGCCGCCGAGCAAAAAATGCGTGAGGCGAATGCGCAGATCGGTGTGGCGAAAGCGTCGTTCTTCCCCGCCTTCAAGATCGGCGGCACCGGCGGTCTCGAAAGCATCGGCACCGTGGACTTCTACGATGCGAAAAGCCGCACGCTCACCATCGGACCCAGCATGACGCTGCCCATTTTCCAAGGTGGCAGGCTCAAAGCGAATCTCGCGGCAAGCAAAGCACGCTACGAAGAAAGCCTCGCCACCTACCGCCAAAGCATCCTCACCGCCATCCGGGAGGTCGAAGACAGCATGCTGGACTCCCAAGGCTATGCGCGGCAATCCGCGGCACTGAACGACGCCATCAAGGCCGCGCAGGAAACGCAACGCCTCGCCGAGCTGCGCTATCAAAAAGGCCTCGCGAGCTACTTTGAGGTCGTCGATGCCAACCGCACCGTTTTGAACGCCAAACTGCTCGCCGCTCAAATCGATGGCCAGCGGCTCGTGGCGAGCGTGGCGATGCTGAAGGCCCTTGGAGGCGGTTGGAAGTGATGTCATGAAAGTCGGCGATCAGGCTTACCGCACTGTTTGGATGCCGCAGGACTGCATCGTGAGCATCATCGACCAGCGACGACTGCCGTGGGCGTTTGAGTGCCTCGATTTGAAGAATTGCGCCGAGGTCGCCGAGGCCATTCGAGACATGGCGGTGCGCGGCGCAGGCTGCATCGGCGCGACGGCGGGCTATGGAATGGCTCTCGCGGCACGCGAAGCCGATTCGTGGGAGAAACTGGAATCACTCGCAGCCCATCTCATCGCCACGCGACCGACGGCGGTGAATCTCGCGTGGGCGGTGAACCGGCAATTGCAGCTCTTGAAGGCACTCCCGCGTGAAGCGTGGGCTTCAGCGGCGAAACACGAAGCGGAGAAAGTCGCCGATGAAGATGCCGCGGCATGTCAGCAGATCGGAAGGCATGGCCTCGAACTGCTGCGCGAGATCTCGAAGCGGAAAGCCGATGGCGTGGTGAACGTGCTCACGCATTGCAACGCGGGCTGGCTGGCCTTTGTGGATCATGGATCGGCCACGGCACCGGTTTACGCGGCGCAGGCGGCGGGACTCAAAGTGCATGTGTGGGTTGATGAAACACGGCCTCGCAGTCAGGGGGCAAGGCTGACGGCATGGGAACTCGCTCAAGCGGGTGTGCCGCACACGGTGATCCCAGACAACACGGGTGGTCATCTCATGCAGCACGGCCTTGTCGATATCGTCATCACGGGCGCGGATCGCGTGACGCGGCGCGGTGATGCGGCGAACAAGATCGGCACTTATCTCAAAGCGCTCGCGGCGCGAGACAATGGCGTGCCGTTTTATGTGGCGCTGCCTTCTTCGACCTTTGACTGGAGCATCACGGATGGCGTGGCGGAGATCGAGATCGAGCAGCGTGGCAGCGCTGAGGTGGCCTGGGTGGATGGGCCGGACGCGGGAGGCATTCTGCGAAACGTGCGCATGACGCCGGAAGGCTCGCCGGTGGCGAATTATGGCTTCGACGTCACGCCATCACGATTGGTGACCGGTTTGATCACGGAGCGTGGTGTGTTTGCTGCGGACGAAGCGGCACTGGTGGCCGCGTTCAGCGACGTCGCACGGTCTTGCGGGCGGTGACGCGGGCTTTGACCTTGCGAGCAGCACGCGGAATGACCGGCGATGCAGGCTTCACGTCGGCAGCAGCGGCTTCGCGGAGCTGGCGGAGTTCTTTTTCGACCTCGGCGAGGCGGCGGGAGGTGGCCTCAAGCTTCCGCACGACGAGACGCGCGACGAATTCGTAGAGCGAGGCGTGGAAATCGGGGTCTTCCTCACGCGGATGGATGTCCTGGAGAAACTTCTGGTCCACGGCGAGGCACACGGCCTTGCTGGAGGCGATGACGGAGGCGAGGCGCTTGTCCTGATTGACGAGGGCAAGCTCGCCAAAGACCTCGCCAGCACGGCTGATGGCGGCGACACGTTTGTCACCCACGCGGACCTCGAGCTCGCCGCTGAGGAGGATGTAGATGCGGGAGTCGATGGTGCCCTCTTTGATGATGACATCACCGGGCTCGCATTGGAGGAGGCTGGAGGAGTTCAGCACCTCATCGAGCTGCTCTTCGTTGAAACTGGCCAACGCCGGGACCGTCTTCACGGGCGAGCCCTGCTTGGAGTCATGGATGTAGGCGAATTCTTTCATTTACTGCGGTGATTCTGTCAGGACGGGGCGAGCACCGACAAGAGAAAACTGTTTCATTTTGCGGCACCGCGCAGGGCGGCGTCGTAGGCAGGCCAGAAAGCGGCGGGAGGCTGCAAATCCTTACCGCCTTCGTCGAATCGGGTGCCGATTTCCTGCAAAGGCAGCTCGCGTGCCACTTCGATGCCCGCGGTGATATTTGCGGGTGTGAACACGAGGCGCGTAAGCGGGATGCCTTTCAGCGGTGACAGGTCCGTCACCGGTGTCTCGGCGATGTGGAGGCGCTGCAAGGCCGTGCCAGTGAGCGGCGCGAGGCTTTTCACCTTCGTGCGATGCAGCGTGACGCTGACGAGCGGCACCGTTTTGAGCGCGGAGATGTCTTCCACCGGGCAGCCGGTGAGCCAGAGCATCTGGATGGGGCACTTCGCGATGCCGGAGATGTCGCCGATGGGGCATTCGACGGCGTTGAGCTCGACGAGAGGCATGCCTTCGAGGGCGCTGAGATCGCGCACAGGTGTGCGGGAGAGATAGAGTTTTTCGAGCGGCATGCCGCGAATCGGCGAGAGGTCCTGCACCTGCGTGTCTTCGAGATAGAGCTCGACGAGCTTTTTGCCCTGCAACGGCTTCAGATCGGTGATCGGCGTCTCGCTGAGGTCGAGGGCCATCGGCTCGATGTGCTGCAAAAACTTCACGTTGGTGATTTTCGCCCCGCGGAGGCTCAGAGCGATCACTTTGCCCTCCTGGATGTTGAACTCGCCATTCCCCTCGTAGCCTTGGTTGTGATACTTCACCTCGGTGTGCATCATCTCCGCGGTCCAATAGACCTTCTTCGGCTCGTCTTTGGCCGGTGTGACCGGAGCAGGCGTGGGGGTTGCGGCAGGCTTTTCAGCCGCGGGTGCGGGAGCGGCGGCCTGCGAGGGCTTGGCCTTGTCGTCACAGGAGGTCAAAAGGCTGGCGACGAGAGTGAAGAGGATGGCGTGGTTGGTTTTCACGCTTCCGGGGATGCCGGGAAATCACGCTGCGTGCAAGGACGAAATCGCCTCACCGGCATCAAACCGCATCTCCACCTGCCAGGCGCTGCTTTTTGATGAAACGAAAGACCAACCAGGCGGCCACATTGATCACCGCCATGGCCGCGAGGAGCTGCGTCATTGTCGTGGTGATGCTCTCCTTCCCCAAACCACTACCGACGAGGCTGAAGGCGATGTTCAACGGCAAATAACCGAGCGATGTGCCGAGCAGAAAACGCGAGTGACGCACCGGCGTCATGCCGATGAGCACATTCAACACGATGCCGGGCACCATGAGCTGCCGCGCCCAGAACACACGCATCACGGAAGGCTTCTTGAGCATGGTCTTCAGCCACGGCCACTTCTCCGCACGTGCCTCCGCGGCGCGACGGAAGCCGTGACGTGACAGAATGAAGGCACCATAAGATCCGAGCGTGGAGCCCACGAGCGAGAGCACGAGCCCTTCACCAAAACCAAAAATGAGCCCGGCTGCCGAGCAGAACGCGAGACGCGGCACGCCCATCATGACCGCGCCCGCGGTGACGAGCATGAACACCGCATGCGCCATCCAGCCGAACTCGCGCACGAAGCTCTTCCATGTCTGCACGTTCGTGATCCATGCCTTCATCGGCGTGAAGTGCGCCAGCGCCATGAAAGCGGCCACGACAAGCACGGCCATGAGCACCTGGCGTGTCTCCTTGCCAAGCGCACGCGAGGTCTCCTGCTCGACCTCGTTGGAAATCATGAGGTCGTCTTGCTGATCAGGCTGCTCCATCATTGCAGCTTCCAGAGCTTTGCATCGCTGCGCACATAGATCGCGCCACCGGAGATGGCGGGCGTGGTGAGCACGGTTTCTTTGAGCTCGATTTCCTGCGTCACTTTACCCTCGGGAGCATCCGGATCGATGGTTTGGAAGATGCCGCGCTCATTGACGATGTGGATGCGCTTGCCCGCCGCGACGGGCGAGCCGCTGAAGGGACCTTTGAGACGAAGCTTCCAGGCTTCATCGCCGTTTTTGGTGCTCGCTTTGATCAGCACGCCTGCGCCGTTCACGACGTAAAGGTGATCGCCGAGCACGAGCGGGCTCGCGGTGCCGGGATTGAGCTTCTCATTGCGCCAGAGTTGCGTCACCGAGCCTTTTTCCGGCGCGAGAGCCGTGATGCCTTTCGATACCGCATAGAGCAAATCACCGCTCACGACGCTCGATGGGATCGTGCTGGCTCCGTCTTCGTAATTCCAAACCGTTTTGCCGGTCTGTGGATCGACGCCGAGGATGCCTTTGCTCGATTGAAGGGCGGCCACGCCTTTGATCAAGGTGGCGCTGGTCCAGTTCGCGGCCTTCGGACGCTCGAGCTTCCACTTGTTCACGCCCGTGGCCACATCGAGGCCGGCGGCGAAGGATTCCGCGTCGTTCTCGCTTTGCACGACGAGCGTATTGCCGATCACGACAGGCGATTGCGACATTCCGAGGCTGTTGCTCGCATTCGGATAGTCGAAGGTCAGGCCGCGGAGCCAGAGCAGGTTGCCATCGAGGTCGAAAGCGAAGAGATCATTCGACGAAAACAGCGCGAAGACGCGTTCGCCATCACTGCATGGCGTGTTCGCGGCCACACAGGTCTTGTTGTGCGACATCGTGCGGCCCGTGGCACGCATCGCACGCTCCCAGCGCTTCGAGCCATCCTTCGCGTTGAAGCAAAACACATGCAGCGTGTCCTGGCCCGGGCCGCTGGAGCAGGTGACGAACACTTTGTCACCCACCACGATCGGCGCGGAGAGCCCGCGACCCGGCAGATCTGCCGTCCACGCGATCTTCAACTCGTCCGCAGGTGCCTTGGCCTCCGTCGATACCGCTGCGGCATTGGGTCCGCGGAACTGGAGCCAGTCAGCGTGGGCCCAGGATGAAAGGGAGAGGCTGAAAGCCAAAACAAGGGTCGTCTTCATGGTCTGCAATGGGGTGTCTGGTTTTGATCTTTTAGTTCTTTGCCACGATTGCTGTGCCAGTCGCATCGCAGACGCGGAGCTGGAATTCCCACTCGACGGTCCATTGCTCGGTCTGCTCGTTTTGGCAGCACTTCACGAGGAGGGTGTTCTTGCCCTTCTTGAGCTGGCAGGGGAGTTTGTATTGATCGAGCTTGGCACCGCGGTGGTATTCATCGCGGGCGAAGAGCAGCTCGCCGTTCAGCCAGACCTTCCACCCGTTTTTGCAGCCGATGCGGATCTCCGCGGGACGGTCCTCGGAGCTCACAAAGTCGGTGGCAGCATAGCCGGTGACGCTCTTCTCCATGCCGAAGGGCTTGTTGAAGTCGATTTTGCCATACTCGTCCTTGCTGGTGAAATCGACCCACTTGGCCTCCTTGCCCTTGCCTTCATAGCTGGCGTCAAATTTCAGCTCTTTCTCCGGCGGATACACGGTGTCGAAACCGCTGCGGTCCGCATTGCTGAACGGGGCGATGAGCTTCCAGCTCATGAGAAAGCCGAAGTGCGTGGGCAGATCGACCTCCTGGCCGAGATCACGCAGCTTCTTCGCGAGTGTTTTAATCTGGTCCTCATCGCGGGCACCATCGAGGCCTTTGCGGTAGGCGAGGACGGCGGCAGTCTTTTCCTGGGCGGCGAGCGCCTTGTCGCCCGTCTCGATAAGCTTTGCCACGGGATGACGGCGCAATTCGCTGCTCACGTCGTTGATGAGCGTGGGTGTCAAAGACTCCGCCAGCTTCGCATCGGCACGCTGGATGAGGTCAAAGGCCACCACGCGGGCGCCGGGGCTGTTTTGAGAATCCTTCAAAAAGGCCACGAGAGCCTCGACCGGCATCTTTTTGGCCTTCAGCGCCTCGTCGGCGATCACGCCCACGGCGGCTCGCAACCAGTTCTCAGCGAGCGGATTGGCCCCGTTCATGCCTTTGAGCACTTCAGGCAGATTCGAGGCATCTGCTTTCGTGATCTCCTGCCAGGCCTTCGAGGCCTCGGCATTCCCCTGCCCTTCCTTTTGCACGGCCCGCAAGGCTTCGAGGGGCTTCGACAAATTCCCCGCCGCATGCAGCGGCAGGCCGGTGGCGACGAGAAGAAACGCGAGTGAGAGCTTCATGAGTGATTGAGGCATGCTTTCACACAGAAAGCGCCCCGCCAAGCCCGACTTTCAAAACGAATCGCCGATGCGCCATGCGCCCAAAGAAAAAGCGGACCGTCTTTCGACCGTCCGCTTCGAATGTTTGGGGCCTGTGACGTTGGCTCAGACCGTCTTGCGCTTCCGCTTGAGGTGAAGCTGGGCGGTGCTGCGCTGGATAATGGCCATGACGGCGGCGACTTCTTCCTGATGCTCACCGGGTTTGAGGTCGGCGAGGGATTTCTGGGCGCGCTCGAGGGCCTCTTCGACGGCTTTTTCGTCGATCTTGTCGGCATCAATAGCCAGATCGGTAAGGATGCGGGTGGCGGTGCCGGTCACTTCGACCAAGCCTTCGCCGACGGCGAATTCAGTGGTCTTGCCGCCTTTGGTGATGCGCAGCTCGCCAGGGAGCAGCGTGGTCACCAAGTTGGCATGCGAGGGCAGGACGCCCATCTCACCCTCGTAACCCGGAAGCACGACGGTATCGACCTCATCGGAAAAGATGCGGGCCTCTGGGGTCACGATTTCGAGTTTAAGGGGCATGTTGGGGAAAGTTGTTCTCGGTTCTCAGTTCTCGGTTCCCTGTTAGCGATCTGGTTTTCGCGAATCTAACTGCGAACCGAGAACCGCGAACAGAGAACAGGCATTAGGACTTCTTCACGCTGTCGATGCCGCCCTTCATGTAGAAGTTGGCTTCGGGGACGTTGTCGTGTTTGCCGTCGAGGATTTCGGCGAAGCCTTTGATGGTGTCGCTGACTTTGACGTATTCACCTTTGGTGCCGGTGAAGATTTCGGCGACGTGGAAGGGCTGGCTGAGGAAGCGCTGGATCTTGCGCGCGCGGGCGA
>CALMTT010000114.1 GCA_937872615.1 uncultured Verrucomicrobiaceae bacterium | reverse complement strand
CGGCGGGCTGCTGGTTCCACTCGCACAGCGGGGTGTTTTTTTCTTGGCCAAAGGGGGCGAGCCATCGCTGCACAAGCCATTTGGGATGCGACGTGCGTGTTTCTAGAGGCAGATCCGTGGCCGCGGCGGTCAATTCAGCGGATTCACGGCAGGCACGACGCAGCACGGCATTGATCAGGCCGCGGGCACGACCTGTGGCGGCGACGGTTTCATTCACCGCGGCATGCTCGGAGACTTTGGAGAGCAGGATCTGGCTCAGGCCGATGCGCAGGCCCCAGCGGCAGCGATGGTCGAGATGCTTGTCCTCGGTGAGCACGGCGATCCAGTGGTCGAGCAGCGAGAGGTTTCGCAGCGTGGTGAGCACGATTTCGCGCAGGAAGGCGGCATCGGGCGCGATCAAATCGACCTCGCGCTGGGCTTGGTCGAGGATGTCGGAGGCGTAGCGGTCTCCATGAGCCCATTCCCCCAGCACATCGATGGCCAGGCCGCGGACGCGGGAGGCGGATTTCTTTTTCGGATGGTTGGTCTGCGGTGGTCGGGGCGGCATGGGCGGGTGCCTTTAGACCGTGTTTGGGCGAGCACAAGGAGGGCTTCGCAAAGCTGCGAAGCGAGCCTTGACCATCCCGCCTTCCCCGCCTTTGTAGGCGGCCCCCGATCCCACCCACCATCCAACTCCTGCTCCTACTATGGATTTCATCGCCAAGAACATCGCCGAAGTCGCCCCTTCAATGACCCTCTCGATCACTGCCCAGGCGAAGGCGCTCAAGAAGCAGGGAATCGACGTGCTGAGCTTCGGCGCCGGTGAGCCTGACTTTGACACCCCTGCGCACATCACCGCCGCCGCCGTTGAGGCCCTCCAGAGCGGCAAGACTCGCTACACCGAGAGCGCCGGCATCCTCGAACTCCGCGAAGCCATCGCTGCCAAGTTCCTCGTGGACAACGGCCTGCAGTATGAGCCTTCCCAGATCAGCGTGAACTGCGGCGCGAAGCACTCCTGCTACAACGCCATCCTCGCCGTCGTGAATCCCGGCGATGAAGTCATCATTCCTGCGCCTTACTGGACCAGCTATCCTGAAATGGTGCGCCTAGTCGGCGGTATTCCTGTTATCGTGGAAACGAAGCGTGAGAACGATTGGAAGATCACGCCGGAAGAATTCGAGGACGCCATGTCCCCGATGACGAAGATGATCATCATCAACAGCCCCGGCAACCCCACCGGTAGCGTTTACTCGAAGGAAGAACTCGCCGCCATCGGCGAAATCGCCGCGGGCGAGGACATCATCATCCTCAGCGACGAAATCTACGAGAAGCTCGTTTACTCCGGCGAGAAGCACGTCTCGATCGCCAGCATCAGCAAGGAAATCTACGACCACACCATCACCATCAATGGCTTCTCCAAGGCTTATGCGATGACCGGCTGGCGTCTCGGCTATACCGCCGCTCCGAAGAAGATCGCCGACGCCATCGATACCATCCAGAGCCACACCACGAGCAATCCGACCACCTTCGCTCAATACGGCGCCCTCGCCGCTCTCCAGGGCGATCAGCAGATCGTCGCCGACATGCGCGATGAGTTCGACGTGCGTCGTCAATACATGATGAGCCGCCTCACGGGCTTCAAAAACGTCCGCGTCGTCGAGCCAAAGGGCGCTTTCTACTTCCTCGTCGATATCGAGCAGACCGGCATCAAGAGCGTGAACTTCTGCGAGAAGCTCCTCAGCAAGCAGCGCGTGGCCGCCGTCCCCGGCGTGGCCTTCGGCTGCGAGCACACGCTGCGCTTCAGCTACGCCACCAGCCTTGAGATCATCAATACCGGCATGGACCGCTTCGAAGAGTTCTGCTCGCAGCACTAATCGTCCTTTTCTGAACTGAGAACCGCGCACCTCGAACTGCCATGATCTATAACAACATCGTCGAAACCATCGGCCGCACGCCGCTTGTGAAGCTCAACAAGGTCACCGCTGGCCTCAACGCCACCATCGCGTTGAAGTGTGAGTTCTTCAATCCGCTCGGCTCCGTGAAGGATCGTATCGGCATGGCCATGATCGAGGACGCGGAGAAGAAAGGCATCCTGAAGCCCGACACCATCATCGTCGAGCCCACCAGCGGCAACACGGGCATCGCGCTGGCCTTTGTGGCCGCCGCGAAAGGCTACAAGCTCATCCTCACGATGCCGGAAACGATGTCGCTGGAGCGCCGCACGCTCCTTGCGTTGCTCGGTGCCGAACTCGTGCTCACCGAAGGCCCGAAGGGCATGAAGGGCGCGATCGCCAAGGCTGAAGAAATCGTCAAATCCACGCCGAACGCTTGGATGCCACAGCAGTTCGAAAACCCGGCGAATCCCGCCGTGCACATGCGCACGACCGCCGAGGAGCTTTGGACCGACACCGATGGCAAAATTGACATCCTCGTCGCCGCGGTCGGCACCGGTGGCACCATCACCGGCTGCACCGAAGTCATCAAACCTCGCAAACCGAGCTTCCAGGCCATCGCCGTCGAGCCCGAGGCCTCCCCGGTCATCAATCAAACGCTCGCCGGCCAGCCTGTGCAGCCCGGCCCGCACAAGATCCAGGGCACCGGAGCTGGTTTCGTCCCTGCAAACCTGCATCTGAAGGACAGCGCTGGAAACACCCAGATCGCCGAGTGCATCAAGGTGAGCAATGATGACGCCTTCGCCATGGCACGCCGCCTCGCGAAGGAAGAAGGCATCCTCGTCGGCATCAGCACCGGCGCGAACGTCTGCGCCGCCATCCAGGTGGCCTCCCGTCCGGAGAACGCCGGCAAACTCATCGTCACCATCGCCTGCTCCACGGGTGAGCGTTACCTCTCCACCGCGCTGGCGGACGAGGCCCGTGCCAAAGTGGGCGCGTAAAGACAACTGCGAACCGAGACCCTTTTCGTGAGCCAAGAACCTACCA
>CALMTT010000113.1 GCA_937872615.1 uncultured Verrucomicrobiaceae bacterium | reverse complement strand
GCGCGACATGGTCGATCTCATCAGCCCCCGCCGCAGCGAGGCCGAGGCCGACTGGCTCGATGTGCTCCAACGCCTCACCGAGCGCCTGCTGCGCGGCCTCACGCTCGACTGCGCCCTGCCCGCCGCACCTTTGACCCTCGAACCGGACATCGAGACGCGGCGCGAGCTGTATCTCTTCTGCAAAGAAGTGCTCCATAACATCGCCAAGCACGCCCAGGCCACGCAGGTCCGTTTTCACCTCACTCCCACCGCCACCGGCCTGCGCATCGAGATTCGCGACAACGGCATCGGCTTCGATCTGAAAACACCGTCCTCCGGCCACGGCCTCAGCAACCTCCGCGAACGTGCCGCGATGATGCGGGCCACGCTCAGCATCGAATCTCAACCCGGCACGGCTGTCATGCTTGATGTGCCTAAAGGAGCTAGGTGGACGCGCCGAATGACGAATGAGTAAATCCGAATGACGAATGAACTCCGAAGCCCCAATGACGAAATGCTCCTCTTTGCCCACTCCTCCGGTTTTAGGCCTTCGGGTTTCGACATTCCTTCGTCATTCATGAATTCGTCCTTCGTCATTGTTTCCTGCTGCCACCCATGAGCTCCACGATCACCCTCATCCAGCCTTGGATCGTCGAAGACCACGACACCTTCCGCCGCTCCTTGCAGCGCCTATGCACTGCTGAGCGCGGTCTCGCTACGGCACCTGCCTTTGCGAATGCCGAGTCCATGCTCGCCGTGCTACAACGGGTGACTGATGATCAAAAGCCAGACGTGCTGTTGCTTGATGTCGGCCTGCCAGGTCGCAGCGGGCTCGAAATCATCGCGGACGTGCACAAACACGCGCCACAGTGCCGAATCGTCATCCTCACCGTCTTTGAAGACGAGGACAAGATCAGCAAGGCCATCAGCGCCGGGGCCAGCGGCTACCTTTTGAAGACCTCGAGGGCCGAAACGGTGGTCGAGGCCATCATCGAGGCCGCGCAAGGTGGCTCGCCGATGTCTCCCAAGGTCGCCGCGAGCGTCGTGAAGATGCTCGCGAAGCTCACCAAGCCCGCTGCGGAGCCTGTATCGCTTTCGCCACGCGAGCACGATTTGCTGAAACTCCTCGTCGAAGGCCTCACGGCCAAAGAGATCGCCGACCGCATGCAGGTGAGCATTCACACCACGAGCACGCACACGCGCAACCTCTTCACCAAACTCAACGTCCACAGCCGCGCCGCCGCCGTGGCGAGAGCATTGAAGGACCGACTGGTGTAACGCCGGTTCACCTTCCGTGCCGGGCGATGATCTGGATGAAGTCCGGGAGATACTCGCGGGCCTTCTTTTCTCCGACGCCACGGATCTTCATGCCGGCTTCGAGAGTCTTGGGCTTCAGCCGGGTCATGAATTCGAGCGTTTGATTGCTGAAGATGATGTAGGGCGGCACGCCTTCGGACTCGGCGAGGGTGTTGCGATGCTTCTTGAGCTTGTCGAAGAGGCTTTCGTCAAAACCGAGCTCGCGACTGGCGATCTCGTTTTGAGCGGTTTTGCTCGTTTTGGAGGGTTTCGGAGCGCTGGAGGCACTGGGCCAGCGAATACGGATGTTTTCGCCGGTGCGCATCACCTCGGCACCGCGACGCGTGAGATTGATCTTCGGAAACTCATCGGTGGTCGTTTCGATCAGACCGGCTTTTTCGAGTTCGACGAAGAGTGGATGCAGCACCTGCGTGCCGACGTTTTTCAGCAGGCCGTAGGTGGTGAGTTGATCGAGCCCGGCATCGACGATGTCCTTCGACTTCGAGCCGACAAGCATGTTGATGATGCGGCCTTTGCCAAACCGGCCTTCCCACGATCCATCGGGTCGTTTCACGGCCATGCGGGCGATGCCGCTGAGGGTTTGACGAAGCATCGTGACCTCCTCGGGCGTGCCTTCGCGAGGCGGCTGCACGCCTTCGGCGCGACAAACATCGCAGGAGCCGCAGGGGGTGGATTCCTCTTCGCCGAAGTAGCGTAAGATCTGCTCCTGACGGCAGGCTTTGTCGTCATAGCAGAGGTCGATCATGGCCTTCAACTTGGCCCGATCACGACGGTCTTTTTCGGCGAGGGCCTTCAAATCGAGCGGGAGATCGCGGGCGAGCAGTTTGGGCTGGAGAAGCCGTGTGCCACGGATGCGTTTGCCGGGAATATCGAAGCGCTCGATGACATCCATGCGGTTCAGCAGGCTCAGGGCGGACGAGATGGCCATGCTGTTCTTCGCGCCGGTGAATTCGGTGATGTCATCAATCGATGCCTGCACCTCGTTTTGCGCATCAGCACGGTTTAGAAGAGCCTGATAAACGCTGCGGATGATGTCAGGCGGCGGGTTGTTTCCCTCGATGAAGAACTCCTGCGTGCGGGTGTCGGCGAAGTTGAAGTAAAGATCGCACTGCGAGGGCTCGCCATCGCGACCGGCGCGACCGGCTTCTTGATAATAGGCCTCCACACTGCCGGGCACATCGAAATGGGCCACGAAGCGCACGTCTGAGCGGTCGATGCCCATGCCGAAGGCATTGGTCGCGACGGCGACATCGGCCTTTTTCTCGATGAACTTCGTCTGGCGGCTCTCGCGCTCCTTGTCGTCGAGCCCGCCGTGATACTCGATGACCTTGATCTTCCGCTCACGCAGCTCCGCGCCGACTTCCTCGACCTTTTTGCGAGTGGCACAATACACGATGCCGGTCTTGTGCGTGGCGATGAGCTTGATGAGGCGCTGATACTTGTCGTCGTTCGACTTCGTCGGGATGATGTTGAGGCTCAGGTTCGGCCGCTCGAAACCGCGGATGGCGATCAAGGGATCACGCAGCACCAGCGTGCGCAGGATGTCATCCCGCACCTCCGGCGTGGCGGTGGCGGTGAGGGCCACGACTTGCGGGCGGTCGAGCCGTTCAAGGGCCTCGCCG
>CALMTT010000112.1 GCA_937872615.1 uncultured Verrucomicrobiaceae bacterium | reverse complement strand
CCAGGTCGCGCGCGATCGGCAGCGTCATGCCGACCACGCCGCCCTTGGAGGCCGAATAGGCCGCCTGGCCGATCTGGCCGTCCTCGGCCGCCACGGAGGCGGTGTTGACGATCGCGCCGCGCTCGCCGTCGACCGGATCGAGGGTCAGCATGCCGGCCGCGCTCTTGGCGATGCAGCGGAAGGTGCCGACCAGGTTGATCTGGATGATCATGTTGAAGGCGGCCAGGGGGAAGTGCTTGTACTCGCCGGTGTTGCGGTCCTTCGAAGCCGTGCGGGCGGCGTTGCCGGTGCCGGCGCAGTTGACGAGCACGCGCTCCTGGCCGATCGCCTCGCGGGCCCGCTTGAAGCCGGCGATGACGCTGTCTTCGCTGGTCACGTTGACGTTGCAGTAGACGCCGCCGATCTCGCGGGCGACCTTTTCGATGAAGCTGAGATCTACGCTGCCATCGGGCTGCGGCGGTGTGGGCACGGCGATGAAGATGACCTCACCATGCTCGACACCTTCCTCAGTGGAGGTGGTGAAGCGAAGACGGCGTGCGGCCACGTTCTTTTTGACGATGGATTCAAGGCCCGGCTCGTAGATCGGGATCTCGCCTGCGAGAAGAGCATCGACTTTGCGCTGGTCGTTGTCCACGCAGCAGACGTGGTGGCCGACTTCGGCAAAGCAAGCCCCGGTGGTGAGCCCGACGTAACCAGAACCGATGATGGTGAGTTTCATGAAAGTGCAGGTACCCTATGGGCTTGTGCCGCGGGGCTCAAGTCGCCGATTGCAACTTTCCAAGCCCTTCGGAGGGCAGGGGATCAGTTGTTCCCGCCGTTGCCGTTGCTGCCCGAGGTGCTGGGATCGACATCGAGGTCGAAATTGAGCTGCGGGAACTCTTTGAGGGTGAAGCCGAGCAGGATGCCGAAGTCATTGGCACCGCCGCGGTTGTCACGCACGAGTGCTCCGATGGACAGGATCCAACTGCTGAGGTCGCGGGTGAGGCTGTAGCTCTGGAACTGCATGGTGCCGTCGTCTGCCTCGAAGATGTGGTTCATCGCAAAGCCCCAGTTTTCGCCGAGGCGGGTGTAGATGCGTGAGTAGAAGAGGTTCGAGTCCTGCTGGAAGTAGGGGTTGTTGCTCAGATACTGGTGGCCGAACTGCACGGACATGTAGCGATTTGGAAGGAAGGTGATGCCGTGGTTGACCTCGGTGAAGCTGCCGCGGCCGCTGCTAATGGGCAGCTGGACCTGGGAGGTGAGGCTGATCCAGGGAACGGGACGCCAGAAGAGGTCGTTGTAGAGATTCGAGAGGTCACGTCCGAACTCCGGATCGCGGGCGAACACATCGATGTAGGTGTTCATGCCGGCCCAGGCGTAGCTGCGGTCGGAGGAGTCGCTGGCACCACCGTAGAAGTAATTGTTGTTGTTCGCTGCCACGGAGTAGTCACGGCGGGTCTGAAGAAGATTGTAGAAGCCCACGCGAGCCACATTCCACGAACGAAGAGCATCGACAGCGGTGAAGAGACCAGCATCGACGGAACGCGGACGTGTGGTGGGGGCGAGACGGTCGATGGCCGGCAGTCCCGCGTCTTGGGTGGCATCGACATAAGAGTAATTCAGGTAGGGTTGAAAGACGTGACGGAGGCCGTTCAGGCCCAGCGAAGGCATGTTCACATCCGACCATGTGCGTGAGACCTTGAAGGAGGTCTCGAGTCCGAGGCTGACGATGCCACGGGTGAAGTTGGAGTTGCCGGACATGCTGCCGTCGATGCTGTGATAGCTGGTCATGCCCGCACCAAAACGAGGCGTGATGTTCAGCCAGCCAAAGAAGGTCTTTGGATACAGGAACTCGTGGTAGGTGTGGAAGCGTGTGTAGCCGGGCTCGGTCAGGCGGGAATTGATGACGTTGAGGCCGGCGAGAACATCAGCGGGGCTCATGGCGGTGCCGGAGGGCAGGCCCAAGAAGCCAGCGTAAGATGACGCGGCACCGAGCGGGTCAGCATTCACGGCAGGTGCTCCACCGATGGCCCCAAGCTGTTGAAGACGGGTGAGCTCCACCTGCTCATATTTGCCAAGGCGTTCGCGGTAAACACCGGCAGCGAAGGTGCCCTGATGCTGGATGCCCGTGCCGAAGATCGGACGGCGCACGAAGTCAAAGGACAGCTCTGGGAGACGCTCGGCAGAACGATAGAACTTGTTCAACTGTCCGCGGGCCATGAGCGTGGCCACAAAGGCATCGCTGCGCTTGATGATGGAGATTTGATTGTCCGGCTCCGGTGTCGTGCGGAACTCATTGAAGAAGAAATCCTCGTAGAAGTGGACATCGCTGATCTTGTTGATGTCGAAGTCGATATACCACGTGCTGACATCCGGGCCGGGCAGGTAGATGCGATGCTGGAAATTGAAGCGGTAACGCTTGCGATCGACAATCTGACGCGGAGCGCCGGTGGCGTTGATGGCGGTGTCGCTGTCGCTCAGGCCGTAAAACTTGAGATGCCCGAAGTTTTGGCGGTTGGCCTGATGGCGCATTGAATAAAAGTCAAAGCCGCCCGCCAAGCCGCGGCTGCTGCGCAGATCGATGCGATAGCGTGCCTCGGTGTGATTGCCGTGGAAAACAGTGAACTGGTTCAGCACGAAGGCTCCCCAACGGTTGTTATATCCGGGACTGACGCGGAAACCCTGGTCTTGGTCCACCGACTGGCTAAGGCTCGGAAAGTACAGGATCGGCGTATTGCCTGCGTAGTATTTGATCGTCTTGAGTTCCACCCGCTGTCCCGGATGCACGTTCATCTCACGACCGCCCACATGGAAATTGGGGTTCGCCAAATCGTGCATCGTGAAGCTCACATCCTCGGCATGGAGCCGGTCGAGCAGTTGAGTTTCGGCAGTGAACTTTTTCGCGCTGTAGAAGAACGAGCCCTGCCCAGCCGGCATCCCGGACCGCACGTTGTTACCGGACAGCTCTCCTGTGATCACATTGTAGTCAATGCTGTCACCGCGGTAAATGGTTCCGGCCCGCCAGATGACGACGCCGCCTGTGGCGTGGACATTGCCCGATACATTGTTGTAGCTGGCACTGGCGCAGCGGATCTGGACATCCTGATACTCGACCCGGACATCGCCAGACACCGTAGCGATGCCCGTTTCAGGGTCCATGGTTGTCGTGAGGCCGTCGATCTTCACATCGCCAGACATGTTGCTGAGGAGTGACTGGCCCTGGGCCCACCCGCTGATAGCGAGAAAGCTGACCGTGGCTGCTGCGCAGAGTCTCGAAAAGGTCATAATTAGCTGGGAGAGAGCGTGGCCGCCCACAAGCGGTTCACAAAAGCATTTCATAGGCCACCGCTGAGAGCGTGACAAGAAAAAGGGCTTCTTTTTTTGACGGCTGTTATAGCAATTACGGAAGCGGGCGACACGGTCAAACGGCATGAGCCGAGGTCAGCTCCCACTAGACCAGCCACAGGGTTCAAGCCATGATGGCAGGAAATGCGCATCGCCATCCTGCACTACTCCAAGCCGCCCGTCATCGGCGGCGTGGAGCGTGTCATCGGTGAGCAGGCCGCTGCTTTGCAAAAACTCGGTCACGAGGTCGAGATCCTCACACGTGACGAATGGCGGGAGGGAAAATGGGATGCTGTCATCGTGCACAACGTTTTCACCATGCCTTTCGACCTCGCGTGGACCGAGGAACTCATCGCACTCACGCACTCACGGCCGGACATCCGCTGGATCAACTGGGTGCACGATGTCCGCTGGGCTGAAAAGGTGCCAAATGCCCTCCACATCGCCGTTTCGGAGCATCGGAAGGCTGAATACGCCAAAATCACTCGCGAGCCGATCCGCGTCATTCCCAACGGTTGCGACGCCAGGGCCGTTCTGGGTCTCACCGAGCGTGTTTCGGACCTCCAGCTCGAAAAAGCACCGCTCGTGCTGTTGCAGCCCACCCGCTTCGTGAGGCGCAAAAACATCGAAATGGGCCTCCGCGTGCTCGCGGAGCTTCCAGAGGCCATTTACCTCGTCACGGCCGCTCCTGATCCGCATCAAAAAGACGGCCTCAAATACTTCCGCGAGCTCAAACGCCTCGCCAAAGACCTCGGCGTGTCTAAGCGAGTCCACTTTCTCGGCGAGAAAGCCGTTTTGAGCGACGACGATGTGCGCAGCCTCTACCAGATGGCCGACGCGCTTTTCTTCCCAAGCATCCAGGAAGGTTACGGTCTGCCTTTGGTCGAAGCCGCGCTGCATCAGGTGCCGGTGTTTTGTTCCGACATCCCAGCTCATCGAGAAGTCGCCGCTCCCGATGCCACTTTCTTCAAGCTCACGGCCTCGACCAAGCATCTGGCTCGTAAGATCCGCGCCCATCCGGGGGTGCTGGGGCGCATGGCGCGCCGGGAACGGATTCAGTGCCTCGATTGGGTGGAGTTACTCCGGGAAATGTGGCCGGTTCTCTCCAGATGAATTCGAGGCTGCATTTGTTGGTGCAATCCAAGGGGGGGATAGGTTAGGAATGGCGTAATTATTTTTAAATCGATGCTGGTTACACGAATCGGCACAAAAGACGCTTCCTACCCACGCTCATGAACTCAATCCCTACCTCTCCGACCGGCCCAAGCGGCTTTACCGACGAGCAACTCAATGCCTTCCGCCAGCATGGAGATCCGTATGCGGACGACTTGGCAGCCAAAATCTTCGGTGAGTCATCCATGCATGCGGAGCCGGGCAGCCGCCTGGGTTACAACAAGCTCGTCGATATCGCCGACTTGCTGGATACGGATGGTGAACTGCTGCTGATTGATGACTCGAACTTCGCCAAGGCGCTGGGCATGTTCCCAAAGGAGTTTCAGGATTACTACGACCCGATGCCCGCGCCGGACTGGGTCGATGTGACAAAACTCGAGGTGGCTGCTGAGCTGTGGAAGGCAAACTCGCTGGCCATGCTTGGCATTCTCTACGCGGCGAGCCTGCCCGCCTGTTACTTGATGAAGAACGGCATCCCGGCACTCTACCAGACGGCGAAGCTCAAGGATGCCAAATATGTCTTCCAGCGCATTTATGAGACCGGCCTGATGCTAGATGCCGTCATGAGTCCTGGAGGCATTCAACTGGTTCATGATGTGATGCCGGACAGTGATGATGTCTTTCTGCAGAGCCTGAGCGAGAGCGTGGGCGGCAAGTGGGAGCAGCAAGGGGACAAGTTCGTCCAGGTGAGCGCAGCATCACAAACACAAAGCAGCGCTGAGGATGCGCAAAAGGCAGCGCATACGGGCTTCCGCGTTGCCGCCGGACGCAAAGCTTACATTTGGGGGCGTGGCTACATCGCGGCGAAGAAGGTGCGCATGCTGCATGCTTCCATGCGCTATATGCTTCTCAATCCAGGAGTAATGATGCCGCGCGGAGCTCCCAGCGGATCGGCTTCGGAAGGTTTCGCCAAAGCGCATGGCGCGATGGGGCCGTGGCCTTCGGAAAAGCTCGGCGTGCCGGTAAACCAGGAGGATCTGGCCTTCACGCTGCTCACTTTCTCCTACCTCATCCCGCGCGGGCTGGAGCTGATTGGCTGCAATGTGTCCGTGCAGCAAAAAGAGGCATTCCTGCATCTCTGGCGTGTTGTTGGTCATACCATGGGGCTGCGGGATGACTTAATGACGGACAACTGGGACGAGGCGAAGAAGCTCTACGAGCGCATTCACAAGCTCCAGGCTGGCTCGTCGCCGGAAGGCATCGCGCTAACGGAGGCCGTGATGGGTTTCCTGAAGTCGTATCTGCCGGATGCCTTTGGCATGAGCAAGCGCATCCCGGTGACGCTCATCGGTGCCCAGATGGGCGAGGACGCGAAGCTGCTCTTCAGCGATGCGAACAAGAAAGTCCTGGCGAGCCCGATGGCGCGTCTTTCGATGTTCGTGGTGCGCCTCGGATTGAAATTCTTCTACAACCACTATCAGCGCATGCAGCGTCTCTTCCCGACACTGAAGCGGGTGTTCGGAAACTTGCTCTTCCAGGCCTCCGAGCAACTCGTGCTGAGCTGGAGGGACGAATACACGCGGAAGCCTTTCTACGTCCCGGTGACGGTGAATACCTGGCAGCTCCAGCGTGGTGTGGATGATGCGTTCCGCACCCGCCTGCAGGGCTGGCGCCAGCATCTCTTCCTGGCGCTCGGAGGTGCGCTGGGGGCCATTTTCCTCATGTTCCTGGTCTTCACCTTTGGCATCGTCTCGTGGCTGGCCGGATGGCATGATTGCATGAAGTGGAGCTTCATCAGCTCGGTTGTCGCCTTCTTGTTTGCCATCTTCATGCTCGACATCCGCATCCCCGCCATCTTTGCCCGGCGTCCTGTGCCCAATGGTGTGAGCACTCGTGGAAAATAATTCATCGCTTCAATGACCCCAACAACAGCCGCCCCATTGTCACGTCTGCCGCGTGCCGTTGCCGCCACCTCAGCCCTGGAGTCCGCCGCCTTTGGTGTGCTCTGGGTGGACCATGAGGGGGGCATCGGCTTTGCGAACAAGCAGATGGAGAGCCTCCTGGGCTATAGTGTTCCCGAACTCATTGGCCAGAAGATATCTCAACTGGCCGGCTTTTGGAGTGTGACGGAGTGGCAGGGCACCGTGTGGCAGAAGGCCGCAGCTGGCCCGATCGCCGGTGTCGAGGGCGCTTGGCAGCGCAAAGGCGGCGGCTCCTGCATGTTGGAGGTGACGCTGTCGCGGCTGATGGTCGCCGGACAGGAGTTCATGGCGCTGTATTTCAATTGTGGCGGCAAAGCCACTGCCAAATCAGCCGCGAAGCCTTCGGATTATCCGACTTTCCTCGATTCCGTGCCCTCCGGCATCTGTTTCGTCGATGCCTCGCTGAAAATCCTCCAGATCAATCCTGCACTCGCCCATATCCTCGGCGCGGATGTGGCAGCTCTCGTCGGTCAAAACATCGCCACGCTGCTCACGCCCGCGGACGAGACGGAGTCACGCTGGAATCAGCTCACCAGCCTCGGGCTTTCCGAGTGGAGCTTGAAGTATCGCAACCCCCAGGGACACACTTTTCACCTGATCATCGCCTCGCGGGCGGAGGCGAATGATCCGCCGCGGTTCCTCGTCACCGTGCAGGATGTGTCCGAGCGGGTGCAGTTGAAGCGCTTGCTGGATCAGCACGAGCACAGCTTTGAGCACCTGGCCCGCAACACGCCGGGGATGATCTATAAATTCACCATCTCGCCCGATGGCCATGCTGCCTTTCCGTATGCCAGCCCCGGCAGTCACGACATCTGGGAGGTCGATCCTGCCGAGGTGCGCACCGATGCCACGCCGATCATCAAGCTGGTGCATCCTGAAGATCTGGAGGGCTTTCAGGCCAGCGTGATGAAGTCCGCCTCCGAGCTTTCTGCGTGGGAATATGAAGGGCGAATGATCACGCCTTCTGGAAAGCTGAAATGGTTCCACGCCGCCTCGCGGCCCGAGTTGGCGGAGAATGGCGACATCGTCTGGCAGGGCCTGCTGATGGATGTGACGCATCAAAAAGCCATCGAGGAGGAATTGAAGGTCGCGAAGCTCAAGGCCGAGTCCGCCGCGCGGTCCAAAGCCGACTTCCTGGCCAACATGAGCCATGAAATCCGCACGCCGATGAACGGTGTCATCGGCATGGCCGAGCTGCTCGCGAACACTGAGCTGGCCTCACGCCAAAAACACTACGTCGACACCATTCGCTCCTCCGCCGAGGTGCTGCTCACCATCATCAACGACATCCTCGACA
>CALMTT010000111.1 GCA_937872615.1 uncultured Verrucomicrobiaceae bacterium | reverse complement strand
AAGACCTCGCGCGCGGTGGCCTCGGCGCTGGCGCTGCGGTTTTGTTCGACGAAGAAAACTTGGTCCTCCGGCACCCCGTTGGGCTTCATGCCGGTGACGGTCCAGCCTGCGGCATTGATTTGGACCTGTCGCGGCTTCAGAAGGAAGCTCCACTGCCATTCTGCACCGGGTGGGATGAGGCCGTTGATCTTGACCGTTTGCACGCCGGGCGTGGCGAGCACCCAAAGAAAGCCTTCATGCCGCAGCGTGACCGCATCGCCGACACTCAGCGGGCTCCACGAGGGCAGTTTTCCCGGCAGCGGCACGGCGACGATGTAGCTGGTATGAATCTCGACCTCCATTTCAAGGCGATGGCCTTGCAGCTTGAGGCGCACTTGAGGGATTTCAGCACGCTGCGGGTCTTGCGGGCGCAGCGAGAGCACGCGCTCGCGGAGTTCGTTCAGCATCTCTGGAGAAGGAATCTGGGCACTGGCGGTGTTGGCGAGGACGAAGAAGATCAGAGCGTTCGCGAGCAGTAACGATGCAGATGAAGCATCCAAAGGACGCGGCAGCGTTTTGGAGTGCTCCAGCCCTCTGGAGCTTTCCGCAGGCCGAGCGACGCTCGAAAGCGCCGGAGGGCCGGCGCACTCCAGGACGCTGTCGCGAGCGGAGTTGCCATCCCGACCTTTGCCTCCGGGCCATTTCGGCAGTTCCTTGCCTTTGCCGAGCAGCAGCCAGACGAGCCCGAGCATGAACGCGATGCGCAGCAAGGTGATCACACGCTCCAAGCCACACGGAATGAGCCACAGCGAGATTTTCTCCTCTGCCGAGACGGGTCCCCGCCAGCCAAAACTGACCTCACGCCATTTCCACTGCGGCACCGCAGGACCGGTTTGGATTTTTGCTTTGGTGTCATACTTGAGGTTGTCCTTTGAGAACTTCTCCGGCTTGTCGTAGCCCCGGCTGCTGGAAAGGTCGATGCTGTTCATCACACCGGAGACGCGTTGACGGATGCCTTCTTCCTCCGCGGGTGAAGCCGGTGCTCCACCGCCAGCCAGAAACGCAACGTCAGGCTGCCACGTCGTCCGATACGGCTCCAACTGGGGATAAATCGTCTGCTGGATCTGCTGCGTGACGAAGGGCACCGCATTCAGCGCGAACAAAACGAGCGTTGCGATCTTCAAGCCATTCACGAGTCGCTGAACGAGCGGCGCGGCATTCTCCGGCACCCATTTGGCGGCGGCGAAGACGGCCACGAGAATGATCCAAGTGAAGCGTGGTGCGCCGGTTTCATGGTAGGCAAGCAGAAGGCCGAGCAGGCCGATAAGCGCGGTTTTCCAGCCCCAGGCCTTCCAGACTGCCAGCGTGACGATGAGCAGCAAAAACACATCAAAGAGCGACCACGAGGTGAGCCAGTCGCCACGGCTCCAATCGGCACCAAACACGGCGAGCAAGCGCCAGCCGGGCGGGAGGTTCATGCGCGACTCCAACGACTCCGCATCGTGCTGCCAGCCCGTGGCGGCGAGGCGGGCGCCGCGTTCGAGGCGGCCCACGGCTTGCAGGCTGAGATTGCGATCACGCACCTCGACGCCTTCGGCTCCATTCGCGGGGTTTTTGGTGATGAGCTGGCCTGCGCCGCCGATCTTCACGGCACCCAGTTTGTGACCTTCCGCCGCATCGAGCCGCCAGGTCTGCTGGCCGCTGCCGCTGAGGTCGTCTTGATAGGTCATGTTCTTCCCGTCTTCATCGAGCCAGAAGCTGCGGCGGATGGTGATGCCCTGCGGCTTCCTCGCGCCCATGCCGCGCATCTTTTCCTCGATCTGAAAGGCCTGCGCGGAGTTCCATTGATGCACGGGATGCTGCCGCCACTGTTGCGGATAAGTCGTCTGCGCCACATCGACCGCCGGGATGCCGCTGATCTCGACGAGGCGGAAGGCCGGGTCGTGCTGCAAGCCGACGAGTTCCTCCTCGGCGAGCGGTTTGGCGTCTTTTGCATAGGCAATCGTCGTCGCAGGACTGGTGCGGTAGGCCGCGAATTT
Source organism: uncultured Verrucomicrobiaceae bacterium (assembly GCA_937872615.1). Taxonomy (GTDB): domain Bacteria; phylum Verrucomicrobiota; class Verrucomicrobiia; order Verrucomicrobiales; family Verrucomicrobiaceae; genus Prosthecobacter. The sequence goes on along the minus strand of CALMTT010000111.1, from coordinate 3,353 downwards.
GAGCGTCCATTTGCCGGCACGGACCTGCGCTTTGAGTTTGCCCGCATCATCGACGGCGCAGGGCACCGGTGTCTCGACGGAGGAAAGCCGCCAGCCCTCCGGCAGCAGGTGACCAAGCGCTTCCTCGCGGCTTTTGCCCGCCACGCTGAGCTCCACCTGCGTGTGCAACCACTGCGGCGAGCCATCGCTGATGAGTCGATAGACCTTCACGGCGAGGAAATCCTTGTCCGCGGGCTCGGTGCCGGTGCGTTGCAGCCACAGGCGACCTTCCGCATCCCACACGGGCAGTTCCACGGGCTGACCGTTGAGCTGCAAGCTGAGCACGCCGATCTGCGGCGGGATGCGCACGGATTGCGGCATCGTGCTCCAGCGGAAGGCGCCCTCGATCACACCTTTGTAATCGGTGTTGAGCTTCACACAGGGCACGCCTTCGCGATTCAGCACCGGCACTTTCTCGCCGTCGATCTTCACGTCCTGCGGCCAGCATGACGTATCGCCTGGCAGCGACAGCCACTCACTCGAACGCGAGTCCACATTGAACCGGAAACTCCCACCCGCCGCGTCCGCCTTGATCTCCACCGTCGAATACCACTGCGGCATCAGCTTGGTCTTGTCATCGAAGGTGGTTGGCTTGCCACCATGCTTCATCTCGTCCCACAGCACCCAGCTTTGCCAGTCATCGAGCAGTTTCGGGACCTGCGCCCGGCATGGCACGGTTATGAACACGAGCACGATGAGCAGGACAAGGAGAGAACGAGTCTTCATGGCGACACAGAGGCTATCAGAGCGATTCACGGGCTGGAAATCCCGATCTTGGGCTTCACCGCGATTTCACGGACGACCGCCGCGGTTGAGGTGAAGGCTTGAAAGCCTACTTTTATAAAAATTTTGGGATTTTTAAATATTTATTGTTGCAATGAATTCCATAATTTGCATAATGATGGTGCAATTAAGCAATAAATCGCATGAAGAAGCTCATCCTCATCCAGAACGACTATCCCGGCACCGGTAAGAGCACGCTCTCCCTCTGCCTCACCCGTCACCTCGAGCAGTATGGTGTGGACCACCGCCTGCTTTCCCTCGTCGAAGAAGGTGCCTCGGCCACGCCGGGCAGCGTCGTTCTCGACCCGGATTCGCTCACGCCGCGTGCCTTTATGGCGCATGTGGATGCCTCGCCGATCACGATTCTCGAAGTCGGCACCGGTTTGGGAGAGTTCTTCAATTCCTTTTATCAGCAGCATGAGTTTGAAAACATCCTGCATGAGACCGGCGTGGCCGTGACCGTGGTGCTGCCCGTGACTGCTGACCGCGAGAGCTTCGACTCCGTGACGCAGGCTGCGGAAATCTACTCTGACAATGCGGAGTACCTCATCGCCCACCTCGTGACGAGCAGCTACGATGAGGACGACAAGATCTGGGACACCAGCTACGCCGCCCGCGTGATGGACATGTTTGAGGCCGTGGAGCTTCACATCCCGGAAATCACCTTCCACCTCGAGCTGAGCATGGAGCGCATGTCCCTCGACGATGCTCTACAATGTGCCGATGCCGAAGAACGCCTGGGCAAGGAATACACAAAGTGGCACCGCCGCGTCATGGGGCAGGTGGACAGCGCCCGCAGCTATCTGTTTGGCGATGCCTTCCGCCCGACGATCATGCCAAAGCCGGCCAAACCCGCCCGCAAGAGCCGCGCGAAGGTCGCTGCCTGATTCTCATCCATCCATTCTCAGCCACGTCCTCTGAGAAAAACCCCGGCAGGAAGCCCGTGAACCTTGTTGTTCCGGCTTCCTGCCATGTTTTGTGCCTCAAGCCTCACCGCTGTGGCGCATACGGATACCAATGGCCCTGATGCCAATAGCCTTGAGGCTGCTGCGGCGGCGGATACGGATATGCCTGCGGTTGTGGATAAGGCTGCGCATAGCCCGGCGGCGGATACGCGGCCTGCTGAGGATACGGTTGCTGATAATAATATCCCTGCTGCGGCGGTGGATAGGCCGGTGCTTGCTGTTGCGGAGGAGGCTGCTGGGGCACCGGCTGCCCATCGCGCCCCACGGCCCGCACGCCCGCCGCGGCCACACCGCCCGTAGCCTTCACTGTGGCACCAGCCAGACCACCCGCCACGCTGATCGGCGTCGTCACCAGCGAACAAGCGTTCAGGCACATGGCCGCGCCCAAGATCAAAAAGCATCGAAAAAGCATCACCCGCCCCTACCATGCTCCCCTTCCCTCTGCCACACGCAACTTTCATGTCTCCCGAAGCGTGCTAAAACCAAGCAACCAGGAAACAAAGAACCAAGAACCGAAGAATGAACCTCCCCATCCGTCCGCGCCGCAACCGCCAGTCGCCTGCCATCCGTGATCTCGTGCGCGAGACCGATCTCAATCCCGGTCACCTCATCTACCCGCTCTTTTTTCAAGAAGGCACCGAGAACACACCCATCGCCTCCATGCCGGGTTGCACGCGTTGGAGCCTCGACAGTCTCGTGAAGGAAGCAGGCGAAGCCCACGCCCTCGGCGTGCCCGCCATCGTTCTTTTCCCACGCATCCCCGATGAACTCAAAACCCGCGATGCCGCCGCCTGCGCCGCCGATGACGGCCTCGTGCCGCGTGCCATCCGGGCATTGAAGAAGGCTCACCCGAGCCTCACCGTCATCACCGATGTCGCCCTCGATCCTTACAACAGCGACGGCCACGACGGCCTCGTCTCCGATGACGGCCGCATCTTGAATGATGAAACCGTGGCCGTGCTCCAGCAGCAGGCGCTTTGCCATGCGCGTGCCGGAGCCGACATCGTCGCGCCAAGCGACATGATGGACGGCCGTGTCGCCGCCATTCGCAGCGCTCTCGATGAGGCCGGTTTCGAAGCCGTTTCAATCATGAGCTACACCGCGAAGTATGCCAGCGCCTACTACGGCCCCTTCCGCGGTGCCCTCGACTCCGCGCCGCGTGCCGGCGACAAAAAAACCTACCAGATGGACCCCGCCAACGCCCGCGAGGCCCTCCGCGAAGCCGCTCTCGATGAAGCCGAAGGTGCCGACATCCTCATGGTAAAGCCCGCCGGCCCCTACCTCGACATCATCACTCGTATTCGCGACGCCACTCCCCTGCCCATCGCCGCCTATCAGGTCAGCGGCGAGTATCTCATGATCAAATCCGCCGTCGCCGCCGGCTGGCTCGACGAGGCCAAAATCGTCCACGAATCCCTCATCGGCATCCGCCGCGCCGGAGCCGACATGATCCTCACCTACTTCGCGAAGCAGTGGTCCGCCGCCTGGCATGGCGCCTGATAGATTTCCAAATCCAGAAACGTTTCTGGATTTGGAAATGATCAAAGAAGCCGCCATCCCCCTCAC
>CALMTT010000110.1 GCA_937872615.1 uncultured Verrucomicrobiaceae bacterium | reverse complement strand
TTCCGGATCAGCGGCGCCGACTCCTCGCGCACAGGCAGCCGCAGCACGAGCTCGTAGAAAACACGGAACCAGCGCAGGGAGAGCAGCTTTTCGCGGGTGACGTCGAACAGGAATGCCGTCACGCCCACGCCGACGACCTTGGTGGTGAGGTCCCACTGGAACGTGGTCCCGGCGGGCAGCGTGTTCAGCCAGTCGATGCCGTCCTCGGTGAAGTTCACGACCACACGACCGCCGGGAGCGGTCGCCGCTGAACGCCCACGGACCCGTCGAGGTCGTCGCGTTCGACATGCTCTTAAAAACAAACTCGCCCGTCGTGGCGCTCGCCTTCGTCGGTGCTGTGGCTCCCGGGAGGCCGTTGAGAGTGATGTTCAGCGGCATCGTGCCCACGCTGCGCTGCACCCGCACCGTGGCTGCGGTGCCTTCCTTTTCAAAAGCATCCACCACACCCGGCGTGATCGTGATCGACATCAGCGAGGCCAGCGTGTCCGCATCACTCGCCGCGCCGCCGGAGGCATTCGTCGCGCTCGTGGCCTGCGTGGGATCGCTGCCCAGCTTCCCCTCCGCCCAGTCGGAAAGGCTGTCATTATCCAGATCCTGATCAGTGACCTCCAACTTGTAGAACTTCTTCGATCCCGGCGGCTTCGTCACCACGATCGTCTCGCCCGGATTGTCCGCTGTGGGCACTTTCTCGCTACCCGCCACCGGCTGCCAGTCACCCGCGGGCGCATTCGGCAGGTCCGCCGAGAGGACGCGATACTTCTTCCCCCGCTCCGCGTCGAAGGTGAAGACCACTGTGCCCGCCGAAACGATCGTGTTGCCGATCTTGAGGCAATCTCCCGCCTTCCGCGGGTCCGTGCCGGAGATGGACTCGATGACGTTCGAGCAGCCATCATTGTCCGTGTCATCCGTCGTCACGAGGCCCCAGCCATTGTAAAGCATCTGCCACACATCGCAGAGCCCGTCGGGAGTGCCCTGGCCCGGGCCGGTGCTGAAGTTGTCCGTGCCCGCCCGGGAAGCGGTGGCGCAAAGAAGCGAGGACGCGAGGACGGCTAGAAAGCGTGCGTGGTGGGAGCGCATGGCTTGATCAGGGGTGAAAAGCTCGGGAAGGCTGTGGCCGCAGTTTTGGCCTGATTTTCAGCAAGGTCGGAGGATACCAGATCGCCCGTTTCGGGGTCAAGAATGATTCCAACAGAGTTGTGCCGGTTTGAAAGATCCGGCTGGCCGCCCCTTGCCTCCCCTGACCTGCTCGGCATTCTCGCCCGCCGATGAAACGCCTCTACCGCCACGCCCAGATCGCCAGCGAAGACTCACCGAAGCTCACCCGGGCCGATGTGCTCGTCGAGGACGGCAAGATCACAGGTGTGGCCGAGACCATCGACAAGGCCGACGGTGCGGAGGTGATCGACTGCACGGGGCGGATTTTGATGCCTGCGATGTTCGACATCCATGTGCATGCCCGCGAGCCGGGGCAGGAGGAGAAGGAAAACATCGCCTCGTGTGCCGAAGCGGCCATCAACGGCGGTGTCACCGGCTTCATCATGATGCCAAACACCTCCCCCGCCATCGACAGCGGCGGCGCGGTGCGTGGTGTGCTCGAAAGCGCCCGCCGCACGCGCATCGGCCCCGGCATTTTCACCAGCGGTGCCATCACGAAGGGCCGCAAAGGCGAGGAGCTGGCCGGCATCGCCGCGATGAAGGCCGCCGGAGCCGTCTTGCTCACTGACGACGGCTTCCCGGTCGATAATCCGCAGGTCCTCCGCCGTGCGATGGAGTATGCGCGTGAGTTCGACATCCCCATCGCCAGCCATTGCGAGGTGAAGGAACTCAGCGGCAAGGGTTGCATGCACGAGGGGAAGGTCAGTTACTCGCTCGGCCTGCCCGGCATCCCGGCCATTTCGGAGGAAATCTGCATCAACCGCGACATCCGCCTGGCCGAGTTCACCGGCGTGCATCTCAACATCCAGCACGTGACCACCGCCGAGGGCATGAACACGATCAAACGTGCCAAGGAGCGCGGCATCCGCGTCACCTGCGAGATCGCGCCGCACCATCTCATCTTCAATCACGAGCACATCGGCGACTACAACACGCACTTCAAAATGAACCCGCCGCTGCGCACGCCGGAGGACAACACCGCGCTGCTCCAAGGCCTCAAAGACGGCTTTTTCGACGTCATCGCCACCGATCACGCCCCGCACACGCCCTTCGAAAAGAACCAGGACTTCGCCAGCGCCCCGTTTGGCATCACCGGTCTCGAAACAGCTCTCGTCTCGCTCTACGACCGCTTCATCAGCAAGGGCATCCTCGACTGGAGCGTCATCGTGAAGCGCTACAGCGCCGAACCGCGCCGTCTTTTCAAACTCCCGCCCGTCCCGATCAAAGAAGGCGGCACCGCCGAGTTCATCGTCTTCAATCCCGCCCGCACCACCACCTTCAGCCGCGACTTCATGAAGTCGAAGAGCGTCAACACGCCCTTCCTCGATCTGACGCTCCAAGGCATGGTCGAGCGCGTGATCTACCGTGGTGAGGAGCTGAAGGCGTAGAGCGGGTCGTTTCAGGTTTCCGGTTCCAAGTTTCGAGTTTCAAGGCGTGTCGACTTCGCTGGCGCGACCAAGAAGGCTCCTTCCCGAGACAGCATGAAAAAAGCGGCACCCTCATCAGGTGCCGCTTTGGATTCGGAGGATGGTGAGAGAGCTTACTTGAGCTCGACCTTCACGGTCTTTTTGCCTTCAAGTTTGATGCCTTCGACCTTTTCGAACTTCTTCGCGGCGTCGGCCATGCTCATGCCGCTATCGCCGGACTCCATGATCTCGCCAAAGGCCTCGACGTTGTCGAGAAGCTTGTCGAACTGGAGGTCGAGGAAGGTGATGGTGTCGCCGTTCGCATGAGCGGCGTCGGTGCTGGCGATGCCGCCGGCGGCCTTCACATCGATCGTCACGCGCATGCCGGCAAACATTGGCTTCATCATGGCCACCTGGGCCTTCATCTGGGCCAGTTCCTCGGCGCTTTTCTTGGGCTTGTCACCCGCGTCGCTCTTCTTGTCGGCGCTGTTGTTGGTGATGGTCAGTGAATTGCCTTCCAGGGCGAAGACCATGTTCTCCTCTTCCTTCTTTTCCTTCTGGTCGGGGGAGTTCGGCTGGAACTTGAGCTTGCGGATGTCAGCCACGGCAAAGATCACTTTGTTGCCGCTCTTGCCGTCCGGAGACTTCACTTCCTCGATGGACTTCACCGTGACGCCTTCACCGAGCTGCTTGGCGCGTTCCTCGGCCTTCGCCTTGTCCATGACGAGGCCTTTGAGCTGCTCACCGGGGCCTCCGCCGCCCTGGGCCATCATCGCGGCGAGTTGAGCGCCGAGCAGGGTGGTTTCCTCCACCGTTGCCGTTCCATCCTTGTTCACAGTGATGGTGTTTTTGATTTCGAGGCAGGAGGCAAGACTGAAGACAGCTGCCACGACAAGGATGAGACGTGAGAGTTTCATGGAGGCCGGAGTTTACGCCGCAGACCTCCGCCGCCACAAGGCGAAACACGAAGCTTGGCAGGATTTTCGCCACACACGGATGAGGAATCTCATCTTGCCAAAGCCTCATCTGTTTGAGAGAACTCGGCCATGGAATCCCACGAAGTCATCCAGCAGGCCATCGACAAAAACTCCAACGTCAAGGAAGTGGCCGCCCAGCTCGCCATCTCCAGTTCGCTCGTTTACAAGTGGGCCTCCGGTGATGATTACAAAGGCGAGGGTGCCACGAACCCGCTCGACCGTGTGCAGAAGCTCTATGAGATCACTGGAGACGACCAATTGATCCACTGGCTGTGCCAGAAGGCCGGCGGTGTGTTTGTGCGCAATCCGCCTAGCAAGTGCGTGAAGGGCTTTGAGGTCGTTCCGGCCACGCAGGAGATCGTGAAGCGCTTCGCCGATGTGCTCTCTGCCATCAGCAAGGCCGCGGGTGACAGCCACATTTCTCCCGATGAGGCCGATCACATCCGCAACGAGTGGGATGACCTCAAGCGCTATGCCGAGGGCTTCGTCCGCTGCTGCGAGGAGGGTGACTTTGTCAGCCTCTCGAAGACGATGCACGAGAAGTAAACGCGGCCTGAAATCAGACCGCGTCCGCGGCGAGGGCCGCATTCCCGATGATGCCGGCTTCGTTGCTGAAACGGGCGGGCACGATTTGCAGGCGCTCCCACACCACGGTGCTGAGCATGCTCTGCACCTTGCGCTTCAGCGGAGCAAAGATGAGGTCACCCGCCTGGGCGACGCCACCACCGATCACAAACGCGTCCGGATTCAGCAACCACGCGATGCTGGCCAACGCCGTGCCGAGCCAGTCGGCGATCTCGCCCCAGATTTGGCGGGCGATGTCATCACCGGCCTGCGCCGCCGCAGCGATCATTTTGGGCGTGCACTCATCGATGTCCTTCGTGATGCCTGCCTCGGCATAACGCTGCACCGCGTGCTCGGCGATCTGCTGGTTGCCGGTGTATTTTTCGAGGGCGCCCAGGTTGCCGTAGTGGCCGGGCTTGCCGTCGAAATGAATGCTCATCTGGCCGACCTCGCCCGCGGCGAAGCCGCTGCCGCGGAACATCTTGCCATCGAGCACCACGCCGCCGCCGATGCCGGTGCCCATCGTGAGGCCGATGACATTCTTCAGGCCGCGTCCGGCACCGTAGCGGAATTCCGCGTAGGCCATCGCGTTCGCGTCATTCTCCACGAGCACTGGCAGGCCGGTCTTCTCGCTCAAAATGGCCTTCAGCGGCACATGCTTCCATCCGGGCACATTCGTCAGCTCGTGCACAAATCCATGATCGAAGTCCACGAGCCCCGGCACGCCCACGCCGATGGCGCAGATGTCCGGATACTTTTCGCGCAGCTTGCCCACACGGGCCGCCATCTCGCCGATGAGGGCGGCAGGGCCGGCAAAGTTTGCGGTGGGGATGGGGTCGTCGGTGACGAGGAGTTCATCACCGCGGCACACGCCGAGCTTCACGGACGTGCCGCCGAAATCGATGCCGATGGAGGTTTTGGCTGGTGCGGACATGGGAAAGGGCGCGGAGAGTGCCCGGCGAAGTCAGAACGCGCAAGGTCAAAACTCGGCTCCAAAAGCCTACTGCGGCGTGATGAACTTCCCGCCGGACGGGCGTTAAGGTGGGCCGCAGCATCCCGACCGACTGATGAAAGCCACTCCGCTCCTCCTCGCCGCCCTCGTTTCCACTCTCGCCCTCGGCGAGGACGTCCGTCATCAGCCGCCGAAGGACCTGAACGGCTATTTCCCCTTCAATCCGCCTTCGTCGCTCAGTGAATGGGATGTGCGCCGCGACTACGTGCGCCGCCAGATCCTTGTCGCAGAAGGCCTGTGGCCCATGCCGACGAAAACACCGCTGAATCCCGTCATTCACGGCAAGGTCGAGGGCGATGGCTTCACGGTCGAAAAAGTCTATTTCGAGTCGGCGCCGGGCTTTTACGTCACCGGCAGCCTTTGGAAGCCAAAGGAGATCAAAGGCAAGGTTCCCGCGGTGATGTTCGCGCATGGTCACTGGCAGGACGCACGTCTCTCGCTCTCCGAACCGCAGAAGGTGCGCGAGGAGATCGCCATCGGTGCGGAACGCTTTGAGAAAGGCGGGAAGAGCATCTTCCAGAGCCTTTGCGTCCAACTCGCCCGCATGGGCTGCATCGTGTGGCAGTGGGACATGCTCAGCGATTCGGATGCGGTGCAAATCTCACGCGAGGTCGTGCATCGCTTCGCCAAACAACGGCCGGAGATGAACACGACCGAAAATTGGGGCCTCTTCAGCCCGCAGGCCGAGTCGAACCTGCAATCCATCATGGGCCTGCAGACGCTCAATGCCGTGCGCGGGCTCGATTTCCTGCTCTCACTGCCGGAGGTCGATCCGCAACGCACCGCCATCACTGGTGCGAGCGGCGGCGGCACGCAGACGATGCTCCTCGCAGCCATCGACGACCGCATCCAGCTCTCCTTTCCCTGCGTGATGGTCAGCACGTCGATGCAGGGAGGCTGCACGTGCGAGAATGCCTCGCTGCTACGCATCGGCACCGGCAATGTCGAGTTCGCAGGCCTCTTCGCCCCGAAGCCCCAGGGCATGAATAGCGCCGACGACTGGACCAAAGAAATGGCCACCAAGGGCTTCCCCGATCTGCAAAAGCTCTACGGCACCTTTGGCAAGAAGGACAACGTCTTCCTCCTGCGCGGCGAGCACTTCAAACACAACTACAACGCCGTCACTCGCAGCGCCTTCTACACCTTCCTCAACAAGCACTTCAAACTCGGCCATACCTCGCCCGTCATCGAGCAGGACTACGAGCCGCTCACCAAAGAGCAGCTCACCGTGTGGGATGACAAGCACCCTGCGCCAAAGGCCGGCGATCCCGAATTCGAGCGCAAGCTGCTCAAGTGGTTCACCGACGACACGCAGACCCAGCTCGCAAACGCCGATGCCGAAAAAGTGCTGCGCCCAGCCATCGAAGTCGTCATCGGCCGCACGTATGAGCAAGCAGGCAGCGTCGAATGGGAACTCAAAGACAAGCAGGATCGCGGCGAATACCTCGAAATGACCGGCACACTCCAAAACAAGACCCACAACGAAGAAATCAACGTGTCGTGGCTCTACCCCAAGAACTGGAACGGCCGCGTCGTCATCTGGCTCGATGACAAGGGCAAGTCCGGCCTGCAAAACGACGACGTGAAGAAGCTCGTCGCCGCTGGCAACGCCGTCGTTGGTGCTGATCTGCTCTTCCAAGGCGGTGAGCCGGTCAAAGAAACGCGCGTCGTCGCCAATCCACGCGAGTTCGCCGGTTACACGCACGGTTACAATCATGCGCTCTTTGCCCAGCGGGTGCACGACGTGCTCTCGCTCGTCACCTTCCTGCGAAACACCAAAGTCGGCTCGCACCCGAATCCGAAGACCGTCTGCCTCGCCGCCTTCGGCTCACAAACCGGCCCCATCGCCGTCGCTGCTCGCGCTTTGACCGGAAACGCCGTCGATCGCGCCGCCGTGGACACGCACGGCTTCCGCTTCGGCCAAGTGCTCAGCTACCGCGATCCCATGTTCCTCCCCGGCGGCTCCAAATACCTCGACCTCGCTGGCTTCATCAAGCTCAACGGCTCCAACGCCCTGTGGATGAAAGGCGAGGGCAAAGAACCTGTGGGAAGTGCCATCGAGTTTTTGAACCAGTAAGCGTCCACGACCATGCGATCCCTCTTCACCTTCCTCTGCCTTGTCAGCTTCCTCACTGCCCAGGAGGCCAAGCTGCCGCCGAAAGAGCAGTTTCATCTGTTTTTGCTCGTCGGGCAGTCGAACATGGCGGGGCGTGGGGGGGTGGAGGGGCAGGACAAGACGCCGCATCCGCGAGTGCTCATGCTGAGCAAGGACGGCCAGTGGGTGCCGGCGGTGGATCCGATGCACTTCGACAAGCCGAGCGTCGGTGTGGGGCTGGGCAAGACTTTCGCTCAAGTGGTCGCCGAGGCGAAGCCGGGAGTGACGATCGGGCTCATTCCGTGCGCGGTGGGTGGCTCGCCGATCGACTCGTGGCAGCCGGGTGTGTTTTATCCGCCGACGAAGAGCTACCCGTGGGATGACACGGTGAAGCGTGTGGCCCTTTCGCTACCCGCAGGCACGATCAAAGGCATCCTGTGGCATCAGGGTGAGAGCGATTGCAAACCGGAGCTGGCCTCCGCGTATGCGCCGAAGCTCCACGACCTCGTGAAACGCCTGCGCGAGCTGGTGAAGGCACCGGAAGTGCCCTTCATCGCCGGGCAGATGGGCAAGTTCGACGACGTGCCGTGGTCGCCAGAGATCGTGACGGTGGACAAGGCGCATCAAGAGCTGCCGAAACAGGTCTCGAATACTGCTTTCGTCACCGCCGAGGGGCTGAAGCACAAAGGTGACAAGATTCACTTCGATGCCGCTTCGTATCGCGAGCTGGGCAAACGCTATGCGGAGACGTTCTTGAAGATGACGGGCAAGTGAGCTGTGGCAGCCGCACAGAGGACTGTGCGGACCACTTTGGCTCAGCCAACGACCAGCTCGACCGGGCAGTGGTCGCTGCCGTGGATGTCATCGCGGATGGTGCAGGTTTTCAGCGCCGGGCGAAGTTTCTCGGAGGCCAGCCAGTAGTCGAGACGCCATCCGATGTTCTTCGCGCGGGCATCGGGCGTGCGCTGCGTCCACCAGGTGTAGCGGCCGGGATTGGGATCAAACTGGCGGAAGACATCGAGGAAGCCGGCGTCGAGGTGGCGCGTGAAGCTGGCGCGTTCGGCATCGCTGAAGCCGGGGTTCATGCGGTTCGATTTGGGGTTCGCGAGGTCGATTTCTTGATGAGCGCAGTTCAGATCCCCACAGGCGATGACGGGCTTTTTCTGCTCCAGCTTCTTCAAATAGGCGCGGTAGGCATCGTCCCACGAGAGGCGGTAGTCGAGGCGGGCGAGCTCGGCCTGCGAGTTCGGCGTGTACACATTCACGACGTAGAAGTCGGGATACTCGACGGTGATGAGCCGGCCCTCGCGGTCGTGCTCGGCGATGCCCATGCCGAGTGTGTGCGAGAGGACGGGCTGGCGGCTGAGGATGAGCGTGCCGGAGTAGCCTTTCTTCTCAGCGCTGTTCCAGACGGCGTGGTAGCCCTCGAACCAGGTCAAATCGACCTGCTCCTGCTGCGCCTTGGTTTCCTGGAGGCAGATGACATCGGCATCGCCGCCGGTCAGGTATTCTCGAAGGCCTTTGTTCAGCGAGGCGCGGATGCCGTTGACGTTCCAGGAGGTGAGTTTCATGCAGGGGCGGAGACTTGTCCGGCAATGTGCTTGCCGCAAGGCCCGCCCGACCCATCATGGGCGCCCTTCCATGAAACTCCCGACGCTCCTCACGCTCTCCGCCGCGCTCGCTTTGACCTCTTGTGACAAACCGCAGGAGGCTCCGAAAGAGGCCGCCAAGCCTGTCGAAGCCCCCAAAGCTGAAAAGAAGCCCGAAGAAGCGAAGAAGACCGAAACCGCCGAGGCACCCGCCGGGCAGCACACGGATGAGATTTTCAAGAAGGCGGCCAATCCCGTCGATGTGGGTGCCTTTGGCAGCGACCAGCCGGTGGAGCGCACGGACCTGCCGACGCGTGGCGTGATCGTGTTTGGCAAGAAGGACGTGGACCACGATCCCCGCGAGCATTGGGAGCAGTGGAACTGGAAGAGCTTCAAAGCGAAGCGCTGGGGCCGCTACCATGTGCGCCTGACCTACAGGATGCCGTTTGCGAGCACGCAGACGCAGTTCCGCTTTGGTCAGCAGGCGCTGAAAAACACGCTGAGCCCCTCCCGCGAGCCCGCGAAGCATTACCTCGGCGAAATCTATGTCGAGCAGCCCGGCGACTATGCTTTCGCGCTTTTCGCCCCGGCGAGCGCCGCGGAGAAAAAGGTCGAAATTCATGAACTCGCCCTCATTCCCGCGCCGGAAGGCCCGATGCCGGTGCAGGCCGCGGATGGCAGCCTCACGCTGGAGGCCAAAACGGCCACCACCTGGTCTGAAGCGATGCGCTTTGAGCCGAAGCCCGAAAAGAACTGCCTGGGCTACTGGACGAGCGAGGACGACTTCGCGGAGTGGGAATTTGAGGTCACGAAGCCCGGCAAGTTCAACGTGAGCGTGTTTTACGGCTGCGGCGGCGGCAACCACGGCAGCGAAGTGGCCGTGAAGAGCAACGGCAAGGAATTGAAGTTCACCACCGCGGACACCGGCGGCTTCCAAAACTGGCAGGAAGCCAAGCTGGGCCAGATCGAGATCACGAAAGCTGGCAAAACCTTCCTCGTCGTCGATCCCGTGAACAAGGTGAAGGCCGCCGTGCTCGATGTGCAGCGCGTGGTGCTCACGCCGGCGAGCTGAAAAAAGAATGATGCGCTGAATGCGCCTTTGCGGTGGCAGGTTCCTTCTGCCGCGCCTACTTTGCCCGCCCTTCTCACCGCATGGTCCGGCTCCTCACGCAACACGGTCAGCTCATTGACTGGAACGACGAAAAGATTCGTCCGTTCCCGGACAACCTCGTGTTCCTCGATTTGATGAACCCGGCACGGGCGGAGGAGCTGGAGGCGGAAAAGTGGCTCGAATACCAACTGCCGACTCGCGAGGAGATGCAGGAGATCGAGGAGTCCAGCCGACTCTACACGGAGAAGGGTGCCCTCTACATGACGGCGTGGATTCCCGTCGGTCTCGACACCACCGAGCCGGAAAGCACTTCGATCTCGTTCGTTATCGCACCGGACTGCCTCACCACCGTGCGCTATGCCGATCCACTCGCTTTTCGCGTGCTCGTGGATCAAGTGCGCCGCCAGTGCACGACGCCAGTGTCGAGCGATGCGGTGTTTTTGCTGCTGATGGAACTCTTCGTGGCCCGCATCGCGGACGCGTTGCAGATCGTGGAGGCCGACTTGAAGAAAATCTGCCACGAGATCTTCTCCCGCAGCACCCAGAAGACCGATGCCGCGGCGGAAAAAGACCTCTCGGAGGTCGTGAAGCTGCTCGGGCGCCGCAGCGCCCTCGTGGCAAACCTGCGCGAGAGCCTGCTGAGCCTCAGCCGCATGCTGCAGTTCTTCCTCAACAACGCCGCCACCTGGATGCGTGGCGATCTCGCGGCGCAGTTCCGCAGCGTGATGCGAGACATCAAGAGCCTCGATGAATACACGAACCAGCAGACGCAGGAAATGACCTTCCTGCTCGAATCGACGCTGGGCCTCATCAACATCCAGCAGAACCAGATCATCAAGATTTTCACCGTGGCCAGCGTGCTCTTCATGCCGCCCACGCTCATCGCCAGCATCTACGGCATGAATGTGAAGCTGCCGGCGCAGGAGAATCCCTTCGCCTTCATCCTGGTGATGTTCACCATCGTGCTCTCCGCCATCGTGCCGATCGTGTACTTCAAGCGGAAGAAGTTGCTTTGAGCCTCGTCAAGGCTCACTCCACCTCGGCCACGGTGCGGTCGATGGAGTTTTTCTCCCAGCGGCCCTCGAGCGTGTAGGCGAGGTGCGGGGTGTAAAGCTGCGGCTCGAGCAGGAAGGAGTCGTGGCCTTTGTCCGAGTGCACGGTGATGTGCATCGAAGACACGCCGGCCTTTTCGAGATGCGAGACCAGCTCCGCCTGCTCCTCGGGGTAAAAGCAGAAGTCGCTATCGATGCTGAAGACGAGGTAATGCTGCCCCGCGGCCCGTGAGCGGGCGAAGAGGTCCTCGTAGCTGTCCACGCCGGCATCTCGCAGCGGGTCAAAGCGCAGCCACATGTCGGCGATGCGCAGGTAGGTGTTCGCGTCGAAGCGCTTCACGAATTTTTTGCCCTGGTGGAGCATGTAGCTCTCCACGTTGTGCTGCACGCGATACCACGCGAGGGTGTCTCCGCCTTGTTTCACATCCTGACGGGCACGGCGCTCGATGGCGTCGAGATGCACGAAGGTCTTGTGCGAGATCATGCGGGCCAGGGCGAGGCCGTATTCGGGCTTTGTGTCCTCGGCGTAGGCGCCGCCGTTGAAGTGCGGGTCGTTTTCAATGGCCAGCACCTGCTCGAACAAGGTGAGGCGGGTCAAAACAGTGGTGCGGCAACCGGTGGCCACGGGGATGACGAGCTTCACACGGTCCGGATGCAGCGTGGCGAGATTGATGGCGAGCAGGCCGCCGACGCTCGATCCGATCACCGCGTG
>CALMTT010000109.1 GCA_937872615.1 uncultured Verrucomicrobiaceae bacterium | reverse complement strand
CTGCATCGGCGGGGTGAATGCCACGCGGCTCGACGAGGTCCTCGCGGCTGGTGCGAGGCGTGTGGTGGTCGTGTCGGCGTTTTTGCAGGCCGCGGATGTTCGGGCCGAGGTGCGTGCGCTGAAGGCGCGGTTACCTTGAGGCTCGATTTTGAGCTTCCACCCCGCCAGCGCCGCGTTTATAAAGGCGGCCGCCATGCTCCACCGCGTTCCTGTTTCCTCCCGCCGTCGTTTCCTCACTCAAGGCGCCGCTGCGCTCGGTTTTCCGATGTTTGTGCCGTCGTCGGTGTTTGGCAAAGCAGGCCGCCCGGCTCCTTCCGAGCGCATCACGGTGGGCGCGATCGGCTGGGGCACCATCGCGGGTGACTGGACGCCGAGCTTTCTCTCGAATGGCAAATGCCAGGTCATCGCCGTGGCCGATCCAATGAAGGAATACGGCCACTATGGCTACGACGGCAAGGAGACAGGCGGACGCGAGGCAGGCCGTAAAATCATCGATGAGTCCTACTCCAAGGCCGAGCACAAGCCGGTGAAGGGTTGCACGGCCTACGCCGACTTCCGCGAGATGATGGAGAAGGAAGACCTCGATGCCGTGCAGGTCTCCACGCCAGATCATTGGCATGCCTACATGGCCGTGTATGCCGCCCGCAAAGGCAAGCACATCTACGGTCAGAAGCCGCTGGCCCTCACCGTGGCCGAAGGGCGCCTCATGAGCGATGAAGTGGCGAAGGCTGGTGTCACCTGGCAGACCGGCAGCCAGCAGCGCAGTGATGTGTACTTCCGCCTCGCCTGCGAGCAGGTGCGCAACGGTCGCATCGGCAAGCTGCAAAAGGTGCGCGTGGGCCTTCCCGGTGGGCATAAGAACTGGAACGGCATGGCCGACCAGATCAACGCGGCTCCTGTGCCTGCCGATTTCGACTACGAGATGTGGCTCGGCCCGGCGGAGCAGATGGACTACCGCCCCGCTCTCCTGCCGCTGAACTGGCGTCATAATTTCAACTTCTCCGGCGGCATGATCACCGACTTCGGCGCTCATCACATCGACATCGCGCAGTGGGGCATGGGCACCGATCTGACCGGCCCCGTGGAGATAAAAAACATCACCGGCAAGCTCGATCTGAACGCTCTCTACAACACCGCCACCGAGTTCAGCTTTGAGTGCGTGTATGAAAACGGCGTCGTGATGCACGTGGCCAGCCCGGAGTCGAAACTGATGCCCGAGGTCGAGGCGCAAAACGCCCAGGCGGGCTCCACGAAGGCCTTTGACCACGTCGGCGTGTTCTTTGAAGGTGAAGGCGGCAAGTGGATCTATGTGAACCGCGGCAAGATCCAGGCCAGCAGCCCGGACATCCTGCGTGACAAGGCCCGCGAGGGCGAGATCCACCTCTACGAAAGCAAGGATCACACGGACAACTTCCTCTCCTGCATCTACGACGGCAAGCCCACCGCCACGCCGGTCGAGGTCAGCCATCGCAGCATCACCATCTCCCACCTCGCAAACATCGCCCTGCGCACCGGCACCGCGGCGCTGAAGTGGGATCCAAAGACCGAGACCATCGCGGACAACGCGGCGGCCTCGAAGCTGCTCTCGAAAGAATGGCGCAAGCCCTGGACGCTTTGATTCATCTTTCACGCATGCCCTTTCACCTGCCTTTGATCCGCTTCTGTGTCCTTGCGATGCTCGTCATCGCGTCGCTTTCCATGTCGAAGGCGATGGCACAGGTGCAGATCGACCGCGTGCCGCTGCCCTTCGATCTCGGTGGAGCGCCTCAGCCCGCCCCGGCCAAGCCTGCCGCTGAAACTGCACCCGCGCCCGCCACACCACCGCCGGCAGCCACGACCAGCATCAGCACGCTCATCACCGGCCAGGTGGCCCACGTGTATCTTTACGTGGAGCCCTATCAGGCACGCGTGGAGGCTCTCTTCGACATGCATGCGGTCTTCAAGTGGCTGCAGCCGGATGAAAAGGCTTTGCCGGAGACCTTGTCGCCTGAGCGGCAGGCGCAGATCATCGTCGATGCGGAAAAGCTCGCCGCGGACTGGTGCTCGCTCACGACGAATGAGGGCAGGCAGCCCTATGTAGCACCAGCGGCCTTCTTTGTGAAGGGCAAGCCCGGCGCCACGCTGCCGATGCAGGACAAGGAGGAGCTGGCCTTCAATCAATGCATGCTCGGCTTTGTGTGGCAGTTCACCACGAACGAAACGCCGGATCAGGTGGAGGTGGCATGGAAGGGCTGGATCAATGACCTCAAGGAGATGCCCGTGACGATCCTCTTCGGCAATCAAAGTGAAAAAGTGGTCGTGAACAGCGTGACCAGGCGCATTCAATGGATGAACAAAGGCCGCCTGCGGCCCTCGCCGCTCGCCGCGGTGCCTACCTTTGCGCCAGCAGAGCCGGTCCCCGTGCCGCTGGGAGCCGCGATCTGGATCATCGCCGGTCTCGCTTTCTACTGGTACATCTGGCATCGCGATTATCGCCTGCCTGGCGGCGGCCTGCCCTACTTTGGCGTGTGGGTCTTTGGACTCGTGTTGTTCTCGAAGATCCTCGTCATCACCTTCCAGCGTGGTGAGTCAGTGCCGGTCATCACCCAGGCCGCGGAGGCTCAAAAGATCGTCTCACCGCTGCTGCGGAATGTGTATCGCTCCTTTGACCAGCGTGCCGAGTCCCGCGTGTATGACGTGCTGGCCCGCAGCGTGGACGGCGAGCTGCTGCGCAAGCTTTATCTGGAAACGATCACCGCCCTCACACTCGATGGCCGTGAAGGCACGCGAGTGCTCATCACCGATTTCGAGGCCACCGTGGACAAGGTGAGCCCGCATCCGGAGAGCGGCGGCTTCATCGCCGAGTGCAACTGGAGCGTGCTCGGCAACGTGGGACACTGGGGGCACTCCCATCCTCGCTACAACGGCTACAAGGCCAAGCTCATCGTGCAGCCGATGAAGGGCGAATGGAAGCTCACCGGCCTCGAAGTGCAGGAAGTGCGGCGGAAGTAGCCATCAACCGAACGTGATGGCCGCGATGGCTCCGATCAGGACCAAGACTAGCAACACGAGCAGGATGACCACCACGATGGAGGTCTTCCGTTTGATGTGCGGTGTCGCCGCGATGATGCGCTGATATTCATCCGTCATCACAAACTTGCCCTGCTTGCCCAGCACCTTCACGAGGATGTACAGGTTGATCAGTGTGCCGACGGGGAACCCAAAGAGGCCCAAGCATGCAAAAATGACGGTTGGGATGCGTGCCCAACTCCGAAGCTTCCGCAAACCGCGTCCCACCAAGCCCACGCCGAGGCCTGCGATGATCAACAACACACCGACCGAGATCGCATACCCCTTTGGGAGAGCATGGTTTTGCACCATGCTGGGAATAGCGGTCATGATCAACATGATGGCACCCAAGTAGTAAAGGATGCCCACCGACTTGATCGTCGCCTCGGTGTTGAGATGCTCGCGGCGGATCGCTTCTTCAGCCGTGCTTGATTGGAGGATTTGCGATTGCGGCGCGGCGTAGGGATTTGGTTCCATGGGCCGGTTTTGACGAAAACGAGCTGGAAACGCAATCCCAAACTTACCGCAGCCCCAGCAGCGTCAGGCTGTCGCGATGGATCATCGCCTCGATCTGGTCCGTTTGAAGCCGCGGAAGCTTTGTGCCCTCCAGCATGTCATTCAGGCCGCGAAGACCAGCGATGGAGGCATTCACCGTAGTGAAGGGGAAGTCCGTGCCAAACAGCAGCTTGTGCCACACACCATATTCCTGCGCCAGCATGAGGCTGTTGTAGAGCTGCCACGGGCGGTAATGCAGGGCGCTCACATCCGCGAAGACGTTTTCGTGCTTTCGGATCGTCACCAGGCACTCGCCTTCATACGGATGGCCGAGATGAGCGAGAATGATCTTCACGCTGGGATGCTTCACCGCCACCGGCTCGATCAAGCGCGGCAGCGTGAAGGCCAGCGGAGCCTGCGCGATGAAGGTCGTGCCCGTATGCAGCAGCACCGGCAGGCCATTTTTCTCCGCGTAGCACCACAGCGGCTCCAGTTTCTCATCATCCGGGCTGAAGCCGGCATACATCGGCAGCAGCTTGATGCCGCGAAGGCCCAGCTCCTCATGCCCGACATGCATCTCACGCTCCCAGCCGTCCTGCGTCGGATCGACGGAGAGAAAGCCTGTCATCCGCGCCGGATCACGCGCCACATGCGCCGCCACCGTGCGATCATCCACCCACAAGCCGCTGAGCCTGGCCTTGCCACCAAACACAATCGTGTGCGTGTCCTCCGGCGCCGTGGCGCGATAAGCCTCATAGGTCGCCGAGTAGTCCACCACCTGCCCCGGCCTCGCCCGCCCGGCCTGACGAATGAAATCCTCCGTGAAATCCGCGGGAAAGTTCCAGGCGTGAGAATGGACGTCGATGATCATGCGTCGAGACAACGGCCCTCACGTTGCTTTTTCGCAGACGATGCATGGATTGCACCTTCCCGCCGCCACCGTTGTCGTTTGCGGCTCATGCATCGCAGGGCGGCGTCGCTTGGCGTTTCATGCGCCGACCATGAAATCCCAACCGCTCCCGCCTCCATGATCAGTAAATACTTTGGTGCGACGTTTTAATGAACCTCGTCATGCGTCTTCATTACTATTGCATAAGCCATCCAGGATCGACGCTTGAGTCGTTCATGAAACCTCACCCTTTGCTAAACGGAAATCAATGGGTGACAAAGGCGCTATCCATGGGCGGTGAAGCAGGCATTTGGCCGCCCGAGCATACCATGGAAGACCGGATTGTGGCCTTGAATTGGAGGGATCCTGATCTCGAACGCGAATGGGGTATTGAAGACCTTCGACAATCTGAAGATCTCGCCAGCCTGTTCGAGGTTGCTGGTGATGGAGATGGGCATCGTTACTACCTCTCGGCTGCTTCTGGCCAGTTTTACGTTTGGCAGCATTTCGGACCCGAACGAGTGGAACCATGCAATCTCCAGGGAGATCAATTCATTGATTGGCTGGTCGAGCAATATCCTGAACAGCCGACAGGTCGCCCTTGGACGACTTTCAGCGTGATACCGAAGGCGGAGCCAGTAAAGGTTTCGAACGGAGAGGAGATATCTCTTCGTTTGGGAAACACCACGGGCTTCGGTTACGCACATAGTACCTGCTTTCCCCTTGCTGAGTTGGAGGCACTCGCTTCCAAGATCTTTTCCGATCCTGTTGTCTATCGTAACGAAGACTCGTATTCGGCCATTGATCCCGCCAGACCGTTGCTGGTTGAGGCCCTCCATAATCACAGAGGTTTTTACACATATCTGCATCTCTCAGCGAACAACCGAGCCGTGGCGGACAAAGATTTGGTCGCCCGAGTTGTGTTGTTTCAAAAGGCGTTGTTGGCCACGGGTTTTTGCCACCCAGACAGTCGTGAACTATCGCGGATATCCAGCGAGTTTCTGTAACTTACCGCCGCCGCGGTTGTTCTTTGCGGCTCGCTTCTCGCAAAGCCTCAATGCATGGCGTTTCATGCACTCACCATGAAATCCCAACCGCTTCGCACCTCCGTCATTGGCAGTTATCCATTTCCGGGCTGGCTGGAGTTTTCCGCGCGGCATCTGGATCAGTTTGGCAGCGCGGATGTTGCGGAAATGCAGGACGATGCAGCACAGGTAGCCATTCAGGATCAAATCGCCGCTGGGCTGGATGTCATCACGGATGGCGAGCAGACACGTTTCGACTTCAACCTGTCGTTTTACGGCTTCGTTGAGGGCATCGCGCTCGAACCGGCCAGTCCGCGACGCTTTGGCCCGCCTGCGCATGATCAGCGTGGCAAACATGAGATCGTCGGCGAGCTGCGTGCGCCGCGTGGTTTGGGCGCGGTGGAGGAATTTCAGCGTTTGAAGCGTCTCGCGGCCCACACGGGCAAAAGGCTCAAAGTTTCCGTTCCGGGGCCTTACACGCTCAGCGGCCGTCTCTCGCCGAATGCGCAATACAAAGACCGCTTCGCCATCACGGAGGCTCTTTTGCCCATCGTGAACAAGGAGATCGCCGATCTCGTCGCGGCCGGCGCGGAGGAAATCTGCGTCGATGAGCCCAGCATGAGCTGCTACGGCTACCGCGAGGACACGAAGCGCTTCGTGGACATCTTCAATCGCACCGTCGCCAGCGGTTACGGCAAGGCCCGCATCTGCACGCACCTCTGCTTTGGCAATTTCAAAGGCCATCCCGTCGGCTGGCGCAAATACGCGCCGCTCTTCCCCGCTTTCCTCGATCTCCACTGCGATGAAGTTCACGTCGAGATGGCAAATCGCGAATACGCCGAGCTCGAGGTCATCAAACCGATGGCGGAGCGCTACGATGTCGCCGTCGGCATCATCGATGTGAAAAGCTACCACATCGAAACGCCGGAGCAGATCGCCGATGCGGTGCGTGCGTGCTTGAAGCATGCGCCAGCCGATAAACTCGTCTTCGCACCCGATTGCGGCCTCTCCCAAACCGCCCGCTGGGCCGCAAAAAAGAAGCTCGCCAGCATGTGCGCCGGCGTGGAGATCGTGAAGAAGGAGCTGGGACTCTGACTGCGTTTAATGACCGTGAAAACACCTCTGAAAATTCTCGCTATCCTGCTTTGCGCAGTGCTTTCCTCTTGTGAGAACTATCGCAATGCCGTGCGTGGCTTCGGGCATGGCCTGGGCGCAATCATGATCACGGATATTCATCATGCGCAGGCATGGGAGGAGGCCATCTATAAAAACGGGGGCTACACCAAGAGTGAGGTCGAGATCATCCCGGGCGCAGGACGCACGCATATCATCATTCACCGTGTACATCCTGGTGAGTCCCCCGAAGCGATGGCGCAAAACATCCGCCAGACCGCCGCGAGGGCACCTGAGGTCTTCGGTCCAGTCGAGGTGACTATCGCCCCACGCTAAGCGGTGCGGCACTTGTCAGCCCGAAGTGGCTCGACACCTTCGCGCTCCATGCGCGTCCGCCTTCTCACCTCTTACCTCTCTCTTCTCACCGCCTTCGCCTGTGCGGCGGATTTCCCCGCGCTCTACAATAGCGAGCCGGGCAATCCCTCGCCGATGTCGCCGCAGGAGGCCTTGAAGGCACTCAAACTGCCAGCGGGCTTCAAGGCGACGCTGTTTGCCGCAGAGCCGGAGGTACAGAATCCCATCGCGATGGCTTGGGATGCGAAAGGCCGCATGTGGGTGGCGGAAAACTACACCTACGCCGAGCGGGCAAAGCGCTTTGACCTCACGCTGAAGGATCGCGTCATCATCCTGGAAGACAAAGACTGGGATGGCATCGCTGAGACGCGGAAAGTGTTCACCGAGGATGTGCAAATGCTCACCAGCGTCGAGGTCGGTCGTGGCGGCGTGTGGCTCATGTGCCCGCCGCAGGTGCTCTTCATCCCGGATGCGAATGGCGATGACATTCCCGATGGCGATCCGCAGGTGATGATCGACGGCTTCACCGTTGCGAAGGACAACTACCATAACTTTGCCAACGGCCTGCGCTTCGCACCCGATGGCTGGCTCTACGGTCGCTGCGGACACTCCTGCCCGGGCAAGCTCGGCGTTCCCGGCACGCCGGAAGAGCAGCGCGTCCCGATGAAAGGCGGCATCTGGCGCTACCATCCGGAAAAGAAGATCGTCGAAGTGCTCACTCACGGCACCACCAATCCGTGGGGCCATGATTGGGATGCGAATGGCGAGCTCTTCTTCATTAACACCGTCACCGGCCACCTCTGGCACCTCATTCACGGGGCGCATCTGATGGATTCGAGCACGCTGAATCCCTTCGTGTATGAAAAGCTCGACACCATCGCCGATCACTACCACTACGACCGCAGCGGAAGTTGGACCGAAAGCCGCGATGGAAAGGCGAACAGCCTTGGCGGCGGCCATGCCCATATCGGCATGATGATTTACCAGGCCGATCAATGGCCGGAGCCATACCGCAACAAGCTCTTCACGCTCAACATGCACGGTCGCCGCGCCAATGTGGAACGCCTCGAACGCAACGGCAGCGGCTACGTCGGCAAACACGAGCCCGATGTCTTCCTCAGCGACGATCCATGGTTCCGCGGCATCGAGATCAGCACCGGCCCCGACGGCAGCGGCTTCATCCTCGACTGGAGCGACACCGGCGAGTGCCACGAGTCCACCGGCGTGCATCGGACGAGTGGCCGCATCTTCCGCATCAGCTACGGAGAGCCGAAGAAGCCGGAAAAGCCCTTCGCTTGGCGCAAGCCATGGCCGAAGGCGGATTTCAATTCGAAGAACGAGCATGCCCGGGTGCTCGCTTTGCGGGAGATGAGCCAGTTTTGGCCTTTGGATACGATCACGGGGCCACGGGAGCATTTTGTGTATCCGGCGGAGACTGGAAGTGAGGAGGTTTTGACCCAATTGACCTCACTGACGCGGAATGAAACTTCGAAGCTCGTGAAGCTGAACCTGGCTTCGATGCTTCAGCGACTGCCGCTTTCAAAAAGAACCGGGCTGGCGACAGCTCTCACCACCCAGGCGGAACTGGCAGATGATCCGTTTTTGTCTCACATGGTCTGGTATGGCATTTCGCCGTTGAAGGCCGATTCGTTGCTCGAAATCGCCAAAGCATGCTCGTGGCCCAAAGTGACGCGTTGGATCGCTCGCAAGCTCGCAACTGAGCCGGAGGCGCTGAATGCGTTGCTGGCCATCAACAGCTCCGACGATGT
The DNA here is from genome assembly GCA_937872615.1 of uncultured Verrucomicrobiaceae bacterium. Lineage (GTDB taxonomy): Bacteria > Verrucomicrobiota > Verrucomicrobiia > Verrucomicrobiales > Verrucomicrobiaceae > Prosthecobacter. Next base: position 8,438 of record CALMTT010000109.1, on the reverse strand, counting down.
GCTCGAAGGCATGACGGAGGCCTTGAAGGGCATTCGCAAGGCTCCCAAGCCGGCGAATTGGGATGAAAAAGTGGTTCGAGCTTTAGCTCGATCTGAGAACGATCCGGGTCGGGCTGAAGCCCGAACCACTTTGATCCGCGATCTGAGCATCCTCTTCGGTGATGGCCGGGCGCTCGATGATGTGAAGAAAATCGCTCTTGATGACAAGGCGGACATCCCCGCCCGCGAGTCGGCGCTCAAAACACTCATCGAAGCACGTCCGGCGGATTTGCGCGAGGTTTGCACGAAGCTCATCGACGTTCGCGGCCTCAACACGACGGCAGCGCGAGGACTCGCGTTGTTTGATGATCCGGAGATCGGCAAGCAGCTCGCCAAAAACTACCGCAAGTTTGCCGCTGGCATCATGGACACGCTGGTCGCACGTCCGGCCTTCGCGCAGGCGATGCTCGCCGAGATGGCCGCGGGCAGGATTCCGCGCACGGAACTGAGCGCCTTCCACGCTCGTCAGATCCGCGCTTTCAATGATGAAGCTCTCACCAAGCAACTCGTCGAGGCTTGGGGCGAGTTGCGTGAATCCGCGGCGGACAAAAAGCAGCTCATCGAGAAGCTGAAGGGCGATTTGAAGCCGGAGGTGCTCGCCAAAGCGAATCTCAGCAATGGCCGCATGCTCTTCAACGCCGTTTGCGGTGCCTGCCACATGATGTATGGCCAAGGTGGCAAGATCGGACCCGATCTCACTGGCAGCGGCCGGGCGAGCCTCGATTACCTGCTCGAAAACATCGCTGATCCGAGCGGCGTGGTCAGCGCCGACTACCGCATGAGCATTCTCACGCTCAAAGACGGCCGCCAGCTCAGCGGCGTGATCGCCGGCAGGACCGACCGCACTTTGACGCTGCGAACGCTGACCGAGTCGATGACCCTCGATCAGGCGGAAGTCGTGAAAACAGACACGTCACCGCTTTCGATGATGCCCGAGGGATTGCTGCTGGCCTTCCCAGCGGATCAGGTGCGTGATTTGATCGCTTACCTCATGCATCCCGTGCAGGTGCCGCTGCCGAAGTGACACCAGCCGCCTTCACCCAGGGCTCAAACTCCGGCGGGATGGCGGCTTCGAAGGCCATCGGTTGGTCGTGAATGGGATGCTGGAAGGCAAGCTTCCAGGCGTGAAGCATGAGTCGCGGAGTGGGCACCTTTTGCCGCGAGGGATGGCCGTAGATCGGATCGCCGAGGATGGGGAAGCCGAGCGCTTCCTTCATGTGGACGCGGATCTGGTGCGTGCGGCCGGTGAGCAGTCGATTTTGAATGAGAGCACAGCTTTGGTGCTCGCCGAGCTTTGTCCATTCGGTGACGGCCTCCTTGCCGGCACCATCGTAGAGGATGGCCATGCGTTTGCGATCCACAGGATGCCTGCCGATCATGTTTTGCACACGGCCGCTGCTTTCCTTGGGCACGCCGTTGATGACGGCGAGGTAGATTTTCGTTAGCCGCCGCTCCGAAAAGGCCTCGGTCAGACGGCGATGGGAGATGTCGTGCTTGGCGACGACCATGCAGCCGCTGGTGTCTTTATCGAGACGATGCACGATGCCGGGGCGCATCTCACCGCCGATGCCGCTGAGGTCGTCAATGTGATGCAGCAGGGCGTTCACGAGCGTGCCATCGGGATTGCCCTCGGCGGGATGCACGACGAGGCCGGGTGGCTTGTCGATGACGACGATGTCGCTGTCTTCAAAGAGGATCGTGATGGGAATGTCCTGCGCTTTGACCTCGACCGGCACGACCTCCGGGATGGTCACGTGGATGGCATCGCCGTGCTTGAGGATGGCCCCCGCTTTCACGGTCCGCTCGTTCAGGGTGATGTGGCCTTCTTTGATCAGGTCCTGGACACGGGTGCGTGACAAATCCGGCAACCTTTGGGCGAGGTGCTTATCCAAACGCAGGCCATAGTCAGCGGCTTCAGTGACGGTCCAATCCATGGCTCCATACTCAATATTCAAATTAATTAGGCAATCTGTAATTTCTGGCATACAACCGGCGTCCCTCGGTGGCGTTTTTAGCCGAGACCCGAAGTGACCATCTCCCCTCCAGAGCAAACCTTTCTCAGCACCTGTCCTGTGTGTCAGGAGAAGATTGATGTGACCTCGCTGGAGCCCTTCACGAAGCTGAAGTGCCCGTTTTGCGGCCAGATGGTCCGCGTGCGCCGCCGGTTCGACCATTTCATGATCGTGCGCCAGATCGGCGAAGGTGGCATGAGCCGCGTGTTCGAGGCGGAGGACGAGACGCTCGGCCGCCGGGTGGCGCTGAAAATCCTCAACCGCACCTACAGCCGCGACGCGGCCCGTTTGGAGCAGTTCCGCCAGGAGGCGCTCATCACCGCGAGCATCACGCATCCGAACGTCATCAAGCTCTACTCCGTGGGCTATGACCAGGGGTACTTTTACCTCGCCATGGAGCTGGTCGGTGGCGGCAGCCTCGAGCAGCGTATCCGTCGCGAGAACAAGCTGACCGAGGGCGATGCCCTGCGCATCGGCCACGAGGTCGCGGAAGGGCTGCGGGCCGCGCAGCACCAAGGGCTGATCCATCGCGATGTGAAGCCCGCGAACATCCTTTTCACCGAAACGGGCACCGCGAAGGTCGTGGACTTCGGTCTCGCACTCTTCACCGACCGCGGACCGGACAAAAGCGCCGAAATCTGGGCCACGCCCTACTATGTGGCCCCGGAAAAGATCCTCCAAAACGAGGAAGACTACCGCAGCGACATCTTCAGTCTCGGCGCCACGCTCTTCCACGCCCTCACCGGCTCGCCACCGCATCAGGTGGACACGCATGCCATTGAAGAGCTGCGCCGCATCAAGAGCCGCCGCGTCACGCTCGGCGACAGCGGCCTGCGCTTCGCGGCCCGCACGGAGCATGTCATCAATCACATGCTCAGCTTCAAGCCCGAGGACCGCTTCTCGAACTACGACGAAGTCGTCGAGGAGCTGCGTCTTGCAGATGGACTGCTGAATCAAACGGGCATCCGCCGCCGACTCATCTCGCGTCGCGCACGCCTCATCGGCACCGTGGCCGCCTCCATCATGCTCGCCTTCCTCGTGGGCTGGCTTTTGGGTGAAGGAAGGCAGCGCAGCACCACGAAAAGCATCGCACGACAGCTCACCACGGCCGATCCCGGCTCGCTCGCGGGCGATGGAGTCACCATTGAGGCTGGCAGCAAGAAGACCGTCACTGAAAAATTCCTCGAAGCCCGCCGGCAGATGCTCGGCGAGCGTAATTTCGAGGAGGCGAGGCACCAGTTTGAACGCATCGCCGATTCCAAAGAGACACGCCAGCCGACCCAGTGCTGGGCCCGCTTCAATGCCGGGTTGTGCGCCCTCATGCAGGGAAACCGCAAAAAGGCCGAGGCTGCCTTCCACGACCTCGCCGTCAAAGGCGCGGAGAAGGACACGCTCGCCGCGGTGAATGGCCTTGGCACCTTCTTTGCCACCGTCGGCCAGCGCATGGAGAAAGGCCTCGGCCTCGGCATGTCGCAGACGAAGCTCGGTTATAAGGCCACCAATGAAGAACTGCTCGGCTACCTGGCCCAAGGCCTCGCTGAATGGCATTTTGGCGATGCGGAGGCCGGCGCGAGAGAGATGGAGTTTTTCGCAGAGAGCCTCGCCGAGCTGAAAAAAGTATCGGAAGCTTCGACAACGACGTCGCATGACTGGGTGGCGCTCTACAGCGTGCTCGTCGATTTCTACAAACCGGACTTTCACCTCCTGCGCACCGCTTTGAAGCAGCGCAAAGTGAACACGCTCGAAGAACTCAGCGCCGCGCTCGACGAGGTGCGGCAGACGCGGGAGAAGATCAAATCCAGCGGGGCCTTCCGCACTAGCATCGAGCAGATGGAGGCCGGGCTGAAGCGCGAACTCGCCCGCGTGCGACTCGAAGAACAGACCAAACAACGCCGCGAAGAAGACACCCGCCGCAAGGCCGATCTCGCCCAGCTCGCGGAGGTCACCGCGCTGCTGCCCTCGCTTGTGCATGGCTTCGATTACTCCCGCGCCATCGACCTTCTCACCGGTCTGCGTTTTGAGACGACGGACGTGCGCACCGCGGTTGAAGGCCGTCTGTATCTCTACAGCTCCGCCCGCGATTTCACCAAGCAGCTCCAGCTCGATCTCATCGGCAAAGGATGGACCGGCACGCTCACGCAGCGCAGCGGCGTCACGCTCACCGGCACCGCCAGCCTCGCCGCGGGCAGCAACGATCTGCAACTCAAGGTCGAGGGCGGCACGATCACGATCCCGTTCGACTCCATCGCGCCGCAAAGCCTCATCGAGATGGCGCAGAGCTTCACGACGCAGGTAACTGACTCCACGGATTACTACCATCGCCAGGAGCTCGCGGCCACGTTTGCTCGCGCTGCGGGCCTCGACCAGCTCTCCACGACGCTCGCCGCTCAGCTCATGGAAGAGAATCGCCCTTTCCGCTCCCGTTGGATGAAGGTGATGGAGGCGGGGATTTGATCGTCACGCCGTTTGAGCCGCGGCCTTGAGGATGCCGGCGGCTTTGTGCAGGCTTTCCTCGTGCTCCAAATCGGGCACGGAATCGGAGACGATGCCACAACCGGTGTGAAAACGGATTTCAGGCCCTTTTTGCACCGCGGTGCGGATGGCGATGTTCCACTGGCTGCGCCCGTCAAAGCCGAACCAGCCGATCGCGCCGGTGTAAATGCCACGCGGATGCTTCTCGAGCTCCGCGATGATTTCGCTGGCACGCTTCTTCGGCGCACCGGTGATGCTTCCGCCGGGAAAACAGGCACGAAAGGCACCCGCGTGGTCGATGTGCGCCCGCAGACGGCCCGTGACTGTCGAGACGAGATGAAACACCTGCGCAAAGCTCTCCACACGCCACAGCTCCGGCACCTGCACGCTGCCAAAGTCACACACCTGGCCGAGATCATTCCGCTCGAGATCGGTGATCATGAGCAGCTCGGCCTTTTCCTTCTCTGACACACGCAGCTCATTTTGCGCCGCGACATCCCGCTGCACGTCATCGAGGTAACGAGGCCGGGTGCCTTTGATCGGCCGCGTGGTGATCTGCTGGCCATCGAGCTTCAAAAAGGTCTCCATCGAGGCGGAGAGCACCGCGGTGCCATCGAGCCGCAAAAAGGCCGCATGCGGCGCAGGCGATACCTCGCGCAGTTTCAGATACAACCCGAGCGCATCCGCCTTCTCCGGCCATGAGGCGGTCCATGGATAAGAAAGGTTCACCTGGTAGATGTCACCCGCGGCGATGTAATCCTGCGCCTGCCGCACGATGCGGGTGAACTCATCCTTCGTGACCAATGGCTTAAACTCGAGCGGTGGAGGCGTGGCGGGCGCGGCGAGGTCTGCATCGGGCAGTTTAAAATCGCCAAAGCTGCTCCAGCGGCCGCTGTCGTGCTCGTAGAGCAATCCATGCGGATACACGCCGAGCACAAACTGGCCGTCGTAGCCGACCCAGCCGTAAAGCCCGCCCCGCGTGGCCCGCGGCAGGCTCAGCGCCGCGCGGACGAGCTTCCAATCCCGCTCAATGTGGCCGCGTAACACTTCGATGGGCTCCGCAGTGAGCACACTGACGGCTCCCGGCTGCGGAAGAGACGAGTCCATCCACACAAAGCCTTCCCGCCGGTCCAGCGCCGCGGCCATCCGGGCGGGCGTGAGCTGGGAAGCGGAGGCTGGTAGTGTCATGGACGCGTCAGAGACATTCGGAATTCTGAATTCGTCATGGCTGCGCCAGCAGCTTCGCTTGTTCCTGCCAGTGATCGCGGGTGGCGCGGTTTTTAAAGGCGAGGAGTTCGCTGAAGGCGCGGAGGTCGTCGTCGTTCCACTCGGCGATCTGGCGCCAGGTGCGGATGCCGAGGGCGTGGAGCTGCTCGCTGAGCACGCCTTTGATGCCTTTGATCTTCGTGAGGTCGTCGTCGGGCTGGCTGGCTAGGTCGGTGGCCTGCTGGATGGTTTTGTGAAGGGCACGTTGCTGGTTTTGCAGGGACTCGACGGCGGCTTGGGCTTCGGAAAGGCGTTCGGCGCTGCTGGCGAGGCTGCGACGGGACAGGCCGAGGCCGGCGAGATCCGGCGGGGTCTTCGATTCGAGAAGGGTGACGCGGCGCTGCCAGTCGTCCCGCTCCTGCGTGAGGGCGGCGAGCACGGCAAGCTGCGGCGCGAGGGCGGTCTCGATCTGGGCCAGCTTTTCCTGGGCGTTGTGCGCGGTGCTGGTGGCAGCCTTCTTTTTGGTGGCGCGGGGTTTGGGAGCGGCTTTTTCGACTTTGGGAGCTGGAGCAGGCGCGGGAGCTTCGACAACGGGTTGAACGACGGGCTGCGGAGCCGGTGGAGGAGCTTCGGCGAGCTTTTGCTGAAGGGCGGCGATCTCGTTTTGGACTTTTTGAAGCTCGGTGGTGGTTTGGACGAGTTTTTGTTCGAGAGCAGAAATCTCGCTGCGGGCCGTTTGCAGATCGTTTTGGGCCTCGGCGGTGCTTGCGGCGAGTTTTTCCTGAATCGCGGCTTTTTCGGCGTTGGCTGCTGCGAGACTTGTTTGGGCCTTTTGGAGCTCTTCGTTGAGCGAAGTGTTTTGATCGCGAAGGGCGGAAAGCTGGTCTTCGGTGCTGTCGGCGGCATCAAGCTTTTGCTGGATGGTGGAGACCTCGGATTGATGCGCCACTTTCGCATCGGCGAGCTGCTGACGGAGTGTGCTGACCTCGGAAGCGAAGGCCTGGGCGACGGCGAGATCGGCTTCGAGCTGGTGGGTCTTCTTGAGCGCCTCGGCGAGGCTGGCGGAGGATTGGGAGAAGAGGTGTGCGTTGTCCGCCTGAAGGGTGGCGAGGCGTGCTTCGAGGGTTTTGCGCTCTTCGCGAAGGCGGATGTTTTCGCTTTCGAGGGCTTCGTTGGCCTGGATGAGCGGCGCGGCATCGCTGACGTGCACGCTGCCGCCAGTGTTGGTGACCTCGGCACGGGCGGCATCACGCTCGTCCATGGCGGTGCGGGCCATGCGGCGCTGTTCTTCGACTTCGGCCTGAAGCTTTTTGACTCGATCACCGCGCTCTGAGCCGCGCCACATCCAGCCGAGCCATGCGAAGACGCCGGCTGCGAGGGCGAGCAGCACGGTGAATTCGAGCAGGAACCAGAAGGTGGAAGACACGGTGGATTAAGATTTGGGGCGGAGGAGGGCGCGGAGTTGTTCGAGGGTGTCGGCGGCGGCTTCCTCGACGAGATTGGCGGGGATGTCTTCGGGGAGGAGGCCTGATTTGGCAAGGGCTCCGGGCTCGACGAGGGCGGGGGTGACTTCACGCACTTCCCAAGTGCTGCCGGGGGTGGCAAAGGCGAGCAGGGGCTTGGCTCCACGCGGCGGGAGGCTTTTCGCGGTGTGCAGCACGTCGTCGGAGGGCTGGCAATGGCCGCGCACGGCGAAGAAATCGGCCTCGGTGACGATGCCGGGCGCATACGCGGTCTTCACGGCGGCGAGGAGCTGGGCGTGCAGCGCGGGTTCGGCGATCTGGCCACTGAGCAGGGCCTTGTTGCCGATGAGGGCGAGCACGATGAAGGCGGGCTGGGTGCGGGCGATGGGCGGCATGTTGGCATCGCTGCCCTGGAGGAAGTCGATGAGCTGGGCGTTGTCGGATTGAAGCAGCACGGGATCGATGCCTTCGGGGAGTTTTTCCTTCCACGAGGCTTCGTCGCGTGAGCCACGCCAGTCGAGCGGCATCCAGGCCTGGCCGCTGATGCCGAGGTGGAAGGCTTTTTCCTCGCTGGCATCCGCGGCGGGCAGCAGCGCGGTGGTGAAAGGTCCAAAATCGGCGACGGGGCGTCGCGCGGCATTCACGCGGATGTCATCGTGGATGCGGCGGGCCGGGAAAACCTCCAGCGCCTCATCGAGCAGGGCGCGTTTGATGGCGGCGCTGCCGACTTCGCCGCGCAGGATGATGCGCTGGTCACGCACGGCGATGAAAAGATGGCCGAGCGGGAGCTTTTCGAGGGCGGCGGTCTGCTTGGCACGCTCGGTGGCCGCGGCGTGATCCTGGCGGAGCGTGGCGAGCAGCGGCGCGATGTCTTTTTTCCACTCCTCATCCTTCACGCCGAGGGCGGCGGCTTGATCGTGAAGCGCGTCATCGGTCTCGGCGAGCTTCAATTTTTGCCAACGACCGCCGATGCGGGCGAGGTGCAGTTCGACATTCGAAGAAGGCGAGGGCAGGCCGCCGAGCGTGGCGGAGATGTCAGCGGCCTCGTCGTGATCTTCGAGGTTCGATTGAAGCGCTCCGCTGACGTTGCCGCCCTTGGCGCTCCAGCTTTCCATGATGCTGCGGGCGAGGTCACGCGCCTCGAAGTCGGTGGCGGCCTCGCCGAGGAGCGTGGCTTTGAGGCCGTTCGCGGCGAGGAGCATCCAGCCGGGCGGGAAGGGCACGATTTCGATCTCATTCCGCACGG
>CALMTT010000108.1 GCA_937872615.1 uncultured Verrucomicrobiaceae bacterium | reverse complement strand
AATGCGCGCATTCTCTTCGCCTTGGGTAGATAAAAACTCCAGATACAAGGGTAAATAATCGGGCAGTTCTTTTACGCCAATATCCAAACCGGCGGTGTGATATTGCTGTTGTAAATCCACCATGGCCTGACCTCTATCACGGGATTCACCGTGAATATGCTCAAACAAATGCAGTGAGAGTGCACGGCCGCGCTCAAACAAACCGTCATAGTTAGATTGCAGATCCAACAGCGACGTAGTTGCGTAATATTTTAAAAACTGATCAAGATGGTGATGTATTTTTTGTTTGGCTTGCGGCGGCGTGTCCATTAATTGCACGCCGATGCGCAGCACTGCTATCAATTCTTCGGAGTTGTCTTCCGGGTAATCCATCAGCAGTGATAAAACCGTTAATAATTTCATGGGGACTACTCCTGAATCGACACGGGAATAACCTGACGAACCCCTTTGGCTTTGGTGCCGAAAAGATTCACATCGTTATTGCCATCACCACAGCCGTTGCCAAAACTAAAGCCACAACTACTTTTTAAATCGTAAGCATTTTCAGCGTAGGCGCGGTGGCTGGTGGGCACTACAAAACGGTCTTCATAATTGGCGATAGCCATGTAGCGATACATTTCTTCCACCGTGGCAACATCCAGCCCGACTTGTTTAAGTACGCCTAGATCCTGTACACCGTCCACGTGTTTACTGCGCATATAAGCGCGCATGGCGATCATGCGTTCCAGCGCATACTCAACCGGTTTTTCATCGCCAGCGGTTAATAAGTTGGCGAGATAGCGCAGCGGAATACGCAGGGATTTCAAATCGGGAATCTCGCCGTTCATACCAACATGACCCGCTTGCGCCGCGTTTTGGATGGGCGACAGTGGCGGTATGTACCACACCATCGGAAGGGTGCGATATTCAGGGTGCAGTGGCAGCGCGACTTGCCAATCCACCGCCATTTTGTACACCGGTGAACGCTGTGCTGCATCAATCCAGGCTTGTGGAATTCCTTCGGCTTGTGCGGCGGCAATAACGCCCGGGTCATTCGGGTCGAGGAAAATATCTAACTGCGCTTGATATAAATCTTGTTCGCTGGCCACGCTGGCCGCTTCCGCAATGCGGTCGGCGTCATACAGCAGTACACCTAAATAGCGAATGCGACCTACGCAGGTCTCTGAGCAAACAGTGGGTTGACCGGCTTCAATACGCGGATAGCAAAAAGTACATTTTTCTGATTTGCCACTTTTCCAGTTGTAATAGATTTTTTTATAGGGGCAGCCGGATACACACATCCGCCAGCCGCGACATTTATCCTGATCGATCAGTACAATGCCGTCCTCTTCACGTTTATAAATCGCACCGGAAGGGCAGGAGGCAACACAGGCAGGGTTCAAGCAGTGTTCACACAGGCGCGGTAAATACATTAAAAATGTTTTTTCAAACTGACCGTAAATTTCAGTCTGTACCACATTGTCAAAGTTTTTATCTTTTTTGCGTTTTGCAAACTCGGTGCCCAGAATTTCTTCCCAGTTGGGGCCCCAATTAATTTTTTCCATGCGCTGGCCGCTAATCAGCGAGCGCGGGCGAGCCGTGGGTTGGTGCTGGCTATTGCCTGCGGTGTGCAAGTATTGATAATCAAAATCAAAAGGTTCGTAGTAATCGTCAATTTCCGGTAAATCCGGGTTGGCAAAAATGTTGGCGAGCACACGCAGCTTGGTTTTCGATTCGTCGAAGAAAACGAGATGCAGCATCACACCATTCACACGCCTCGGAACATACCGTGCACCATTTCCAAGCTCCAAAGGCTGCGCGAACAACTCGAAGTGCCACATGGCAAAGACTGCCACGAGGAGCAAGGCGACCCAAAATGACGGACGGGCTTTCATGCGAATGAGCATGCCTGAAACGCCCCTTTCGAGTCAAGGCGGCAAAAACAAACCTCCCCGCGCACTGGTGGCGTCGGGGAGGTTTGGGAAACAGGTCCTTATCGAAGGTCCAATCAGATCGCAAACACCTCGCGGGCGTCCGCGATGCTGCCACTGAGCGCGGCGGCGGCGACCATGACGGGGCTCATGAGGACCGTGCGGCCGGTGGGGCTGCCTTGGCGGCCCTTGAAGTTGCGATTGGAAGATGACGCGCAGAGCTGGTCGCCGATGAGCTTGTCCGGATTCATCGCGAGGCACATCGAGCAGCCTGCGGCACGCCATTCAAAGCCGGCTTCGCTGAAAATCTTGTCGAGACCTTCCTGCTTCGCGAGCACATCGACGATCTGCGAGCCGGGAACGGCGATCGCCTTCACGCCAGCGGCCACTTTGCGGCCTTTGATGAATTTCGCCACTTCGCGGAAGTCGCTCAGGCGGCCGTTCGTGCAGCTGCCGATGAAGGCCACGTCAATCTTTGTGCCTTTGATCGGCGCTCCGCCCTGCAGTTTCATGTAGGCGAGTGCTTCTTCGGTCGATTCACGCTGCGTGGCGGTCTTCGCATCGGCCACGGAGGGCACGTTTTCGGTCACCGCGATGGCTTGGTCCGGGCTGACGCCCCAGGTGACGGTCGGCGGGATGTCCTCCGCTTTGATGTTCACCACATCGTCATAGACGCAGTCCTTGTCGGAGGCCACGGCACGCCATTGCGCGACGGCCTTGTCCCATTCCGCGTCCTTCGGGGAATACGGACGGCCTTTGAGATACTCGAAGGTCTTTTCGTCCGGATTCACATAACCACAGCGGGCACCGCCTTCGATGGCCATGTTGCAGACGGTCATGCGCTCTTCCATCGTGAAGCTGTCGAACAAGCTGCCGCCATATTCATAGGCGTAACCTTTGCCACCACCGGCGCCGAGCAGGCGGATGATGTGCAGCGCCACGTCTTTGGAATACACACCCGGCTTGAGCTGGCCGTCCACATTGATGCGGCGGACCTTCATCACGCTGAGAGCCATCGTCTGCGTGGCGAGCACGTCACGCACCTGCGTGGTGCCGATGCCGAAGGCGATCGCGCCGAAAGCGCCGTGCGTGGCCGTGTGGCTGTCGCCGCAGGCGATGGTGGTGCCGGGCTGGGTAATGCCCTGCTCGGGTCCGACGACATGGACGATGCCCTGCTTGCCGCTGGCGAGGTTGAAATAGGTGATGCCGGTCTCCTTGGCGTTCTTGTTCAGCTCCTGGATCATTTCTTCAGCCAAAGGATCGGCAAAAGGAGCCACCTGGCTGTCCGTGGGCACGATGTGATCGACCGTCGCGAAGGTGCGGTGTGGGTAGGCCACCTTCAGGCCGAGATCGCGGAGCATGCCAAAGGCCTGCGGGCTGGTCACTTCATGGACGAGATGCGTGTCGATGAGGAGCTGCGTCTGGCCATTGGCGAGCGTGCCGACCGAATGCGATTCCCAGACTTTGGCGAAGAGAGTTTTGCCCATGATATGCGTGCGAGGTGAGATTTTTAGAGGGCCGCGAGGCTAGCACGGGTCAAAAGGCACGCAAGGAGGGGTTGGGGACACAAGTGGCCGAACGCGGTCAAAAGGCCATGGAAGGGCTGTTTCGCCAGTTTTGGACATCCGGATCACATTCCTTGCACAGAGCTTCCCGGCGTCTTCGCGCCTTCATCCTTGCGAAAAGCCCCCTCGCTCGCGAGTATCCGCCCCCCTTCCCCGATGCCGCTCACCTCCATCCTCCTGCTCGCAGCCACGCTGGCCTTTGCCGCGGCGGTCGTGCAGGCCCTGATGGCGCTGAAATCCGGTCGCTGGAAGCAGGGGAACACGCAGTTGGTGCTCATGGCCGCCGGGTTTGCCCTGCAGACGGCCTTTCTCTATCACCGCGGCCAGGAAGTGGGCCAGTGCCCGATGAAGAGCCTCGCTGACATCCTTGTCTTCATCGGCTGGAGCGTGGTGCTGCTCTACTTTCTCGTCGGTTCCGGCTTCCGCCTGTCCCTGCTCGGGCTCTTTACCGCGCCGCTGGTTACCATCATGCAGGGCATCGCATTCGCCCAAGGCTTCAAACCCTATGCTGTGAAAGGCAAGATCAATGGACTGGTCGAGCTTCATGCCGCGGTGGCCCTGATCGCCTACGCAGCCTTTGCGCTCGCCTGCATCACCGGGGTCATGTACCTCGTGCAGGAGCGTCTTTTGAAGCAGCACCGCATCGGCGGCCTGTTTTACCAACTGCCACCCATTCAAGGTCTGGCCAAGGCCATCCAGCGTCTGGTCGGTCTCGGGATCGTGCTGCTCAGCACGGCGCTGGCCATCTCCTTTGCGCTGCACACGCCGGTGTCTCACCCGAAGCTGATCTTCTCGTGGATCGTGTGGGCTCTCTACGCGGTGATTTCGTTTTTGATGTGGCGGCACGTCACCTCTCCGCGCCGCACGGCGTGGCTGGCCGTGGTGGGTTTTGTGCTGCCGTTTATTTCGTTGTGGATCGTGACGCATGCCTGATCCGACTCCCAACGACAGCATCCGCGCCACCGGTTCTCTCGTCTGTGTGGGCCTGAACTACAAAACGACGCCCGTCGAGGTGCGTGAGCGCCTGGCCTTTCCGGAGGCCGTGGTGCCGCAGGCGGCGAAAAACATCCGCGAGCTGCCCGGCTTTGCCGAAAGCGTCGTGCTGAGCACCTGCAACCGCGTCGAACTCTATGCCTCACACGAGCTGCCGGAGGCCGTGCAAAGCCATGAAGCCCTGCGCGACTACCTCGTGCAGCATTTCCAGCTCCAGCCGGAGCACGCCGAGGCCATGGTGCTCTACAAACTCGATGCCGCGGAGGCCGCGCGACATCTCTTCCGCGTCGTCAGCGGCCTCGATTCGATGGTTTTGGGCGAAACGGAGATTTTTGGCCAGGTGAAGGCCGCCTACAAAACGGCGCTCGACACCGGCAGCACGGGCAAGACGCTCAACAAGCTCTTCCAGCAGGCCTTTGCCGTCGGCAAGAAAGTGCGGAACGAGACCACCATCCAACGCGGCAGCACCAGCGTCGGCAGCGTGGCCGTCGATCTCGCGGAGCGTGTGCATGACCTCAAAGAATGCCGCGTGATGCTCGTCGGTGCCGGCGAGATGAGCCGCACCTGTGCGCAAAGCCTGCTCAGCCGCGGCGCGAAGAGCATCATCGTCTCCAACCGCAGCTACGACAAGGCCGTGGAGCTCGCCACGGAGATGAAGGGCACCGCGCTCAAGTTCGACGAATGGGAGCATGCGCTGCACGAGGTCGATGTGATCATCTCCAGCACCAGCGCCCCGCATTTCGTGATCAAAAAGGACCAGATCGAGCAGGTCATGC
>CALMTT010000107.1 GCA_937872615.1 uncultured Verrucomicrobiaceae bacterium | reverse complement strand
CGAGGCCCTGGAGCAGCTCCGCGTGCCCTACACGATTGATCTCGTGGACTGGCATCGCTGCTCCGAGGCATTTCGGGAGGTGGCGGGGCCGCAAAGGGTGGGCGTGGTGTGATGCGCGAAGCGTCGTGGAGTGCGGTGGCAGAGATGCAAGGGCACCTTGCATCGACGACACCGCTGTCGAGCGCAGGAAGAAGGGGCTGAGGCCAAAGAACGCCATCCGGCTGGCGACAGCGGTGTCGCGCTAAGGCTTGCCACACGCACTCCACGACGCTGGCGCGAGGGTTGATGGCTCCAGAGATCATCGAGGCACGAACCAGCGAGTGAGTGAAAGCCATTCGCGCATCGCGGCAGATGGAGAATCTCCCGAAAACACCGAATGGACCAAACAGGCTGCGGCAAGAAGAAGCCCCGCAAATGCCCAAACCAACCAAGGAAGCCTTTTCCAGATAATGTCCCAAAGCATCAGCCAGTGCTCTGGTTGCCAATCAGGCTTCTGGGGTGACTTGGAAGTACGACGATGGGTCTTCACAAAGAATGTTTCTCAACCAACATGCTTTTGGCAATGCTATTCTTCGCGATAGCTGCTCAGCGGGCGAAGGCAGTGTTTTGCTGCGATGCCCTCCTCAGTCCACGACTGAATATGCGGTTGGATAGCCCACGCCTTTAGCGAGACTGAATCCGAATCATCCACAACGCACCGCTGATTACCAGAGTGGCCACCAAGACGATCAATAAGGCGAAGAACCTGTGCGGCTTCTCTTTCCAACACGTGCAAAGCTCGACGGCATGTCGCAGCAGCATCAAACCACACCAGCAGACAAGCATATAAAAGGACGGAATGACCACGCTGGCTCCGTGAGGGCCATAGTCCTTCGCCAGCCAGCGTGACATCCAGCGTTCAACGAGGATGTCATTTAACAGAAACAGCACACAGCAGGCTGCTGCTGTAATCCAAAACCATCGAAGACGTCGGGCGGTCGCCCAACAGATTCCCATGGCCATCAAGCCGATCAGGCTTGGTGAGTTCTCGAGAAGATGGAAGAGCACATTCACAAGAGCCCTTCCGTTCAATTAAATCACCCGGTCATTCCCTCCATCCACCGGGATCTGCGCACCGGTGACCTTCGCGAACAACGGGCTCGCCATGGCGGCAACCATGTTGCCGATGTCTTTGCTCCTGATCTCGACCTTCATGAGGTTCTTGGTCTTGTATTCCTCGACGGTCATGTTGTAGCGGGCGGCGCTTTTGGCGAGGGCTTCGGGGGTCCAGAGCTTGGTGTCGAAGACGGCGTCGGGGTGCACGATGTTGACGCGGATCTTCCACGGGGCGAGTTCGAGGGCGGCAACGCGGCAGAGCTGCGTGAGGGCGGCTTTGGAGCAGGAGTAGGCGCTGGCACCGGGGCCGGGGGCTTTGAAGTTACGGCTGCCGACGAAGATGATGCTGCCATCGGGGCTGTGCTTCACATACGGGATGACCTTGTTCATCAGCTTTTGATGGCTGGTGAGGTTGATCATGAGCGTGCGGTCCCAATCGGGCTGCGCCATGACGTCGAGGGCGTCGTTCTTCGGGAAGATGCCGGCGTTGCTCACGACGATGTCGATGCCGCCGAACTCGCGCACGGTGAAGTCGATGGCGTCCTGCACGGGCTGGTCCTCGGTGAGGTTCACGACGATGCCGATGGCACCGATCTTCGCCATGATCTGCGGAATCTCTTTGTCGATGTCGAGACCGACGACTTGAGCGCCCTGCTCGGCCAGGGATTCAGCGATGGCGAAGCCGATGCCGGCGGCGCAGCCGGTGACGAGGGCGACCTTGCCCTGATGGACTTTGCGGGCGGGGCCTTTGCGGAGCTTGGCCTGTTCGAGGTCCCAGTATTCGATGTCGAAGATGTCTTTTTCGCTGAGCGGTGCCCAGCCGCCGGTGCGTTCGCCGAGCGCGACGGTGGCGGCGGTGCTTTCGGCGATGTCGGCGACGATTTTGGCGTCCTTCAAGGTATCGCCAAAGCTCACGATGCCGTTGCCGGGCCACACGGCGAAGCGCGGGGCGGCGTCGAGCATGGTCTGGCCGTTGGCGTGGGCTTTGAAGTAGCTTTCGTAGTTCGCGGCGAAGGCTTGGATGCTGGCGGCGTGGTCATCACCAAGCACGGCAGGGATTCGCTTGGTGCGGATGCTGTGATCAGGCGTCAAGGGGCCGCGAGCGCCGCAGTCGGCGATGTTTGGGAGAGCGGCGTAGGTCAAAGCGGCCTCGCTGGTGCTGAGGCGGGCGATTTGAGGGAAACCGCGGGTCTTGGAGACGAGCTGGCGGAGTTTGGAGAGGGCGAGGAGGTCGGGAGTGACTTCACTGCGGGCAGGAGTGCCCGCATCACTTTTCTTGGCGAGGTAGGCTTCGGCTTTGGTGACGAGCTCGAGGTGCTTTTCGTAGCTAGCTTTGGCGTCGTCGGCGAAGGTGAAGAGGCCGTGTTTGAGGAGGACGATGCCTTCGATGCCTTCTTTGCGCAGATCGGTCTTTTGGAGCACTTCGAAGACCTGTTTGGCCAAAACGAAGCCGGGCATCACATAGGGCAGGACGAGCACTTTGGAGCCGAAAAGCTCTTTCGTGCGAGCTTCGCCGTCTTTGGCGCAGGTGAGGGCGGAGATGGCGTTCGCGTGGCTGTGATCGACGAACTTGAAGGGCAGGATGGCGTGCAAAATTGCCTCGATGCTGGCGGCGGGCGCGTTGGGGTTCGTCATCGCGGCGCGTTGCTGCAGGACCATGTCCTCATCGGTCATGGTGGGCAGTTTGGCCATTTTCAGGAGCGCCTCCATGCGCACGGGGGCGAAGCCTTCACGCTCGATGGTGGCGAGATCCCAGCCGGAGCCTTTGACGTAGCAGATTTCGACGCTGTCTCCGAAGTAGTCTTTCTCGGTGACTTTGACGGAGGTGTTCCCACCGCCATGCAGCACGAGCTCAGGATTGCGGCCGAGCAGGCGGGAGGTGTAAACGCGTTGGCCGAGGGCGTCGGTTCCGAAGGTGGAGGCTTCTTGGTCGTTCCAAAGAGACTGCATCGAATTTTAGATTTTAGATTTCTGATTTTAGATTTTTCCGGCTCAGATCATGCCGAGCTTCATTTTGCCCTCGATACTGATCATGCCCTGGTTCCAGGCGGGGTCCCAGACGAGCTCGACGGCGGCATCGTCCATCTCCTCGATGGTCATGATGCGGCTTTGGGCATCGGCAGCGATGGTGGGGCCCATGCCGCAGCCGGGGGCGGTGAGGGTCATTTTGACGGTGGCCTTATTTTTGCCCTCGGCGTCGGTTTCGACCTTGCAGTCATACACGAGGCCGAGATCGACGATGTTCACCGGGATTTCCGGGTCATAGACGTTTTTGAGCTGGTTCCAGACCTGGCCTTCGAGGTCGGAGACGTCCGCGGGGACGTTGGAAGAGGTGCTGGCCTCGGCTTTTTTATCCGCCTCGGGGTCGATGCCGAGCGCATCGGCGTCCTTGGCCTGGATGCGGGCGAGTCCGAAGTCGGTGGCGACGGTGTAGGTTCCGCCGAGGGACTGGGTGATGATGACTTTCATCCCGAGCGGCAGCTTGATGCTGTCCCCGCTGGGGATCTGGATGGCATCGACTTCGCGTTTGAGTTCGAGGGAGGAATGCATGGGGGCGTGGGGCGCGTTTTTTGGGGGAGGGGCCGGGCAGTTACAATGGTTTGCGCCGGTCTGCCTCAAAAAAATGGGCCTCCCAGCATCACTTGGCCCCGGCGGGCACCTTGGAGACGAAGGGCTCCAGCCGGATGGTGGTCACGATGGGCCGGTGATCGCTGGCCTTGTCAAAATCCCGCGAGGAGTAGATGAAACTGCGGCGGTAGTCGAGGTGCGGACGCAGCAGGCGGCTGGAGAAAAAGTAATCGAGCCGCGAATAGGTGTCGGCCGAGTCCCAAAAGTGGGTCCAGACCTCGCCTTGGCGGTCGCGGATCTGCACATCCAGCATGGCGGAATCGCTCTGGCGGTCGCCCATGATGGTGTCGATGGCGGGCTCGTTTCGATGCTCGTTGAAGTCGCCGTAGGCCAGCAGGCGCACCTTCGGATCGGCGGCAAAGATGCTGTCCATATGCTTGCGGAGCAGGCGGGCCTCATGGCGCCGCATCTGGGCTTGATCGGCTTCATCCACCTCGCGCTTGGATTTGAGATGAAGGCCGAGGAAACGCACGTCAAAAGTCGGCGTGATGCGGACCGTGGCATCGAGGATACCGCGCTGGAAGGGCATCGTATTGCCATCGAGCTGGTAGGTGAGGTTGGTCTGCGAGTTCCTCGCCGCGATGGGAAAGGCGGAGAGCAGGGCCAGGCGACGAGTTTCATCACCACCATGGGCCATTTCGGTGTGCGGCAGGTCGAGGCCGAGCTTTTTCAAATGAGCCTGGAGATCGGCGAGGTCCTCCGCGGTGCCGATCTCGCACACGCCGAGGATTTGAGGCTTGATGGCGGCGATGATCTCCGCGACGCGGCGCTTTTCGTCTTCAGGCTTTGATGAGGCGAGGAGCATCTTTTTCGTCGCCATGTCAAAGCGGTCCATGGTGAGCCAGTTTTTGACGTTGTAGGCGCAGAAGACGGCGCTCTCGGGCTCCGCGGCACGCAGGAGGCTGGTGAGGGCAAGAAAAACGGCGGGCAAAAGCGCCCGCCGCGTGATGAACATGGGATTCATGCGAGGTGAATGACGATTAGACGTCCACATTGGCCACCGGCTGGCGCTTTTCCTGGGGCTGGGCAGGGGCGGCGGGACGCTCGGCTTCGATCTGGGCCTGATGAAGTTCATGTTCGAACTCATCGCGGGCCTTCTTGAACTCACCCATGCTCTTGCCGAGGCTGCGGGCAAAGGTGGGGAGCTTCTTCGCGCCAAAAAGCACGAGGACGAGGATGGCAATGATGATGAGCTCGGGGGTCCCGAGCGGGCCGAGGCCGGCAAGGATGATGGGGGTGTTCATGACTGAGGTGGAGTTTGGGTGTGGAACGGCCTGTGTGCAACGCGGACTTTCAGTCGTTCCCAGTGGGGCTCATCGTCCGTTGCGGAGGGCTAAGGCGGCACGCAGATGGCGTGCAACCAGCAGCCTAAACGTGCCTGTGGCCGGCTTCTTAACAACGAACACAAAAAAGAAAACGGGAGCAGCCTCGCAGCCGCTCCCGTTTCAAATCAAATGCCTCGGAGATTATTACTTCGTGGCGGTAGCACGGCCACCGGAGGCCATGCTGTAGTCGTCCACGACCGGGACCGACGGCGGACGGCCTTTCCAGCCGGCACCGGGGAGATCGTAACGATTCGGATACTGGTCATTCACGCTGCCGACCATCCAAGGCTTGGGCTCGACAGGCTTGATGGGCTTCCAGACGCCGAAAAGCGGGATCTCGGTGCCATCAGCATAGGTGGCGAGGGTGCTCTGGGTGACCTTGCGGGTGGAACCGGCACCACGATGGAAGAGGCGGTAGATCCAGCTGGGGTGACGCTCGATGGCGTTGGAGGCGATGTCAGCACCACCATCCACCGTGTCCATGGCGTAATCGCTGTAGCGACCGGCCTCACGGGCGACGAGATCATCACCACGGCTGACGGTGTTGTAGCCGATGCCGGTGTAATCGCGGGCCTGACGAACACCGACCTTGCCGCCAGCATCCAAGACGTCTTCGCTAAAATCCATGCCGCTGGTGGCAGTCTGACCGACAGTCTTGCTCACATGGCGCAGGCCCTTGTTGGCCTGAGGAGCGGAGTATTCGGTGAGCTCGGCGGAGGGACGGGGGTCTTTCGGATCACGCTGGTCCACGCTCTTGCAGGAGACGAGGGCGCAGGCAACGAATGCGGGCAGCAGCAAAATGTTTTTCATGGGAAATTCATTGTGGCTGGAGACCGGCGGGTTTGTCAAAGTTTTTTCAGTCCAATTGCCTCCTTCTGCATCCGGCGTCGGAGAAGGATGCGCATAAGGAACCGCGGCATGAGGCGGAAGAGAGTGCCCGCCGCTTTGACCCCCGTGCCGGGAAAAACACAGGCGCGGCCGCATTTCAAGGCGTCGAGCGCCTCGGCGACAACCTGGGAGGGAGGGATGCGCAGCAGGGCCTGGCCATCGCGATTCGTATCGCTTCCATCGCTGCGCTTCGCGGTCTTGCTGAAGTTCGTGGGCGTGGGGCCCGGGCACACGCAGGTGACGGTGATGCCGCGGGGTGCCAGCTCGATGGCGAGGGCTTCGGAAAAGCTCGTCACATAGCTCTTTGAGGCCGCGTAAACCGCGAGTTCCGGCATCGGCAGCGCGCTGGCGAGCGAGCTCACATTCAAAACACCGCCGCGGCCTTCCATTTTCGGCAGCAGGGCATGCGTGAGCATGGTGAGAGCGGTGATGTTGAGGTCGATTTGCAGCCGCGTTTTGTCCTCGGGCGAGGTGGCAAAGGGCCCGTAATCACCGAGGCCGGCGTTGTTGATGAGCAAATCGGGCTTCAGGAGGTTTTGATCGAGAAAAGCCATCAACGAGGCTCTTCCGGCATCACTGCCCAAGTCGGCCGCGAAGCAGGTCACGCGGGCTTTTTGACCCGCGAGACTGGCTTTGACCTCTTCGAGCACGTCACCGCGGCGGGCCACGAGGATGAGCTCGGCGGCCTGCGGGGCCAGTTGACGCGCAAACTCGGCACCAAGGCCGGATGAGGCACCGGTGATGAGGGCGCGGCAGTTTTCGAGAGGGAAGCCGTGGGTCATGATGCGTGCTGCATAGCATCGGCGGACAAAATGCGCCACATCTCGTGCCTTGCGTGCGGAGCCGGGCACGGGAAGTTTGCCATTACCCCATGCATGAAGCCAAAAACACCCAGCGAGCCCTCGTCCGTATCGGTTACGACGGTCGCGTCCACAAGCATTTCCGAGGTCCGAACGCCGCGGAGCGCTTTGCCAATGAGGTGAAGGTGCTCCGTGTGCTCGAAGAACGCGGCTGCGACTACGTGCCGCGTGTTTTGGAGGCGAAAGAAGACGAGCTTTATCTCGTCACGACGAACTGCGGCTCCCGCGTCGAAAGACTGAGCGAAGGAAAGGTGAAGCAGCTCTTCGACGATCTGGAGTCCGAGTATGGCGTTCGCCATGACGACCCCTTTGACCGCAATGTGACCTACCGCGCCCGTGATGGACGCTTCTGCCTGATCGACTTTGAGCTGGCGACCATCCTCGACCCGCCCGCGAAACCCGCTTCATGAGCGAACCCAACCCGCCCCAACCACCCAACCACGTCCGCTGGTCCGGCATGACCCATCCCGGCCGCGTGCGCACCAACAACGAAGACACCTTCCTCGCGTTGAATTTCGACGCGAAGGAGGTGCGCTACCTCGGCAAGATCGGCGAGAGCACGCTCGACGCGGGCGATTTCGTCTTCGCGGTCAGCGATGGCATGGGAGGGGCAAAGTCGGGCGAGTTTGCCAGCAAGATCGCAGCGGAGAAAATCACGCGGCTGCTGCCGAAGAGCTTCAAGCAATCCGCCCACCAGATCGAGGCAGGACAGGGCGATGTGCTCATGGAACTGGCGCATCGCATTCACGAGGAGCTCGGAAAGCTGGGGCGCTATTATGAGGAATGCCGCGGCATGGGCGCCACGCTGAGCCTGGGGTGGTTCATGCCCGGCTGGATGCATTTTGTGCATGTGGGAGACAGCCGTATCTACTGGCTGCCGAAGGGTGGAAAGCTCAAGCAGATCACCGAGGATCATTCGCAGGTCGGCTGGCTGCGCCGCGAAGGCAGAATCAATGAACGTGAGGCCCGCAATCACCCGCGCAAAAGCGTGCTCAGCCAGGCCCTCGGTGCCGGGCATCAGTATCTGGAGCCTCAAGTGGGCTGCCTGCGCTGCGAGAGCGGTGATCGTTTTCTTTTTTGCACCGACGGCGTCATCGATGGCATTTGGGATCATGCTTTGGAAGACATGCTGCTCGCCGGAAATGACGCGCGAGCCTTTGTCGAGCATGCGGTGGCGGAGTCAGGCCGCGACAACGCGAGCGCGGTGGTGGTGGAGGTAGCCTGAGGCCGGCCTATTCCTCAAACACAGCCCCGTCCCGCTTGATGAAGTCGAGCTCGATGCCGGTGTGTTTGTAGGCTTGGGCGAGTTCGGCCTCGAGCTTGGCCACGCTGCGTCCGGCGAGGAGATGCGTGCGGGCGGCTTGATCGGCGGGGACACCTTTTTCGATGTCGCGCAGCCAGGCGATGAGGCCGGCGGCGTCCTTGTTTCTATCCATGTGGTAGAAGAAGTAGGTCAGCAGGAGGGCGGAGGTGTAGTTCTCGCTGCCGGAGGTGCCGCCGATGACACTGACCCACGCGTTGTGCTCGAGGGCGAGCAACTCGTTGACGTTGAGCATGGGCATGCGGATGCGGCCGTTCACGGACTCGGCACCACGCTGGCGGAGGGCGTTCTTCAACCGCACCTCCATGCCGGAGAGGAAAAAGCGGCCGTGGACGAAATCGGCGATGCCAGCGTATTCGGCGGAGCCTTCGGAGAACCAAACAGGCAGGCGTGGCAGCCAGCGGCTCATCATTTGATGCGTGATCTCGTGAATGAGCGTGTCGTTGGATTCGACGGAGCGTTCCAT
The DNA here is from genome assembly GCA_937872615.1 of uncultured Verrucomicrobiaceae bacterium. Classification (GTDB taxonomy): domain Bacteria; phylum Verrucomicrobiota; class Verrucomicrobiia; order Verrucomicrobiales; family Verrucomicrobiaceae; genus Prosthecobacter. The sequence continues at coordinate 1,802 of CALMTT010000107.1, read as the reverse complement.
CTGCACGCGTTTGTCGGCGATGAGCTTCATGCCGAGGTTGGAGATGGGCACGTAGATCGTTTTGTCGGCCCGTGAGTAGTAGCCGCCGCTGCCTTTCGGTGCGCCGGTGGCGGTGTAGGCATCATCGCTGCTGAGGATGCGGGCGCGGAACCATTTGCGCATGGTTTCGGGCGCGGGTTTCAAATCGAGCGGAAGCTGGCAGTTCAGCATCCAGGTGGCCTCAAACACACGAGCGAAGTGGCGGACGGCATCGGGGCCGATGGGGGCATCACAGGAAAATTCAAAATGCTCGGTGTGATACACAAACTCACCCTTCGAAGCATCTTCCGTGACGATGCGCACCTCCGGCGTGCCGGTGAGAGCCACGCTGCGAGGCCATTTGTCGAGCGCTGGCACTTCTTGGGATGCTGGAGCCACGAGCGGACCTTGCGGCGGCGTGTCGGTGGCTTTGCTGATGAGCGTCGAAAGAGCATTCAGAGCCTCTTTGGGTGCTTCAGCGGCAAAAGTGACTTTTTTCGATGGTGGCTCTTTTTCGGTATCCGCGGGCTTTTCGGCCACCACGGGTTCTTGGGCGGTTTCAGGCTCGTCTTTGCCGAGCATTTTCAAGCTATGCGCCTCGTTGATGGCCGCCTCGACACTGGCGCGGCGAAAACTGCCCTGGCGGGCCTCGCTGTCATGCTGCCACGAGACCAAAAGGAAGCCAGAAACCACAACGAGTGCCGCGACCAGCATCCAGCCGGCCATGCGCCCGAGCGAGCTCATCGCGAAACGCTTCCGCTTGCTGCGGCGAGGCAGCGGCGGCGGCTGCGAGGCGGCAATCGTGAAGGGTGATTTCGACTTGGGAACAGGATACGACATCCAGATGGATTACAGTTGAGGGAGCCAGAAGAGAGGCGTGCTGCGGATGAGGAAGAGAGATTCGAAGGGCTTCACGGTCGGGGAAGCAGGCGTCCACTCGCCATTTTCGAGGGTGTGGGAGGAGTAGTCGCTGGTGGCGGGCTGCCAGAGGCGGAGGCGATCGCCTTCGGAGAGGTTGGCGGGGACTTCGCCGGGGGTGAGGGAGCCGGTGGTGATGAGCTGGGTGCCTTTGACGAGCGGGATGCGCAACGTCTTGGAGCGGACTGCGCCGGTGTAGGCGCGGGTGAAGCCGCTGCTGGTGATTTTGACGAGGATTCCGGTATGAGCTGTGAAGGGTGCATCGAGTTCAGCGGGGACGAAGGTACTCTTCGCGGTGTCGTAGGCGAGGAGGCGGTCGTCGTCGGAGAGATCAGCGGTGGGAAGGAGGGACTCGAGGGTGTGGTGAGGACGAAGGGTAATGCGGGCGGTGGTGGCTGGGATCGAGGTGATGACCTTGCCGGACTCGATGGTGGCGGTCAGACCGGCGTGAGGGCCGTCGAGGATTTCGAGTTCGGTGAAGGTGGGGAGTTTGAGGGACTGTGGCAGGGTGATGGTGCCGTATTCGCTGATGGTGGCGGTGCCGGTGTAGAGGGCGGGCTTCACGAGTGGCATGCTGAAGGTGCGGGTGCCGTTGGCGAATACTTGGAAGGTCCAGGCCTGCGTGGCGCTGGTGGTGGTGGCTTCGGGCTTGCCATCGCGGTTGGCATCGAGATCGACACGGAGGCGGAGGAAGCCGAGGGTGGCGTTCGCGGGTGCGAGATCGGCGTAGCGGCGACATCGGTAACGATCACAGGACGTACGCCCGTGAAATAGAAACCGCGCAGGAACGGACTCGTGCTCAACTGGCTTGGGCGACCCACATCCACCAGGAACTGCACCAGAGATGCTCGGATCTTGCGGAACTC
>CALMTT010000106.1 GCA_937872615.1 uncultured Verrucomicrobiaceae bacterium | reverse complement strand
AAGAGGCGCTCGTTCGCGTCGACGCGCACCTCGAGCGAACGACCTGCTGCCAGCGTCACCGGCTTCACGACGGGCACGACCAGCGCGAACTGCCCGTGGCCGAGGTCGGTGGTGGCGTTCTGGCCCATCGAGAACGAGTGGTCTTCGTGCGTGTCGAGGTCGACGTCGTTCGACGAGGCAGGTTGCGCCTCTTCCCCTTCGCCGAGGCCGGTCTCGCTCCCGTGCGCTCCCGTGCTCTCGTCGGGGCTTCGTCCGTCTGGAACGAGAGTGTGGTCTCGGCGACGTTCGGGCTCGGTGTCGCCTTCGCGGGGGGGAGCTGAGCGTGGCGCCCCTCGATGTCTTCGGCGCGTCGGTGCGTGGAGAGTACACGTACATCGTGCGCAGCCTGCGTCGCTTCGGCGTGGCCGAGCGGGAAGAACAGGTCGGCGGCACCCTGCCCGCCGTGCTCAATGCAGCCAACGAAGTCGCCGTCGAGGCCTTCCTCAACGGCCAGCTCAGCTTCCCCGGCATCTGGCACACCGTCGAGCGCGTCATGACCGCCCATCAAGTCATCGCGCATCCCACCTTGGAGGCCCTCATCGAAGCGGACGCGTGGGCGAGACGTGAGTCAAAGGGTTGAGTCGATGGGTTCGGCAGCGCCGCAGAGCCAAGTCAGAAGCATGAGCCACGGTGCAGGGATGCGCCCGCATCTGCCGCGAACTCAGCGGCTCGCCGCACAATGAGCCAGCTTGAGCCTCCCTACTGCACCCGCAGGCGCACAAAGCGCCGGCCGCCGCTGCCGGCAGGCAGCGTGGCCTTCACCTGCTGCTGCGTGCCGTCGTCACTGATGAGGCTTTCCACCACTCCAGTTGTGAACCACGTCGTGAGGTCATCACTCCACTCCACTCGGAAGGTCGTGCCGCCGTTGTAGGCCGCCGTGCCGCGGGTGTAGGTGTATTCGAGGTTGCCGCCCGTCGCCTGCACCGCCGCAGGCACCCGGCTCGCCGCGTTCGGTGGCAGGTTCAGCGCATACTCGAGCAGATTCTTGAGACCGTCCCCATCCGGATCCGCACCATCGGCCGCGCTGCCGCTGTTGGCTGTGCTGCCAAAGTGCGTCTGTCGCCAGCCTTGCGTCAGAGTGAGCGTGGTGAAGGCGGTGGCTTCCGTATAGCTGGTACCTTTGAGGTTGGTGGCATAGGCCTTGAAGACATGGCCCGTGTCCGGCGGTAGTCCGATCACAGGCAAGACGAACGCACCGGGAGGGCCGCTTGTCGTAATTTTGACGACGCCGTTACCTCCGATAATAGGGTTGGCGTTAACAGCAGCCAGTGCATAAATCACGCCACGCTCCGTTATGACGGCTCCACCATCGAGGGACACATTGCCGCCAAGCTCAGCGGTATTTGCCATGATGCTCTGCACGGTGGGGGTGATTATCGTGGGTGGTTCGCGCGTATCGACTATGATGTTAACCGTTGTAGCTCGTGGATAGTGATCAGTTAGTGTGTCGACGATAACATCACCAGTCTGTGCGCTCCCAATTGCCGCGCGAAGCACACTTTGCGACATGATGCTAAACAAGATGAAAGATAAAGCCCAGCAATAATACACAACGGTGAAGGATGGTGGTGGAACCTTTTCTCTTATTTTACTGATCAGACTAAGGAGCCAAGGTGCGAGCAGGTCTGAAGCCGAAGTAGAAGTTTCGATTGTCCGCACTGACAGCGCCGCGAGCCGCAGCTCGACAACTCGGTGCGCCGTTTTGCCAACCTCCGCCGCGAATTACCCGATTCGAGCCCGAAGCAGGTCCACGCGGATTGATTGCTCCATCAGTGTAGCTCGTAGCCTCATACCAGTCCCAGCACCACTCCTGTATATTCCCAGCCATATCATGGAGTCCGAAGCCATTCGCCCCAAAGCTCCCAACTGGAGCTGTATATGGCATACTTCCCGTCATATAGGCGGGGTGGTAAGTGTTTGATGTATTACCGCTAGTATCGTAACTATACACTGCGCTGTTTGCGCGATAGTTCGCGTTACTGTGGTTGATTGTGTCTGTGCCCCACGAGAAACGCTTCCCCTCTACACCGCCACGAGCAGCCTTCTCCCACTCTGCCTCCGTTGGCAGCCTATACCCGTTCGCATTCCAGTTTACCGTCGGAATCGTCTGTCCAGTCCGCATGACTGCTCCGCTCAACGTGTAAACCGCTGTCAACCCTTCCCTCTCGCTCCGTGCGTTACACCATTTCAAAACATCAAACCAACTGACTGTCTGAACCGGGTGATCGGGGCCTTTGCCTGCTCCCGTCGGCAGGTCTGTATACCCTTTACTGGCCCCCCAAGCTAAGACCTCATCCCACTGCGCCTTCGTCGTCTCCTTCTCCTGTAAGAAGAAAGAATTCACGGTGACCGTCACCGATGGCGCATCGCTGTCAGTGTCCCCGCTTGTCCTACCCATTGTAAAGCTCCCGCCCGGGATTAAAGCAAAGCCGTGCTCCGCGGTCACGCGAAAACGCATCTGGGAGCTGTAGTTGCGCGGCCAGTCAGTGCCAGCATCCCATACAATACTCTTTCCGACACCGGGAGCCACATTAGCGCCAATGGCACCACCCACGTTGAACACTGGCACAGTCCAAGTAACCCCAGCGTCACTGGAAACCTCCAAGGACACCGTGACACTGCTCCAGCCCGTAACTATCAAATCATAGGTGATATCCACCAATTTAGTTCCAGGGCGTTGACCGGCCGTGAGGTTGCTAACTATGGGCTCGGCATGCGCCGGCCGGAGGCTGAACAAGATTACAGCAAGTGCAATCAAGCGCGACGAAAAGCAATTTATGGACAAAGTCATCAGTTCTCGGAGGGCCTATTCATTGTAAAACACTATCGGCGCTACCATGGATCATGGCTGTGGTGTTAAAACTCCGCCCGGGAAGGCAGCCATCCCTTTTTAAGTTTGCGCGGCTTGTTACAGGACACCTTTCCTTTCTCGATGCCCACTGCATATAAATGTTCGATCATGTGCCAAAACTCACGTTCGGTTAACATCGACTTCATGTCATTGATCAGCCGTGTCTCGACGACAGCTTGCGAATGGTCATCACGCCCATTCAGGTGATCATGCGATGGATACAACGCGTTCTTGGGTGAAAGGTCCGGATCAAGTGGCAGTCCGCTGTAATATCCTTTTAGACCTTGCCACGGATTGCCGGTCGCCAGCACTGATGCGCGCTGCCATTTTCGAGGCATTTTCCCTCTTCGGCAAAAGTTCTCCCAAGCATCTGGAAGTTCATGATTGGTGGACACAGCGGTTTTTCTTTTCGAGTTCATGGTAGGTGGTGTGAAAAGGAAGTGATGTTTTTGGGATACTGAAATCTCAGCTGCCAATGCCACGGCTGGAGAGCTCAAAAATGCCGAAGGACGAAATGACCGGCAGCTCCAGGCGGGCGGCCACCTCGGCGGCGGCGCGGCGCACGGCGGGGTCCGGGCTGCAGCGGAGACCCTCCAGCAACTGGCGCACCGCGCTCTCCACCCGCTGCCGGGCGATTTCAGGAACGGGCTCTGGCGGGGGCGGAGGGCTCATCAGGGAATAAATGCGGCTGCGCCGGATATGCGGCTTATGCCATCTTACGTCAACGGCTTTCTTCTTCTCTCACCGCATCTCTTGTGGTAGCCGTAGCCCCATGATCTCCCCTGCCGCCTTTGCCACCCTCCTGGATGACCTCATCCGGGACGCGGGGCTCAAGGGCGTGGAAGTGGCCGCTGCCACGGGCCTGCGCCCCACCTCCATCTCCGGCTGGCGCTGCGGCCGGGATCTGCCGGATGCCTCCAGCATGCGCAGCCTCCTGGAGGCGCTGCGCGGCCGCCTGTCCGCCACCTCCCTGCGCCTGCTGCTACGCGCCTGGATGGAGCTGCGCTTTGGCGATACCGCCGCCCTGGCATGGGAGGAAGACTCATCCAGCACCCTGCGGGAGGAATCCCCGGCCTCGGCCATGGAGCAGCTGCTCTGGCGCTGGAGTCCCGCCCAACTGGAGGGCCTGCAGCACCTGCTCAAGCAGGCGGAGCTCCACCTGCCAGTGCGTGAGGCCCTGCTGGCCTTTTCCCGCTGCCTAGCTTAAACCCGGCCCAATCCAGCGGGCCCTATCGACCCGGCGGGCGGCCTCATGAACCGGCAACTGGAGGATGTCGGGAATCTGGCGAAATCCGTTCGTCTTCTGGCAAAATCCCAACGGATCGCGGCGAAATCCGTTCGTCTTCTGGCGAAATCCCAACGGATCCCGGCAAAATCCGTTCGTCTTTTGGCGAAATCCCAACGGATCGCGGCGAAATCCGTTCGTCTTTTGGCGAAATTCCAACGGATCACGGCAAAATCCGTTCGTCTTTTGGCGAAATCCCAACAGATTGCGGCGGAATCCGTTCGTCTTTTGGTGAAATCCCAACGGATCACGGCGAAATCCGTTCGTCTTCTGGCAAAACCCCAACGGATCGCGGCGAAATCCGTTCGTCTTTTGGCAAAACCCCAACGGATTACGGCAAAATTCGTTTGTCTTCTGGCGAAATCCCAACGGATCGCGGCGGAATCCGTTCGTCTTTTGGCGCAATCCCAACGGATCACGGCGAAATCCGTTCGACCTGCGGCGTGGGACGATGGGATTTTCACCTGGGGCGATGCGGGTTATCCCGGGCATCGACGGGATTGGTAAAAAAAGAAACGACTTTTGAATTTGAGCACTCGGGCCGTGTCAAAGGCCATCAAGGTGCCCCCTACAGCGGCACTGAAACCTGCCTGACCGACTCCTGCCATGCGCTACGATGATCCGTCTGTCTTCTGGGACATGCCCGGGTTTTTTTACGACATGCCGGAGGGGGCCGGGCCTAGCAAGCCGAACCGTATGTCCAAACCGAAACTCGACCTCAAGGGCAAGACGCCCCTTCAAAAAGTGCAAAAGGCAGAGGACCTCGTCACTGCCACCACCGGGAACGCCAACTTCCCGACTCCCACACCGCCTCTGGCCACGCTGACCGCGAAGGCGAATGCGCTCTCCGCCGCGTTCAGTGAACGAGAGGCAGCGAAGAACACGCTGGATCAAAAACAAACCGCGCTGGAAACCGCCGAGGCGGATCTGGATGCCGCGCTGGTGTCCTTCTCCGCGTATGTGGAGAGCGCCAGCGGGGGTGACGCCGCAAAAATCCTGTCCTCCGGCCTGGCGGTGAAGGGCCAGGCCAGCCCCATCGGCCCGATGCCGCAGGTGGACGGGCTGGACTCGACCATCGGCGATGCCGAGGGCCGCGTGAACCTGCGCTGGAGCCCGGTGAAGGGCGCGAAGACCTACGAGGTGCAGACCTGCCCGGACCCGATCACTGCCGGAGGATGGAAAGCCGCCGGTCTGCCCACCAAGGCCAGCCTCATCCTCGACGGTCTGCCCAGCGGCGGACGCTGCTGGTTCCGCGTGCGTGCCATCGGCACTGCGGGCCCCGGCCCCTGGAGCGATCCAGCGGTGAAGACGGTGCCCTGAGGCGATCCAGACTAGGAGACCGGGGGGGGGACAAGGAGGCCGCCAAAGGCTCTGAGTCCCCCCTTTCTCCGGTTCTCTCCGTTTCCAGTCCTCCAAGTCTCCCCATCCCCAAGTCTCCAAGCCTATGTTTGACCCGAATCTCCCTGCTCCGAATGCGAATGCGACCTCCGCCGTGCTGCGCAGCCAGTTCAACGGCCTGAAGGCGCTCATCGACGCCATCACCTCCATCACCGCCGCGCAGGTGGACGCCGTGAACACACTGCCACCGAACAGCCCCGCGCAGGTGAGCGTAAGCGTGAACGGCGGCACGCTGCACTTCACCTTTGACCTGCCGCAGGGCCAGGATGGCCCGGGCGGTGCGCAAGGCCCCGAGGGGCCTCAAGGCCCAACAGGCCCGCAAGGACCCCAAGGTGATCCGGGTGGCCCACCGGGACCGCAAGGGCCGGAAGGCCCCCAAGGTCCCTCAGGGCCGCAAGGCCCGCCCGGCGAGGTGACGCAGACCGATTTGAACAACGGCCTCATGAACAACCTGAGCCAGTGCAGCAAAATCAGCAACGGCGTGGCCACGCTGGACAATCCTTTCGTCGATCCGGAGGCGGAGGAACTGCGCGGCAAGCTCAACGAGCTGATCAACGCGCTGCGGCGGTAGGGGCGGGACGCGGAAGCGCGTGAGGCGTTGTCGCGAAGGCAGCCCTGTTCCGCAGGAACAGGGCAACTGGAGGGCAGGATGGTATTCCCGCCGATCTTGAACGGACGAAGGGCGACGTTGGAGTGCAGGCTTTAGCCGATCTGAACGTCGGTCAGCCTGATGGTCGGCTAAAGCCTAGACTCCAACATCCGCCTCCAAGCGGCGGAGACACGCGTCGCCTTGGGGAGAAGCCTTGTTCCGCAGGAACAAGGCAACTTGGGGAGGGCGGGATGGCATTCCCGCCGATCTTGCGCGCACGAAGCAGGCGATGGCTCATTTCGGCGAAGAAGTCTTTGTCGCCGGTCCGATGAGCCAGGCGCGTATGGCGGGGGCCGCCTTCATCGGGATCGTATGGCCACCGGCATCCTCAAAAATGAACGTGGTCGCGGCACCGGCGGCCTTGGCCTGGTCGATGATCTCCTGTGCCCGGGGCTTTGAGGCCTTCTGGCTGGAGACCATGAGATACGGCTTCCCCTTCAGCCATTCGTAATGCTTCAGGCGGCCGCCGCCCTCGATGAAGAAGAAGGCGGAGAACTGTCGTGCGATTTCTCCGTCGGATTCGTCGATCAGGCCCTGGGTGGCGTGAGCACCGTTCGAGGAGCCGCCGATGATCATGTGGCTATGGTCGATGTTCGGGACGACCTCGAAGAGTTTGGCCAGCATGGTGCGGAAGTAGGGCCACATGTATTGAGCGTCCTCATCCCGCATGACGACATTGCCACCGGGGTCCTTCGGATCGATTTTCTTGAAGAAGGGCATGGAGGCGCTGACAAAGTCTCGATCCTCGGTCATCGCTGAGACGATCGCCGCCTTGGGACCACCATTACCGCCGCTGCCGCCATGCAGGAAGACGAGCAGCGGGAACTTGCCTCCCGGCGTGTAGTTCTTCGGAAGCGAAATCGACAGGAACGCTGGCCCTTTCTTCGAGGTAGCCATCGCCCAGTAGGTCGGCGGCATCTCCGGGAACGGGACGGTGAAGGTGCTCCCGGGAGTGAGCCGGGCCGCCACGTCTTCGCCGACCCCGGCTCGGGCGCACAGACAAACGCTCAACAAGCCGGCGGCAAACGTGGCGGTTCTGACGAGTTTCATCCTATGAGCCTTCCTCACTGAGCCGAACGATTGAGATGGGGAAACACTGCTGTCGTTTGGCGAGCAGCATTCGAGGCGATAAAAGTGTGGGAACAGGGCGGTGCTGCTGGCTTCATGATGTCGTTTTAGCCTCAACTCGCGGAATCGGGCAACAAAAGCTTCAGATCACCCACGGCGATCGGAGGGAGGGCAACGAGCAGCAGCCGCCTTCCGCATCGTGACGGCCTGCCGTGAGCTTCCACCGATGCGTTCCACGGGCTGGGTGATCGGCAGTAGAATGGGGGCAGTAGAATTCGGAATCCAAAAACTCAGTTCAGCCAATTCTACTGCCCTCATTCTACTGCCTGCATGGCTTGAGGAGCAGGTTAACCCCAAGCGGGCTATCACGCCGGGATAGTATTCCCGCCGATCTTGAACGAACGAAGGCGACGTTGGAGTGCAGGCTTTAGCCGATCTGAACGTCAGACAGCCTGCTGATCGGCTAAAGCCTAGACTCCAACGTCCGCGTCCAAGCGGTGGAGACACGCGTCGCCTTGGGGGAGGCCCTGTTCCGCAGGAACAAGGCAACTTTTCCGCCCTCGACTGCCTAGAGATGGCTGTTGATGACCTCGGCGTTGCGTTTGCGGAGGCGGGCGGCGAGGTGGCGGGCGATGTTGGTGAGGAGCTTGGCGTGGATGACGGGCTCGGCTTTCATGAGGAGATCGAGGCCATCGGCACCGAGGGAGAGGGCCTCGATGTCGGTATCGGCACGCACGGTGGCGGAGCGGGGCGCCCCATCGAGCAGCGCCATCTCGCCGAAGGTCATGCCGGGGGTGCAGGTGGTGACCCGGTAGCCGAGGCCGTTGGCGAGGGTGAGGCTGATGCTGGCCTTGCCTTTGAGGATGATGAGCATCTCCGCGGCTGGGGCTCCGGCCTCGAAGACGACGCTGCCCTTGTCGAAATGACGCGGCGTGAGCAATCGCGCGACCTTTTCACGGTCTGCGGCGCTGAGGTTCTCGACGAGCTCGCAGTGCTCGAAGGCAACGGCGGTGCTCGACGAGCGGCGGTCGCCGAGGGATTCGAGGAGGCGGTTTTCGCAGAATTCGAGCGCGGTATCCGCATCGTTTTCCCACGCGAGCCGGGCGGGTGGAGCATCGCCATGACGACGGCGGGCGGACCGTTTCAAGATGGAGACGTGATGGCTGCGGGTGATGTGGACCCAGATGCCCTGCGCGGCGAGAGCCTCGAAGGTATCGAGGAAGAGGCGGCTGGAGACGACATCGATCTGCGGCACGCGGCTGAAGTCGAGGATGTAGGCGAAGGCGGTGTCCGCGCCGGCGAGGAGCTCGCGCACGACACGCTCGGCAGGGCCGAAGGTGACATTTCCCTGGATCTCAAAGAGGCGGATGCGGTCGCCATGCTGGCGCAGGAGCCGCGCCTCATCCTCGGGCCGTGAGCGGTTGGAGGCCA
>CALMTT010000105.1 GCA_937872615.1 uncultured Verrucomicrobiaceae bacterium | reverse complement strand
GGTCGTGCCAAGGCTCGATCCAGACATCGCTGGTGGGGCCGGACAAGACGCGGTCACTGCAGGTTCCGGGCTTGAGCAGCGATTGGGCCATTTGCAGGGCAATCGAGCCCGTGGTGGAGGAGCTGATGGACTGCGCGCGGAGGGCAACAAAGGGCAGGGTGCTAGCGATGAGCTGCTTGTAGCCCTCTGAGCCGTCTTGGGCACGGGTCAGCTCGTGCCAGGGAATGGCATCCAGCTCGGCACGGCGTCGCTCGGGACAGGTGGTTGCGACGCGCAACAGCGCGCCCAGTCCGTAGCCCACGTCCTTGAGGTTGAGCGCAAAGTCATTGTCCCAGAGCACGCGGGCGATGGTTCGGACTTCTGCCAGCGTGCGCGGACAGCGGACGGCATTGACCATCGTGCGGGCCCCGGGCCGGGTGACGCCGATGCGCGTGGTATCCACCAGGTTGTCGAGCACGCCGCGCGGATTGGCTCCATAGGGAATCCGCCGCATGGTGTCCATCAGGTGTTGGTAAAAGCCTGGGAAGAAGCGAAAGCCATGCTCACCGGGGAGATCTCGTCGTCCCTGCGTGCCGCTGCCGGTCACGCCGATGGTTCGCGCTTTGCCGCCCACGATGGGCTGCCGCTCGAACAGGTGGACGGCGAAGCCTCGCTCGGATAGCTCATGCGCAGCGGTCAGTCCTGCCACGCCGCCACCCAAAATTGCGACCCGCTTCCCAATCATGGCTCACCTGCGGCGACGGCCTGTGTCCCCTGAACGGCGTCTCGATAGATGGCGAGACCTTCGATGGGGGCGGTCTGAAAGTTGACGAAGTTTTTGTAGAACATCTCTGCTGCCATCATCTGAACGGCTTGGTTTTCGTCCCAAAAGCCGTCGGGGCGCTGGCTGCGACACAGATAGTCCGCGATTCGTGCTGCCGGGCTCCGTTTCATACGGACGGATGCGGTAGCCGATCGCGTTGAGCGCATCACCGGCCATGATGGCCTTCAGCATGGCGATGAAGAACGCGGGATTCATTTCGAGGCCGTCGTTGCCGCCCGTGGCCTGCTTGAGGCCGCCTTTTTGTTGGAAGAGCAGCACGCGGAAGCCATCGAAGCCCGCGTCGCGCAGCGCCTTGCGATACTCCGTGGCGTAAGTGCCGAAGCGGCAAGGTCCGCAGGCACCGGCGGTGAAAAACACGTGCGTCTTCACGATCTCGGCCACGCTCAGGCCTTTTTCGTCGCGCAGGTGAATGAGGTGCTTCACCAGATTGCCGACGGTGAAGTAGGTGGGATTGCACTGGCCGCGATTGCCGAATTCCTTGCCGATGCGCAGCGCGTCATTGTCCGGCACATCGAGCGGCACCACGCGGTAGCCCACGCCGAGCAAGGCGGCGCTGACGAGCATGTCCTGCGCCTGCGTGAGGCCGCCGCAGAGGATGGTGGTGGAAGCGCGTTCGGCTTTGACGAAGTTTTGCGGATTCTCATCGCGCCAATGACGCTGCGGCGGCTCGTTGAGGCCGAGGCGCTCGCGTTCCTTCGCCTCGAACTCGCGGAGTTCCTTCTCGATGTCGGCGTGCGTTAATGAGCGCAGGTTGGGCAACTGTGCGGTGTGCATGAGGAGCAGGAGGTGGTTTGAGGTTTGACGGGAGTGTCGATGACAAAACGGTGGCCGTTGACGAGCGCGAGCGCGGTTTCATGGCCGCCGTGCGGTTGCGTGTCGCCCATCGCTTCAAAGGTGAAATCGCGATCCGGCAGCTCGACGGTGATGTCGGCTTCGAGGTAGGCTTGATAAGCC
>CALMTT010000104.1 GCA_937872615.1 uncultured Verrucomicrobiaceae bacterium | reverse complement strand
GACACGCGGCCTCGCAGTAGCGGCAGCCGATGCACCAGTTGTAATCGACGACAACGATGCCGTCTTTTTCCTTCCAAGTAGCCTCGACCGGGCAGACATCGACGCAGGGCGGATGCTCGCACTGCTGGCACTGCACGGGCATGTAGTATTTGTCCGGCTGCGGCACGGGATGGTCGTAGTGGACGTTGCCTTTTTCGAAGTCCATCGAGCCTTTCGTCATCTCAAAGACGCGGATGTAGCTCTGGTGGGAGGGGCGGTCATGATTGTTCTCCAAATGGCATGCCTCGGCGCATTTGCGGCAGCCGTTGCAGATGGAAAGATTGAGCGCGTAACCAAATTTCACGCCTTCCTGCGGCTTAGGGTCGCTGATGGTCACATCGGCTCCGTATTGCTCTTTGGCCTCTTGGGTGAGGCGGGTGATGACGGTGACGATTTCGTCTTTGCTGAGCTCCTTGTAGTGCTTTTGCAGGAACTCATCCATCGAGGTTTCTTTGGTCAGCTCGGTGAGCGGCGCGAGCGCTTTGGCATACGCGGCGACGCCGAGTGTGGCTCCGAGACCCTTCAGCACGGCGCGGCGGGTGGAGCCGTCATCGCCGGGAGGCGGCGATGCGTTGGTAGAACCGCCGGAGCAGGAGCAATTGCCGCCGCAGGGTGTTTTGGGTGATGCAGGTGCGGGATCGTTCATGGCTCAATGCTCTGCGGGGACGTTGGGAACGGAAATGCGGTCGCGTGGCGGCAGCACGGGTCTCACGAGGGGAAATTCAGGATGATGCGGGTCGTGGCAGTTGACGCAGTTGTTGCGCACGCGTGGACCTTTGCTGAGATCCCAGTGGCCGTTCATGCCGCCGTGGCTGCCGTGGAGGTAATCACGCATCGCCGTGCCGTGGCACTGGGCGCAGAGCGTCATCACATCGGGGAAGGCTACGCTGCGTCCATCGGCGAGATGGAGCGCGTCGTAGTCTTTCGCGTTGTGGCAGCTCAGGCAGGTTAGATTGCCGTGGGCGTAGCTGAGGCCGCGATGGGCCTGGAAAAGATCGTGCGCGGTGTTGCGCATGGTGTTCGGTGTGGTGGTGCTGTGGCAGGTGCTGCATGCGGCGGTGATGGCGCGGCCTTGCGCATCCTTCAGGCCGGTGTCGAGCCTCGGCGTGGGCGGGCCGGGTTTGATGGCCACGAGATGCTTCTCCGCTTTTGGCTGGCTCTTCATTACCGGAGCGGATTCAGCGGCGCCGAGATTTTTTTGCGCCCACACGACCGCGAGGCTGCAAAGCGTGGCGAAGCCCACGAGGGCAATCCACGCGAGGCTGGGGTGTTGTTTCAAAAGTCGGCTCATGAGGCGGAATCGAAGTGGTGCTGGATGCGCACGAGGCGGAACTGGCCGCCGGGCAGCGCCATGACGGTGTCCCACCAGTCGGCGTCCTGAAAACGATAGCGAAACTGCACGGCGCGTGCTCCGCCATCGAGCAGGAGACGGCGTCCGTCATCGAGCGTGACGGCTGCGTTTTCCGGCACATGGCCGGTGGCGGCATATTTCGGGATGATCTCAGTGATCTGGGCGCAGGCACCGATGTCGCGCAGCAGCCTCTCCAGCTCGGCGGCGTCGAATTGAGCCTGCTGCAGCTCGGGCAGCGGCGTTGTGGCGGTGGTGTCGCTCATGCGGGCTGCGGGGTGAGGGTTGTTGGACGGCGCGGGAGCATGAGCACGGCATTGCGCGGCGCTGGACAGACGTCGTGACAGACACCGCAGCCGGTGCAGACATCCGCCACGACCATCGGCATACCGCGATCTTTTGTCATCGCACCCGACACGGGGCAGCGCTCCACGCACACGGAGCAAAACGAGGTAAGTGCGATGCAAAACCGCCCCTGGATGATGGCAGTGCGCGGCGTCGCAGGTGTGGCCGATGCGGTGACTTCCACAGCACGCACCGGAATCGCCTTCTTTTGAAAAGGCCGGCTGAGGGCGGTGAAGAAGCCCCGTCTGGACACAGATGCGCTCATGGTTTCGGCGGCGGGTTTGCGGGTGGTGTCGGCACTGTGGCTGGTGCGGCGGCGGTGTCTGTTTTCCTCACCGCATCCAGCGGCGGTGCAGGCAAAAACTGGCACTGGTCATTCGTGGCGGCGGGCACATGGCACTGCGTGCAGCTCTGCCGCTCAGGATGCGGTGTGCGCAGGGCAAAGAGGCCCTTCGGACCATGACAGCTCATGCAATCACTGCGCATCAGTGTGCGATGCGGCACGGTGGGCGGCGCTCCGGGCCAGGCACGCGGGCCATTCGGCGGCGCTTCGGCTCCCTGGAAGGAGTTCTCCGTGAGCGCGACGGCAAAAGCAGCGGCATCCGCTGAGCTGAAAGCTCCACGCGAGGACACATGGCACTGCGTGCAACTGCCGCCGAAGGTCGGATGGCTGATCTTCGAGGCGAAACGGTCCTTCACCTGCAAACCCTGCGCATGACAGGCCAGGCAGGCCGCCGAGGAGTCCTGCATGATGGGATGCGGCACGGTGGGCGGTGCTCCATCATAGGCGCGGCGGCTGGCGCGTGCCTGGAGCGCGGCCAGCTTCACCTCCATCGGCACGGGGGCGGCACCAGCAGGCGCTGCTGCCGCGGGCTGCTGGAAATCCACGAGTGAGTTCCGCCACTGCGCGTTCGGGCCGTCCCTCGACCAGTCCTGATCAATGTAGCGCACGGCCACGGGCACGTTCGTGGCCCCGGTGAGATCGCGATGCGTGTCATGCTTCACCACGGCGACGGCGCGGGTCATGGCGATGGCGCTGTTCGTCTGCCGCAGGCCGACGAAGTAGCCGCTCACCGCGACAAGCGCGATGATGCCGCCGACGATGAGGCCGGACTCGATGCGCTTCGATTTCGGTTCGTCAGGCATGATCAAAGAGCGGCGGTGGCGCGGGCCACGGTGGCGGCGCACTTTTTATAATCGGGCTCTTTGGAGATGGGATCGACATCGCCCAGCGTGATGTCATTGCACATCAGCCGCTCGTCGAAGAACGGAATGAAGAGCGAGCCACGCGGCGGATGACCACGCCCGTCAATCCACACGGGCAGCTTGAGTTCGCCACGGCGCGTCTTCACCACGATGCTTTCGCCATTGGCAAAACCATGCTCGCGGGCGTCCTCGGGGTGCATCTCGACATAAGAATGCGGCATGGCGGCATGGAGCTGCGGAATACGCCGCGTCATGCTGCCGGTGTGCCAGTGCTCC
>CALMTT010000103.1 GCA_937872615.1 uncultured Verrucomicrobiaceae bacterium | reverse complement strand
CTGATGATCCAGCTGCAGAGCTTCTCGCGCCTGTCCATGGTCGAGCACTGGCAGGCCGGCAGCGCGGCAGGCTGCATCGACGCCGGAAGGTCCGGGCACTGTGGATAGCAGCCGGTCCATGACGTCCCAGGTCATTGCATCGCGCGCGGCGGGTTCCAAGTGCGAGGACTCTGTCCGGACAAGGCGCAAGAGGTCGCGGGCCTGAGGATCTTGAAGTGCCAGCCGTGTCGAGCGAGCTCGCGCGCCTGCGGCAGGTAGCAGCCAACCGCGTCCCAGTAGTACGCCTCCCCGAGCGAGTGCCACTTGAAAAGGATAAGCAGCGCCGCGCTGAGCAAGAAGAGCAGGAGCAGGGAGCCTGCGGAGAGCGGTGGCGCCGCCTTGGCGTTAGCGTTGGCGTTAGCCATGACACAACCAGCCAGGCCGTCGGCTCCGAAGCGGCGGGCACGGGTGCAGGCGAAACGCGGCCCGGCGGATCGGGCTGGATGAAGCCGATGTGGCCAAGCGGACGGTCCGTCCAGCAATGCACCTCCTTCACCTCGCCGAGCACGCCGGCCTCGAACCATTCTTTGACGAGGCGGATGCCTTCCCAGCAGTGGCCTTGATTGCCCATCACCGTCTGCACGCCGTATTTCTGCGCGGCTTTGTGCAACGTGCGCACCTGCCAGATGTTGTGGGCGAGCGGCTTCTGCACAAAGACATGCTTCTTCGCCTCCATCGCGGCCATGGCGGCGGCAAAGTGCGTGTGATCCGGCGTGGAGATGAGCACGGCGTCGATCTCCGAGCCCTTCTTGTCGAGCATCTCACGGAAGTCGGTGAACTTCGGCACATTCGGATGCTGTTTCGCGACCGCTCCCGCGCTGCGCTTGTCCGTCTCACGCCAATCGACATCGCAAAACGCGACGAGTTGCTCATTGCGCGAGCCTTGAACCGCTCCATTGCCCATGTTGCCTATGCCGACACAGGCGACGCGGATTTTTTGCTTCGAATCGAGCGCCCGAACGATGTTCGGTGCTGCGAAGGCACTGAGAGCGGTGGTTTGGAGGAAGTGACGGCGGGTGGACATGGCGTGCGAAGGCAACGCGGGTGGCACACGCAGCATTTCAGCCGAGTTTCAAAGCAACGGGATGAACAGCTTGGCAAAACCGTTGCGGAGCTGTTGAGCCAGCGGAGCGGCATAGAGGGCCTCGCGGGTCACTTCCTGGCTGATGGAGCGTTTCTCGCGGAAAATTTCGCGCAGGCGTGTGGCGAGTTCGCGGTCATAAAAGCCCACGTTGAACTCAAAATTCAGCCGCAGGCTGCGCGGGTCCCAGTTCGTGGAGCCGATGAAGCTCCACACGCCATCGACGATGAAGATCTTCGTGTGATCAAACGGCGGCGGTGATTCAAAGATGCGGCAGCCGACCTGCAAGAGCTGCGGGTAGAGCGTCTGCGCCGCCCAGGCGACGAAGGGGATGTTGTTCACCTTCGGCGTGAGGATGCGCACCTTCACGCCGCGGATCGCCGCGAGGCGCAGCGCCGCCATGAGCACCGCGGTGGGCAGAAAGTAGGGCGTGGCGATGAGGATCTCTTCCTTCGCGGCATTGATCGCGGCGAAGAAAGCGGCCGGCATGACCTCCATGTCCTCGTCTGGTCCATCGACGATGCCGAGGGCGCTCGCGGGGCCGTTCTCTTCGAGCTGCGGGAACCACTTCGGCCCATCGAGAGCCTCATTCGCGCAGAAGGCCCAGTCTTCGACGAAGACACGCTGGATCTGCGCCACGATGGGGCCGGTGATTTCAAAGTGAAGGTCCTGCACGGGGTGGTGCGGCTTGCGGGTGAGCATGTTTCCTTCGCGGATGTTCATGCCGCCGGTGAAGGCGGTGTTGCCGTCCACGACCATGATCTTGCGATGGTTCCGCAGGTTCATCGTGATGAGGCGCAGCAGGAAGTGATTCGGCATGAAGCGCTTCGCGGGCACGCCAGCGGCCTGCAAGGCATCGACGACGGGAGGCCAGGAGTAGCGTGTGCCGGCATCATCGACCATCACACGCACCTCCACGCCGCGTTTCACCGCAGCTGTGAGCTCCGTGACGAAATCAGAGCCGATGCCGAGTGCCTCAAAAATGTAGCTGGCGATGCTGACGCTCGTTTTGGCATCGCGGATGGCCTGGAGCATGCGCGGCATGGCTTCCTCGCCGTTTTGCAGCGGGGTGACGCGGTTGCCGTGGGCAAAGCAGAAGCGTGAGATCTTGTCGAGCGTCACGGCGAGGTGCTGGTGATCGCGTGCCTCGGCACTTTCGGGATGAAAGGGCAGGGGATTGGCCGGCACCGGATCATGCCAGGGCTCGAAATGCTCACGCCGGTAGTGCCTTCCGCGCCGGCGGAGGATGTTGATGCCGAGAAACAGATACAACGGCGGCGCGAGAAGCGGTGAGAGCACGACGAGCGCCGCCCAAAAGGCCGCGGAACGATGATCGCGATGCCGCAGCACGATGTGCGAGAGCGCGGCCATGCCGCCGAGGATCGAGATGGCGGCGACGATGTAACCCCAGTGAAAGACAAACGCGGCGAGCTGCATGCCGCACCATGCGCACGAAGCATCCATTTGCCAAGCGCGGGCCGCTCAATGTGCCGGCAAGTCCTGCATCCGCCAGTCGAGCGTGGAGCGGGCGGTGCCATCCTGCGCCCACGAGTGCACACGCAGATCACCGAGAGGCTCCGTCCAGCGCAGCCAGGCATTCAGCATGGGATCGCTGGTGCTCTTTGAGCGGATTTCCACAATGGGCAGCAGCACCGCGCGGAGTCGCGTGAAGTCAAAACGCATCCAAGCGCCCTTGGCCGGCGCCTTCGCGTTGAGCTGGCGGGCGAGCGACTGCTGCTGCAAGCGCGATGTGCCGAGCAGCAAGGTCTGCTCGTCCAGCGTTGCGCTGAGCATGAGATCATCCGTTTTGAAAAACGAAGGGTAAAAGTGCGAGGTGAAGGTCTTTTCACGCAGCATCTCCGGCGGCGGCAGCGTGATGGGCACGGAGGTGGGAATGCTTTTCATGATGCGATCCAGCCCGGCCTCGATGCCGGTCCATGCGGTGGAAATGAGCGGGCGGTTTTTGACATCCCAAATCATGCAAAAGCGCGGCAGCGGCACCATGTCGCCACCGGGCGGCAGGCCGGGCAGCGCGGGCATGCGGCCGCCGGCATCGAGAATGAGTGCGCTGTCGGTGCCGAGGGCCTTGTGCGCGAGCGTGTCGCCGCTCGCCCATGCCTCCTGCGCACCCGGAACGGCATCGGTGAGCAGCTTTGGCCATGAGAGTTGATCCTTCGGTCCCAGCATGCCGCTGTCCGCGAGGGTGAGCGCCGTGGTGTGCGCGAAGGCGGCCGTGTTTTGCCACATCTGCCACCACGCCGCGTCATCGCGGCCGTGCCCGGCGAGGGCAAAGATGACCGAGTCACCTTCGACGAGGGCTGCGTGGCGTGTCGGCTTTGCGAGGCGCTGCAATTCACTGCCCGCCACGCCGCCGTGTGTCTCGACATGCAGCCCATTTTCCCACCAAGCGATCGACGCGGCATCGGCGAAGTCGCGCGATTTCAATTCGAGCGATGCTCCAGCCATCGCGAGCGCATCGGGCATCAGTTTCTGCATCACCGCCTGAATCATCGGCACGGCCTCCCAACCGCTGAGCAAGGCGGGCAGTAGTGAAAGTAGCGCGGAGCGGCCCTGCCATGCCTGCGCCATGTCGCGTGTCCAAAACGAGAGGCCCAGCAGCGGCTTCGTGGCATGCGCGGTCGCGAAGGCGAGCTGCGGTTTCGCGAGCAGCGAGTCGTGCGGACCATCGGCGAGGCGCAGTTGATCCGGCTCGTGGGCGATGCCGATCCATGCGCTGTCCTTTCCTTTGCCGATGGCGATGGTGAAGGTCTTCCCGGCGAGCACTTCGAGCGCACGGGCGAGCTTGTCCTTCACCACAGGATCAAGGCCGGGCATCGTCGCGCTCGTTTTCTCCAGCCAGGCCCGGCGCACCTCGGCGCTGAGAAGGTGGGAGGCATCCGTTTTTGTGAGCGCCATCTGCTCGCCATGCGTGGTGGTGATCATCGAGGCTGGTGCGTCGATGAACCATGCCTGCTCCAGCAGCGGCGCGGTGACTTGTTTGAGCCATGCATGAGCTTCAGGGCCTTTCAGGCCGATCATGATGGGCGGAATCTCGAAGCGTTCGAGAGCGAGGATGATGGCATCGAGCGCCTCGACATCCTTCCACGCGGCCTGTTGGCCGATGATCAGCATGCCGAGGCTTTGTCGCAGCGAGAAGGCCTGCCAAGTCTCGAGCACTGGCTGCAGCGTGGCGAGTGCTTCCGCGGTGCCGGGGCCGGCGGAGAGGCAAAAATCCTCCACGGGCATCGTCGCGGGAGCGGGCAGGCCGGCGGTGTGGGTGGCACCGGTCAGGCCGCACTGACCGGGACCGGCCCGGCGTCCGGGGGTTCCGGAGGGACCGGTGGGGCAGGTTCGGCGGGCAACCCCGGCGGTACCGGCGGGTCCGGGGGTCTGGCGGGGAGCTATCTGTCTTTCGCGCGCGGCGGAAGCGGCGGCGAAAGGGGATGTGCTGATCGCCGACGGCAAAGCGCTGCGCCTCGATCCGCCGCCTTGGCTCATCATGCCCGATTAGGAGACGAGAATGTTCGGACAGCATTGGGAATATATGGGCTTTGGCTTCATGGTCGCGCTCGTCCTCGGGCTGTGGGCTGTGTTCAACATCGCGCAGAGCGCCAGCACCTCGCC
>CALMTT010000102.1 GCA_937872615.1 uncultured Verrucomicrobiaceae bacterium | reverse complement strand
TTTTCTTCACCGGCTCGGTGGCCACCGGCAAGCAATTGATGGCGCAGGCGGCGGAAAACCTCACCCCGCTGTCGCTGGAGCTGGGCGGCAACGACCCGATGCTGGTGCTCGCCGATGCCGATCTGGAACGCGCCGCCAATGGTGCGGCGTGGGCGGGCTATCAGAATGCCGGCCAATCGTGTGGCGGCGTGGCGCGCATTTACGTCGAGCGCAAGGTGTATGCGGAATTCGTCCAGCTGCTGGCGGAAAAAACCCGCAAGATGCGCCACGGTGTCGATACCGATTTCGAAGTCGAAATGGGAGCCATGAGCACCCAGAATCAACTCAAGGTGGTCGAACGCCACGTGCAGGATGCGCTCGACAAGCTCATGGAGAACCGCACGAGCATTATCATCGCTCATCGCCTGAGCACGGTGCGGCGTTGCGATCAGATCCTCGTCATGTCCGGCGGCTCGATTCTCGAGCGTGGCACACATGACGAACTCGTCGCGAAGCCCGGCGGCCTCTACAGTTCGCTGGCGAAGCTTCAACTCGAGTAGCGGAGGTCTTTCAAACCTCCCCCAGCGGCCAGTCGATCTCCGTTTCGCCGTGCATGACCTCGGCGAGCACGGGCACATCAGGCAGGAAATGCTCCAGCACCATGCGATTGCTGATGCTGGCGGGATCACGCTCGTCCTGCACATGGTTCAGAATGATGCCGGCGCAGGTGATGCCGCGTGCCTGGATGTTTTTCACCGTGAGCAGCGTGTGGTTGAGGCAGCCGAGTTTGTTGTTCACGACCACGATCACCGGAAGCGCGAGTCGCTGGGCGAGGTCTGCCATGGTGGAAAACTCATTCAGCGGCACCTCCCAGCCACCTGCGCCTTCAATGAGCACATGCTCGTGGCGGGCGGCGAGGGCGTGAAAGCTCGCGATGAGGTCCGAGACATCAAAACGGCGGTTTTCCATCATCGCTGCGGCATACGGCGCAGCGGGGAATTTGAGCCACACCGGGTTCACCTCGTCCAAAGCGAGGCCTGAAGGGCTGTGGCTGGCATTGAGCAGATGGATGGCATCGTCACGACCACCGCAGACGAGTGGCTTGTAGCCTGAAGCGGTCTTTCCAGCGCGTTTCAGTGCCTCCAGCAGCAGACAGGTGATGTAGGTCTTGCCGGCATCCGTGTCCGTGCCGGTGATGAAATAGTGTGAAGAGGGCATCCCCATGCAGATGCGCCGCACTCACGCTGGGTCCACCTTTTTTCCGCGTCGCCTCAGCCAGGCAAAAGGCTCCCAAAGCTGGCCGAGATAGCCCTTCGGCATTGGCTCGCAGATGCCGAAGTTTTCCGGGTAGCGGCCCCGCGGCATGTAAAAGGTGCCAAACAGCAGATCCCACAGCGGCAGCAGCCCGGCGAAGTTCTTGTCCCATGCCTCACGCTCGCGCGAGTGATGCCAGCGATGAAACACCGGCGTGGCGATCACATAGCGCAGCGGGCCGAAGTCCCAGTTCACGTTCGCGTGGATGAAGATGGCGTAAAACGTCAGCACGGGCGCGGTGCTGAGCGTCACGGCCGGATTGTAGCCCATCATCAGCACCGGCACGGCCTGGGCGAGCTTGTTCACCATGTCATTCACCGGATGCACCCGCAGGCTGCCCAGCCAGTCGAGGTCCTCCGAGGAGTGATGCACCGCATGAAACGGCCACCATTTCCCCCGATGAAACAGGCGGTGCGTCCAGTAGCCGATGAAATCCACCAGCAGGTAGATTTGAATCGATTGCAGCCACAGCGGTTGATGGCTCAGCGGGCCAAATCCGGCATACAGGCCGTTTTTGAAAGTCTCTGCCGGCACGACCTTCGCCATCACAAGAATGGCAGCAGGCACGATGAAGAGCAGACGAACGAAAGGCTTCGTCAGCAGGATGGTGGTGAACCAGTAAAAGACATCGGTGAACCACCCGCGGCGGATCACCGGCTGCACAAGGTTTCTCCCACGTCCAGCGATGCGCTCGATGACGAAGAAGATCGCGGAAAGGATCACGAGTGTGAACGTCACGCTGAGGAAGGTTTTGTTGTCGTTCATGAGGGGCTGCGGCTGGAACAGCGACCGGCGCTAATGGTTTCCACTATGCCGCGTTTGCGGTCATCCCGGACAATTCATGCCGTATGCGCCCACAATATCGGAACAGCGCGCAGAGGCCACTATGGCGGCGTCAACCTTCAACACCCAAACGCGCCATGAACACCACCACCGCCCCGCTCAACGCTCGCCAACGCTTTATCCAGAACCTCGCCGAAAGCGAGCTCTTCCAGCATTACCAAAAGGCGTTCAACACGCTCACCAGCCTGCCGCTGTGCCTTGAGACGGCTCCGGAAGACTGCCACTACGAAGGCGTGATCACCCGCACCGGCGTCGCTGGCGTCGTGGAATCCAAAGTGCCGGTGAAGGTCGGCAAGAATGTCATCGCGCTCATGCTCACCGGCGCTGTCCGCCTCCAGCCCGCGAATGCCGACACCTTCGCCCCAGTGGCCAAGGCCCTTCTCGATGAAGACCGCTCCGCCGCTGAAATCCGCAGTGCGAAGATCCACTTCGATCACGCCCCTGTCATGGCTCCTGAGCGCTACGACGCCGCCATCGCCATCCTGCAGTCCTTTGCCCTGCAGCTCGGTGAGAGCGCCCACCGCCTCCTGTTTGCCACCGCCACCCATGAGCCCGAGGCCGTGCGCAACGCGAAGTCCTTCATCCACCAGCACCTCGCCGAGCCGATGTCCCTCGAAGCCGTCGCCAAGGCGGTGAACGTGAGCCCCTTCCACTTCTGCAAGCTCTTCAAGCGTGCCACCGGCCTCACCTTCACGGACTTTGTGAACCGTGCCCGCGTGGAAAAAGCCAAGCGCATGCTGATGAAGCCCGCCGCCCGCATCACCGAGGTGGCCTACGATGTCGGCTTCCAGAGCCTGTCCCATTTCAATCGCAGCTTCCGCCGTATCGCCTCGGAATCGCCCACGGAATTCCGCGGCCGGATGAAGCACAGCGCCCCCGCTCTCGCGGCGGCGTGATAACCAAAAAGCTTGCCGCCATGCGCATCGCATCGCGATGTTTCGACGGCACGGCCCCGGAGAGAGCAACCGAGCGCGTCGGGAACTCCTCTCCGGGGTTTCTTTTTGTCCCGAAGGCTCAATCGGCAGTTTTCACCACCTCGATGCCGCTGAGCAGCGTCTCGCCCTCGTGTGGCGTGAGCGTGAGTGTCAGCGAGCCATCCGTGACGGCGATGTCGGAGACCGTTTCCGTGCTCGCGGTCATCGTTTGAGGCTGCAGGTTCGGCAGTGAGCGATCTTGAATCGACACATCAAATCGATGCTTGGCACTGTCAGGCGATGAGAAGACGAGTTTGACGGTGTAGCGGCCATTTTTGAGGCCGGAGAGCTTCGCGCTGCGCAGACCCTTCGCGCCGCTGGCGGCCACCCAGGGCCAGCCGGTGCCTTTTTTCATCCAGAGCGAGTGTTGGTAGAAATACTCGGGCTTCGCGGGTTCGGTGGTGAAGTCGATTTCGGGCGATGGGCCGCCGACGCTCGGGAAATCGAGCCAAAGCGTGCCATCGCGTGTCTTGCGATCGCCGGGGGCACCGAGGTTGATGCCGATGCGCTGGATTTTGCCTTGCAGCACGGCTTTCGGCACGGCTCCCCAAGTGGCCCACTGCTCGAAGTCCTCGGGCATCGAATAAAGCGCGAGGCCCATCGGCAGCGGGTAGCTGCAGGTGCAGCCTTCGAAGAAGTAGGGCACATTCAAGATGCCGCCAGCGGGCACGATGCTGTTCGTGCAGCCGCTGCGCGGGCCGCTGATGTGGATGGTGCCGCTTTCGACCTTCTTGTCGTAAAACGCGGCGGTGCCGCTGCGGAAGGTGAAGATGCCGCCGTAATCAAAGCCGCCATCGCAGCCGTAGCTTTTCGGAAAGACTCGCGGCTCCTGCTCAAGCGTGAGCGGATTGATGCGGACGCCTGCTTTTGGCTGATCGGGTGCCCAATCGTTTTTCTGCGTGGGCGGTCGATACTGCGCCTGCTGGATGCTCTGCTGGTCCACGGTGCCAAATTTCGCACGAAGCTCCGGCTGCTCGTATTCATCGAGCACGCGACCGGTGTAGATGTCGCTGAAAACAGGGGCGAGAAGCTTGTAATCGACCTTTCCTTTGCGGTTCGTGGCATCGAGCCAGTCTTTGTCCGCCGTGATCATGACGCCATCGACGATCTTCGGCTGCGGCGAACGCTTGAAATTGCTCAACGCATCATCAAACCACAGCACGCCGAGCGGTGCCTGCACCAGCGGGTCTTCGTTGGCATTCCAATCCGCGAGGTAGTTCGTGGAGCCGGTCAGGGCACCGCGTGTGTGAATGAGTTTGGCACCCTCTCCAACGACTTTGCCGCCATTTGGACGCAGCATCTCGGACCATGGTTCGTAACCTTCGCCTTCGAGATCAAATATGACGCTGGCAAAGTAGCGAGGCAGCTCGGTCATGATTCCCACGACCACGACGCGTTCGCCGTAAAGTCCTGCATTTCTCAACCGAAAACCTGCATCGTAATCTTCGGCCAAAACGACAAGATGATACTGGCTGTTGAGTAGAATGGATTCGATCAAACCAGGCTTGTTTGGACCGATCATGAGTGCATAACCACGATCAGTGCCTGCCGCTGAGATGGCAGCTTTCGCAAGGTCTTCCTCGGCTTTTTGAATCACAATCTCCCGCTTCCAACGCTTCGTTTCGCCGCTGCCGGGGCCGTAGGCGCTCAAAACGCCGTCGGTGGTGACGACGAAGCATTTGTCGTCGGCGAGGATGACGCTGTGGGCGTTGGTGAAGGTGTCGAAGGGGACTTCTTGGTCAGCAGCGTGGAGGGTGCGCTGGATGCCTTTCTGGCCTTCGGCACGCGGTTTGTCCTCGTGTCGCTTGGCGCTGATGGCTTCGTCGAAGAGCAGGCCGCGTCGGCGGAGCTTGGCGGCTTCTTTTTCAGCGGGCGTCGAAGCGAACCAGCCACCGGTGTAGCGACCGGCGGAAGGCAGCTCGAATTCTTTGATGGCGCCGGTCTTCAAATCGAAACGTGCGGGATAGGCGGTGCTGCATGGGACGATGAGGTCCTCGCCATCAATGAGCAGATAGCCCTGCGGCGCGAGGCCGCCCATGGCCTCGGTGGCGTGGGGATGAACGCCGTAAAGATAGGAGCAGCGGTCGTTTCGCCAGATCTCGGTGCCGGTGGCGGCGTCGCAGCAAAAGACAAAGGTGCCTTCGAGCGGCCACACGCCGGCGGCGAAGTAAACGCGACCGTCTTTGGCCACCGGTCCGCCGCGCACGGGCCACACGGAAATGAGGCGCTGATTGCCAAGAAGCAGTCGATTCGATGGAACGGCCCGTTTTTGCCATACCTCGGTGCCATCGGCGAGTTTCACGCAACGCACACAACCATCGTCAGAGCCGAAGATGGCCGTTTCGCCGACGATGACGGGCGCGAAGCGCACGGGGCCGTTTGCGAGGGCTCGCCAAAGCTCCGCGCCGGTGTCCGTGTCGAAAGCGATGACGCAATCTTCACGCGAACTGCCGACGAGCAGGCGTTTTCCAGCCACGACGGGCTCGTAGCCGCGATCAAACTGCAAGCGCGGCTCTTTGAAGGCCGGGCGCAGCGGTGGCAGCTCGCGTTTCCAGAGCAGATGCAGGTCTGATGGCATTTTTTGCGACGTGGCGGCCGTGCGGCCGGGGTCGTGTCGCCACATCGGCCAGTCGGCGGCGTGCGCAAAAGCAGAGAGGAAAAGAAAGATGACAAGGCGTGGCATGGCGGGCCCCACTAAACGCTACGACAAGCGGGAAACTCACTCTCCGAGCGCCCTTCGGCAGACGAACGAGGCCCTCACTCCACCACGGGCACCACGATCCGCGAGGGATGCTCGGCGTCGCAGTGGATGCGGTTGGTTTGTTTGAGCTTTTCGCCGGTTTCGCTCCAGGGCTGGGCGGTGCCGGGGTTCACGTCGAAGCGGGGGAAGTTGCTGGAGGTGATGGTGACGCGGACGCGGTGGCCGGTGTTGAAGATCTGGCTGGTGGACCAGCAACCGACGCTGACCTCCTCGATCTGGCCGGGCGTGAGCGGTTCGGGCTTTTCGCGGCTCTTGCGGTAGCGCAGGCGCTGCATGCCCTCGGCGATGAGCATGCTGCGACCATCGGGATAGACATCGCAAAGACGGATGGAGAGGTCGGTATCGGCGGCGCTGGAGTCGATGAAGATCTTCGCAAAGATATGCCCGGTGACTTCGACGGGCTTGTCGAGCACGTCGCTGGTGAAAACGAGCACGTCATCGCGGCTCTCGATCTTCCGCTGGTCCATCGAGCCGCGGTCGATGGTGAGATTGTGCCCGCCGATGGTGGGGCAAGGGTTGGCAGGATCAAACGTGTATTCGTGAGGAGCCGCGTCTGCCTTGGGAGCTTTGAGCGAGAGCTTTTTGTCGGCGGTGAGATACACAGCCGTTTCCTTTGCCGGGATGGGCCAGTCATCAGCATAGCGCCATTCATTGCCGGGAGCGCCGGGCGTGCTGGTATCGCCCATGACGTAGTAGGCGACGGCGGGTTCCTTTTCGATGCCGTTGTCCACACCTTTGACGTGATGCGCGAACCAACGGAGGGCGTCGTATGGCGCAGGCACACGATTTGCATTCGGGAAGGTGAGCTGGCCGACGGGCATTTTTCCGACCGCGTGCTCCCACGGGCCCATGACGAGCTTTTGCTTGCCCTTCGAACCCGGTGCGCCGTGGTGCTGGCGGCCGATGAATTGATTCAGGGTGCCCTGCTGGAACATGTCGAACCAGCCGCCGATGAGCACAGCGGGCACGTTCATCACCTCGAACTTCGTGCTCGTGTCGATCGAGCGCCAGTAGTCGTCGTAGCTCGGGTGCGAGTGCATGATCTCGAGCGCCTCGGGGGCGAACTTGTTGCCGTTGGTCCAGTTCTCCACGTCAGCCTTGCGGAAGGCGCTGCCGATGTAGCTCACGTCGGAATACATGTCCGCGGGCGCGACGCTGATGTATTGCGCCTTCAATCCCTGCGGCGCGGTGCCGGCGAGGTAGTTCTGCGTGATGCCGCCCGCGCTGCCGCCGATGGTGGCGATGCTGCCATTGCACCACGGCTGCTTTTTGATCCACTCGACGGTGTCGAGCCCGTCCTGATGCTCGCCCCAACCGCAGCCGATGAAGGGGATGTTTTCGCCCTCCGACTCGAAGCGTCCGCGCATGTCCTGGGTGACAAACACATAACCCTCGGCGGCGAAACCGGGGGCGCTGTCATTGCGCTTCTGCCGGTTGTAAGGCGTGCGTGCCAGCACCACGGGGAAGGGGCCATCGCCCTTCGGCATGTAGATGTCGGTGGCGAGCTTCACCCCGTCGCGCATGGCGATCTTCTCGGTCTTTTTCTCGACGGGCTGGGCGTAAAGATCGACCTGCTTGTTCCAGTTCACCGCGGTGACCGTTTTGTCGCCCGACGCGGCCTTGGCGAACATGCCTGCGACGCGCTTGGACCAGTCCTCACCATAGGTTTGCTTCACGAAAGCCACGGCCTGGGCCTGCTCGTCCAACGAAAGCGCCTCACTACGATCCTGGTCAGCTTTTGAAAACAAGGCCCGCAACTTGGCCGCGATGGCGTCCTCCGCCGAGGCATGGCACGAGGTGATCAGAAGCGAGA
Organism: uncultured Verrucomicrobiaceae bacterium; assembly: GCA_937872615.1. Classification (GTDB taxonomy): domain Bacteria; phylum Verrucomicrobiota; class Verrucomicrobiia; order Verrucomicrobiales; family Verrucomicrobiaceae; genus Prosthecobacter. The sequence continues at coordinate 3,814 of CALMTT010000102.1, read as the reverse complement.
CGGCGAGCAAGCGAAGGAAAGGGCGCATGGAAAAGCGGTGCGATGGAGTGGTGGAGAAATGGCGTGCGGGTGAGTGGCGTGAGCGTGGGGATTGTATGACAGAAGCTGCATTTCTGATCCAAATGGATCGGGAATCTTCGAGCCGCTGATATGACGCTAATGATGAGGGTTTGGGCATCAGCGTCACATGAGCGTCTTATTAGCGGTTAAGTCCGTGAAGTTACTCACCGGCGGCACGCTCACTTCGCGAAGACCTTTTTCAGCCACTCGTCCACGACGGGTGTCGCGGGATACGTGGGATCGCCGAGGCGGCGGTTGATCTCGGCGTGGCCTTGGAGGCCGCGGCCCTCGAAGCCGCGCACTTCGGCGGAGGTGCCGGCTTTCTGCAAAGCCTCGCCGAGCGCTTTGGACTGCGCGGTGCCGTCCTCACGCTGCACATGCAGGATGAGGAAGGCGGGCGCATTCGGCGCGGCGGCATGATGCGTGGGCGAAAGAGCGATCTGGCGCTCTTTTTCGCTGCCAAAGGCATCCGAGTAGGTGTCCTGCATGAAGTCGCCGCCTTCGGCGATCTGGCGCGGCACATCGTAGCACGCACCATCGAGCGGAATGATGCCGCGCAGCGATTTGGGGCCGAGTTCGGCCTTTTTCAGATACTGCATGTCGGTGCCGACGAGGGCGGAGAGATGCGCTCCGGCGCTGTGACCCATCAAAACGACCCGCGTGGCATCAAAGCCGAGCGACTCCGCCTGGCGGATGAGATGGGCGAGCGCATTCGCCACGTCCTGCGCCTGCTGCTCGACCTTCACGGCGGGCACGAGGCGGTAATTGATCGAGGCGAAGCCGTAGCCCTGCGCGAGGTAGTGCGCGGGCTTGTGCTCGCCGGTGGCGTTGCGTTTGTCACCCCGCTTCCAGCCGCCGCCATGCACAAAGACCACAAGCGGCGAGCCCGCGGCGGTGGGTCGCCAATAATCGAGCTTTTGCAGCGAATCGCTGCCATAGCTGAGCTCGACGGGCTTCACCGCGGCCGCTGGCTGCGAGCGACGTTCCGCGATGCGATCGCGAAGGCGCTCGACGAGCGATTGTGCCTCGGCGGAGGCGAGCATGAACATGAGGGCGAAAAGCGTGAGGGAGGTTTTCATCGACGCATGAAATGCACGAGGCGGGGGATTGGTTACGCGAAATTTTTCGCTCAATCACTTCGCAGGCACTTCCAGCACCTGTTCGTCCATGATGAGGCGTTCGCGCAGCTTCGGGTAGTCCACGTTTTGCACGGAGGTGCCGGCATCGAGTGCCATCGCTGCGGCGGTGGCGGCGGATTGCGCGGCGGCCATGAAGGTAAACTCGATGCGATAGGCGCCGTAGGCCACGTAGCTCGATGAGGGGCAGGTGGGGCTGAGGAGGTTGGTGCACTCGGCGGCCTTGGGCACGAGGCAGCGATACGGGATGCCGCAGGGGATCCAGTCGGGCTCTTTGGAGACATTGAAGACCGCGCCTTCATTCCACACGCGACCGTCCTTCACGAGACAGCGGGCGCTGTGGAAGTCCGGCGGCCACCAGATGAGGCCGACGCTGTCGTTCACGGGCTCGGGATTCGCTTTGCGCAGATGCGCCTCGGTGAGAACGAAGTCGCCGATCATGCGGCGGCCGTTGCGGACATAAAAAGCACGCGGCCAGCCGCCGTTGTCGGTGAACTCATCCTTGCACAGGCCCCATGCGGCCCAGGCTTGTCGCTGAGTCGCGGGCACGGCGTCGTCATGCGCCATGAACCAATACAGGCCGTGGATGTAATCGCGGCTCTCACGCAGCATCGTTTCACGTTCGGCATAGTTGGCGATGGGGTAGAGATGATTCCAGCCGGTGAAATTGGAGGCCAGCGAGTGCCAGGTGCCGGGATCGGTCTTGCCATTCGGCACGGCGGCATGGGGCGGGCTGATGACGCCGCCCGCAGCGAGGTAGCGCCGCTGCATCTCGTAGTTCGCGGCGTCGTAGTTCGCGGGTTTTTCGATGGGGATTCGGTTCTTCGCGTCCTTCGTGAGGCAGAGGCGGAAGCAGTAGCCCTGGATGCTGTCGTCCGCCGCGCCGTGCTCGCCGAGCGGTGAGTCCTGCACGCCAAAGATCAGGCCGCTCTTCGGATCGCCGGGCGTGCGATACGGGTCGATGGGCTTGTCGTGCTGCTTGTGTGTGGTGTCGGTGCGGATGCCGTTGTTCGTCTCGCCATACTTCGCATTGCCCTCACGCCCCACGGCAAAGCTCAGGCCAGCGAACGCGAGCAGATCGCCCTCATAGGTCGAGTCGATGAACATCTTCGCCTTCACCGCCTCACCGTTTTCAAAGTGCAGCGCCGTGATGCGCGTGCCGTCCTTCGCCACGCCGTTCGTTTCCTTCAGCCGATGCCTGGGCAGCACCGTGATGCCCGCTTCCTTCACCCACGCTTCCCAAACCGCCTCCGCCAAATGCGGCTCAAAGCGCCACAGCTTCGTGTCCTTGCCCTTCGCCGCCAGCATCGCCTCAAAGGCCGCCGTGCGACCATACGCGGCACTCACGCGTCGATAAAATTCCAGCGCCAGCCCACCGACCGCCGGGCTGTTTCGAAACGGCTGGTTGTCGATGTCCGTGCCGCCCAGCCCCTCCACACTCATGCCCCCGAGGTGCTGCCCCGCCTCCACCAGCACCACCTTCTTCCCCATCTTCGATGCCTGCACCGCCGCGATTACGCCCGCGCTCGTGCCGCCGTAGATGCAGAGATCGGTTTCGAGCGGAGTTGCGCCACTGGTGATCGCGCAAGCGACGAAAAAGAGAACAAGTGACTTCATCACGGAGCTTTCATTGGGGGGTGCTGGCCGATTTTCGACAAGGTGGCAAGCTCCTCCGCGCTCAGCGCCCGATCAAACACCGCCACGCCGGCGATCCAGCCGGTAAAGCCAACGCTGCGGCTGCTGTGAATGACGCGGCCGATGGTGAAGGGGCCGCCGCTTTGCGCATCCTTCGGCGAGTAGAGGTCGTGCGGATACCACCAGGGGTTCAGGCGCAGCGTCACGAGATCACGGGCGACTTCTTTTCCGCCGCGCAGGGTGACTTCGATCTTCGTGAAGCGATGCTCGCGCAGCTCGACGCGTTCCTCGGCGGACTCGCGGAGCACTTTCACGCTCAGCGGCTCGGCTTCGGGCGGGTTGTAGTATTGATCCTTCGGGAAGGTTTTGTCTTCGCCGTCTTGTTTGCCGGGGAGCTTCGCGTAGTGGCCCTGCATGTAGGCGTTGTAGGCGTAGGAGATGAGTTTGTCCTTCTTCGGGTTGTCGAGCCAGCGATCACCGGAAACGCCGTTCAGCCAGCCGGTGAGTTCATCTTTTTCATGATCAAAAGTCATCGCGAAGCACTGCCAGGACTTGTCGAGCACCTCAGCGGGCGAATCAGCAGGCACTTCGGGCGAGAGATCGGCGGAGTTGCACTTGTGAAGAGCGTATTTGTTCAGAAAGGAACTCGCGCCATTCTCCGACACATGACCGCAGGCGCTGCCTTGCTTGTTCAGGCCGGCAAAGAGCGCGTATTGCCGCTGCCCGCGCTCCACCTTCGCGATGGTAGTCGTGGTCTTCTCCTTCAAATCGGTGCCTTCATGCCAGATGCCCGCCAGCGCATGGTTCCCGCTCTCCCGGATCGCCCACACGACCACCGTGACCGACTTGCCCGCGCCCTTGATGTCGAGCGGCGTGTCGTGCAGCCGCGAGCGAGGCACGAAGAGGAAGGGGCGGAAGTCCGGATCGGTCTCTTTGACGATGCGTATGGCATTGCCAAAAGGACCACGGCCCAACTGCGGAAA
>CALMTT010000101.1 GCA_937872615.1 uncultured Verrucomicrobiaceae bacterium | reverse complement strand
CACCTTTTCTGGGCAGTCGAGGTGCCTTTGGAGGGGTCAGCGCACCTTTTTGGGGCAGTCGAGGTGCCTTCGGAGGGGGTCAGCGCACCTTTTGGGGCAGTCGGGGTGCCTTTGGAGGGGTCAGACCTCTTCGATGATCGCCTTATGCTTGTCGTAATCGATCACGCCGGGCGCGGCCGCGGCGGCGGTGACCAAAATGACGAATGAGGAATGCAGAAGGACGAATGGACGGAGCATGATGCGGCAAAATACGCGGCGAGGCGGCCGGTTTGCTCAACAGGTCGCGAAGAGGCCGAAAGGCCGATTGACCGGACTTCCCGGGGCGCGTAGGCTCCGCGCCTCCATGAACAAACTCCATACCGTCCTCCTTTGCGCCGCGGTTTCCCTCGGCCAACTCCAAGCCCAAGAAGTCAAAAAGGCCGAGCCTGCCGCAGCGCCAGCCGCCCCCGCCAATGTCGAGATGGACAAGGTGAGCTACTTCATCGGTAAAAACGTCGGCGGCCAGTTCGCCGGCCAGAAGGAAAAGATCGATCTGAATGTCTTCATCGAAGGTGTGAAAGACATGCTCGAGAACAAAAAGCCTGCCAGCTACGCGATGGGCGTCGGCCTCGGCCAGCAGTTCAAGGCCGAAGGCATCGCCATTGATCCGGAGAAGCTGAAGGCAGGCATCGAGCGTGCCACCGGCGCCGCCACCGGTGCTGAGCCCTTCACGCAGGAGCAGCTCACCGCGGCGATGGACGGCTTCCAAGCCCTCATGCAGGCCAAGCAGCAGGCCAAGATGGCCGAAGAGCAGAAGGAAATGGCCGCCGCCGCTCAGAAGTACAAAGACGAGGGTTCCAAGTTCCTCACCGAGAACGGCAAGCGCAAAGGCGTGACCACCACTGCCAGCGGCCTGCAGTATGAAGTGCTCAACGAAGGCACCGGTCCGAAGCCAGCCGTCACCGACACCGTGAAAGTGCACTACCACGGCACGCTCATCGATGGCAAAGTCTTCGACAGCTCCGTCGAGCGTGGCGAGCCCACCTCCTTCCCGCTGCAAGGCGTGATCAAAGGCTGGACCGAAGGTCTCCAACTCATGCCCACCGGCTCGAAGTGGCGCTTCTTCATCCCCGCCCCGCTCGCCTACGGCGACCAGGCGCAGGGCGACGACATCCCGCCGGGATCGACGCTCATCTTCGACGTCGAGCTGCTCGGCATCGTGAAGTAATTCAACTCTTCCATCACTCTCCGAGGGCGGCCTTACTGAGGCCGCCCTTTTTATTGCCGCGTGATATTCGCACGACCGCCACGCAGCACATACTTCTGAATTTTGCCCGTGGCCGTCTTCGGCAGCTCGGTGATGAATTCGAAGCCGTGCGGCACTTTGAAGTGCGCCAGATGCTCGCGACAAAACAGACGCATCTCCTCCGCTGTGGCCGTGCAGCCACTTTTCAGCACGATGAAGGCCTGCGGAGACTCGCCCCACTTCTCATGCGGCATGCCCACCACCGCCGATTCCTGCACGGCAGGATGACGCAGCAGCACGCCCTCGACTTCGACCGATGAAATGTTCTCGCCACCGCTGATGATGATGTCCTTCCAGCGGTCGCGGATCTCGATGTAGCCATCGGGATGCACCACGGCGGCATCACCGCTGTGAAACCAGCCCGCGCGAATGGCACGCGCCGTGGCGTCTGGATCATTGTAGTAGCCTTTCATCACCGCGTTTCCGCGAATGATGATCTCACCCATCGTCGCGCCGTCCTTCGCCACCTCGTTTCCGGCATCATCGACGACACGCACCTCCGCATTCCCGAGGTATTCCACGCCCTGGCGGGCCTTCACGATGGCACGTGCCTGCGGCGAGAGCGCCGCGTGCTCGGGGCGCGGCTCGCTGATGGTGACGATGGGCGAGACCTCGGTGAGGCCGTAAACATGTGTGATCTCCCAGCCGAGCTCGCCTTCCACACGCTCGATGGTGGCCGCGGCAGGCGGAGCACCGGCGGTGAAGACACGCACGCCACGCGGCACCTCCTGGCGGATCTCCGCGGGCGCATTCGCGATGCCGATGAGCACCGTGGGTGCGGCACACAGCAGCGTGGCGCCCTCGTTTCGAATTGTTTCAAAGATCAAACGCGGGTCCGCCTTCGGCAGGCAGACGTGGCGACCGCCCACGGCCGTGACGGTCCATACGAAGCACCAGCCATTCGCATGAAACATTGGCAGCACCCACAGGTAACGATCCGCCGCGGTGATGCGTGTGTGCATGAGGTGCCCCATGATGTTCATGGCCGTGTTGCGATGCGTGACCATCACGCCCTTCGGATTGGCCGTGGTGCCGCTGGTGTAATTCAGCGCGATCATCTCCGTCTCCACGATTTCAGATGGCGTGAACGATGGTGCTGAATCGGCCAGCAAGCCTTCGTAGCTGCTCCAGCCTTCCTTTTGCCCTGAAAACGCGATGAAGCGCTCCACGCCCGGCACCTGATCACGAATCGAATCCACCGCGTCGAGGTAGTCAGCATGCACGCACACCACGCGAGCACCGCTGTGCTTCAAAATGTAGGCGAAGTCCGCCGCAGTGAGGCGGTAATTGATCGGCACGATGACCGCTCCGATCTGCGGCACGGCGTAAAAGGCCTCGAGATGCGCATGCGTGTTCGGCGCGATGGTCGCTACGCGATCACCGGGCTGCACGCCGAGCTTTTGCAGTGCCGCAGACCAGCGATCGCATCGCTCAAAAAACTCGCGGTAGGTGAATCGAAGGCTGCCATCCACCACCGCCTCGCGGTCGGCATACAAGCGGCGGGCCCGGCGGGCGAAATCGAGAGGTGAAAGCGTTGTTTCCATGGTTGGTGAAGGCAGTGAGTCACTTCAGCGAAGCCTCTGGCACGAGATCGATCGGCACGTCCGCGCCTTTGAGATGCTTGTCGAAAAAGTTCTGCGTGAGTTGCAGCACCGCCGGTTTGCCGAACATCGGCCCGCCGTGGTTGGCGCCGGGCAGTGTTTGCAGCCACACAGGCACACCTTGAGCCTTCAACGCAGCCTCGAGCTGCACACTCTGCGCATACGGCACGAGCATGTCGTGCGTGCCATGCAGGATGAGAAAGGGCGGAGCGTCCTTGCTGATGTAATGCACCGGGCTCACCGCCTCCGCCTTGGCCTTGTCATCCAGCTTGGTGCCGATGAGGCCTGAATACGGATCGCTGGGCGTGTTGAAGGCGAAGATGTTCTTCACGTTCTTATCCTCCGCGGCCTGCTGCACGACCGTGGTGAAGTCGGCGGGGCCAAAAATGTCGCACACTGCCTGCACGCGGTCCGATTGATCTTCATGACCACCAATCGGCGGGAAGGCCTTCTTGCCACCGGAAGTGCCGACGAGCGCCGAGAGATGCCCACCCGCGGATCCGCCGATCACCCCGAGGTGTTCCGTATCGAATTGATATTGCTTCGCATGCGCACGGAGCCAGCGGATGGCGGCCTGACAATCTTGAATCTGCGCTGGAAAGACCGCTTTCTGGCTGAAGCGATACTCCACGCTCGCCACCGCATAGCCTTTGAGAACCAGGCCGGCCACGGGACAGGGATACTTGCTGCCCGCCCGCCAGCCGCCGCCATGAATGTGCACAATGAGCGGCAGCGGTTTGTCCGCGGGCTTATCGGGAAGATAGAGGTCGAGCTTCTGCGCCTCATCACCTCCCTCGATGTAGGCGATGTCTTTCTCCATCCGGATGCCGGCGGGCAATTGGACGGGCTTGGGCGCTTGCGCCGCCACGTTGAGGGTGAGAGCGCAAAGGAGGAGGAGCAGTGTTTTCATGGTGTGATTCGATATTCCTTCATCCACCAGCTCACGCGTTCCGCGTCGGTGGGTTCGGGTTTTTGCAGGCGCTTCTGCCAGACCTTCTGATAGGTCTGACGCTTGTCATTTTGGATCTCGGCCAGCGGTGGCTCCGTGGCCGGATCACCCGCAGCACCTTGATCACGCGAGGTGGCGATCCAATCGTCCAAACGAGCTCGCAAAGCCTCGACGTGCTTTTTCTGCGCCGAGCCGGCAGCAATGTTGTGAATGCCTTGCGGGTCGGTTTTGAGATCGTAAAACTCGATTTCGGGTCGCGTCGGCGCGAGCCAAGAGGCCTGGAAGGTGTCGAGCTTGTTTTCAGCATTCAAAACACGCAGCAGCGGCATGCCGGGATACTGCTCCTCTTTGTAGCTGGACCAGTTAAGACGCGAAAGCTTCGGCTGGAAGTTCCGCACGAGCCATGCGTCCTGCGTGATGACCGCACGGATGCGATCCATCGCATCGCCACAACGGTCGCGGGCCGCGAAAAGGCAGTCACGCTCAGGAAAAGCTGCGCCGAGCACATCACGCCCCTCCATCCACGCTGGCGCGTTTTGACCTGCGAGTGCCAGCATCGAAGGCGCGAGGTCGATGAGGCTCACGAGTCGGTTTTCGACGCTGCTTTTGCCAATGCCCGGACCACGCATGAGCAGCGGCACGTTCAGGCCTTCGACACTCAACCACTGCTTTCCCCAAGGCATCGCACGTCCATGGTCCGCGAAGAACATCACGATCGTGTCTTCGAGCACGCCTTCACTTTCGAGTTGTTGCAGAATGCTCCCCACTCGGAGATCCACGACCTCCACGCTGCGCTGGTAGGCATACCAGTCCAATCGCATGAGAATGTGATCCGGGTAGTTGCGGGGCAACTCGATCGTTTTTACCGCGGTGTCGTCAGCGAAGTCGGGAACCGGAAACGGACGATGCGGCTCGCTGACCTGAAACTGGGCGAAGAACGGCTGCCCGGGCTTCCGCTTCCGCCAGTCATCGCCGTCGAAGAGCGTTTTGGCGTCGTGGGCGAAGTTGTAGTGCGTTTTGCCCTTCGTGATCTTTTTGCCGGAGCGGATCGTGTCGGGTGCGGGCGCGTTCGTAACGAAGTAACCGGCTTTTTGCAACAGCGTCGGCAGTGGAGCGTAAGGCGCGGGCAGCGGCTGCGGATTCTCCGTGTCATGCGGATGCAGGCCGGTCGTCGTTTGATAGCAGCCGAGGATGAAAGCCGAGCGCGATGAACTGCAAACCGGTGCCGTGGAGTAGGCCCGCGTGTAGCGACGGCCCTCCGCGGCCAGGCGGTCGAGATTCGGCGTCTTCACGCCCTTCGCGCCATAGGCCGCGATGTCCGGCGACATGTCGTCCGCGATGATCCAGACGAAATTCGGCTGCGCTGCGAACAGCGAAGAATGCAGGAAGAGGACAAAAAAGAGCAGTCGAGGCATGTGGATGGATCAGTTGAGTTTCAAACTCATCACCCAGGCAGGGCCTTTACCGCAGTCATAGGTTTTGAGCGGGGTTAGAGTGCCGTTTTGGGCATCCCGGCGGAAGACGATGAGCTTGTGCGATCCTTCACCGGCGGACACAACGAACTGATCGCCCGAGACGAGGCAGAAGGAGCGGGGCGTTTTCTCGGTCGGTGTCTGGCCGAGCGCGGTGAGGGTGCCGTTTTCCGCGTTTACGGAGAAAACGGCAAGGCTGTCGTGGCCGCGATTGGAGGCATAAACGAAGCGGCCATCGGCGCTGATGTGGATGTCGGCGCAGGAGCCTTTGTCTCGCCAGTCATCAGGCACGGTGGGCACGCTTTGACGGACTTTGAGCGTGCCTTTGTCCGCGTCGTAGTCGCACAAGGTCACGCTTTTGCCCTGTTCGTTGACGAAGTAGGCCCACTTGCCGTTCGGATGGAACTGCATGTGCCGCGGCCCCTCGCCCGCGCCGCCGGGCAGATGCGGCGGCGTGTTGCGCGTGAGCGTGCCGGCCTGCGCATCGAAGCGGAGCTGCTCGACCTTGTTCAATTCGCCCACATGCGGCACGAAGGCGAAGCGGTTCGACGGATCGGTCTGGATGCAGTGCGCCTTCTTGCCAGTTTCGAGCGTCACGACCGGCAGACCGGTCACGCGACCGTTTTGGATCGAGGACAAACCGACCACGCCTTCGCTGTAGGACGCGGCGAGCAGCCAGCGGCCTGTTTTGTCAGCAAAGACATACGCGGCATTAAAGCCGGCATCCGCGAAGGTCGCGTTCGACAGCGCTCCGGTCTTCGCATCGACATCGAGCGTGGCGAATTGCTTCGCGGAGCGCACCGAGGCATACAGATAACGGTGATCCGGGCTCAACGCGAGACTCCCCGGTGCTCCCGGGAGTGCTGTTTCGCTTTGGCGGGTCAATTCACCCGTCTTTTCATCGAGCGACCACACTGCGATGCGCTTCTCATGGCTCTCGGAGACATAAACGATCGTCGGTCCGGCAGATGCGACCGAAGCAAAGCAGAGGAATGTGAGAAAGGCTTTCATCAGGTGGGATATCAGGGGTTGAGGTCATTTGCCCGCACGGCCGCGAGTTTGGCGGTGAGTTTGGCCTTCCATTTTTCGACACGTGAAACGTGGTCGAGTGACGAGGCGAGGTTGGTGAGCTGTTTCGGATCGTTTTGCATGTCGAAGAGCTCGATGCCGCCTTTGGCGTCCTCGCCGTATTGGATGAAGACCCAGCGGTCATCACGCAGCATGAGGCCCTTGCTTGATCCGGCGACGCTGAAGACGGTGTCGTGCACTTTTGCCTGCGGATCGTCGAGGATGGGGCTGATGTCCTTGCCTTGCAGGCGGGCGGGCACGTCGAGGCCGCAGAGCTTGGCGGTCGTGGGATAGAGATCGAGCAGTTCGACGAGCGAAGTGCTCACGCCGGGCTTTTTGCCGGGCGTGCTTACAATGAGCGGCACGCGGGCGGATTCGTCATGCAGGCTCACTTTGGCCCAGAAATCGTGCTCGCCGAGGTGGTAGCCGTGGTCGCTGGTAAAGATGACGATGGTGTTTCCAGCCTGACCTGATTTGTCGAGCGCTTCGAGCACCTTGCCGACCTGCGCGTCCATGAAGCTCACCGCGGCGTAGTAGCCGGCGAGCGCCTTTTTCTGCCGCGTGAGGTCCATCTGCATGTTCACGCTGGTCTTGTAGTTGATGCCGGGCTTCGGGATGTCATCCCAATCGCCAGCGACCTTCTCCGGCAGCGTCATCTGCTCCCACGGATACAGGTCGAAATACTTCTTCGGCGCTACGAAGGGCACGTGCGGCCGCACAAAGCCCACGGCGATGAAAAACGGCTCCTGTGCGTGCTTTTCGATGAGCTCGCAGGCCTTCGCGGCCGTTTTGCCATCGGAGTGCACCATGTCATCGCCATCGGCGGCGACGATGACGAAGGTGTTGCCGCCCATGACGGGCTTTTTGCCGTCGGGATTGCGTTCGAGCGTCTCACCGATGCCGGGTGCCTTCCACTCGGGGCCCTGGCTGTTGAAGCGTTCCGTCCACGAGGCGGGATCGTCTGCGCCATCGGTGCCGTCCTCGATGCCGCCGGGCACGCCCATGTGGAAGATCTTGCTGACGCGGGCGGAGTAGTAGCCCGCGTTTTTGAAATGCTGCGCCCACGTCGCACGGTCGCCGATCATGGCCCGCGGGCTGTTGTAGCCCTGCACACCGGTCGCATGCGGGTAGTAGCCGGACATGAACGACGCCCGCGACGGCCCGCAGTAGGTGCCCTGGCAATGCGCCCGCGTGAAGCGCATGCCCCGCGCGGCCAGCCGGTCGATGTTCGGTGTTTGGCAGACCTTGTTGCCATAGCAACCGAGCGCGGTGGAGGTGAGATCGTCGGAGATGATGAAGAGGACGTTCGGCCGCTGCGCGGCCAATGACGAAACCAGACCCGAGCAAAGCGAGACAGCCAGCACCGCGAAGCGTGTGCTGCTCCGCAGGAGTGAGCGAAGCGAAGCAATGAGGAATGACGAAAGGAGGAGGACGAGGTGCTTCATGGTAGGCGTGCGTTTCATTGCCCCAGCACGCCGATTTCCGCGGCGCTGCCGAGTTCGTTGGTCTCGCGGTGCTCGGAAAGGATGCGGAGGAGGACGTAGCGGCCGGTGGTGGGGGAGCAGTTGATCGTTTGCGGTGTTTTGATCTTTTTGAGCGTCGATTTGACAGTGGGGGCACCGAAGGCGTCGGCGCTGTTGCTGATGGCGAATTCGATGTCCTTTGCCGCGCCGTTCCAGCCGCCGTCCTGGCGTCCGAGATAGACGAATCCACGAATGCGACGCGGTGAGCCGAGATCAATGACAAGCTCGTGCGGCGGTGGCGCGGTGCCGCCGCTGAACTTCGAGTGCCAGAGCGTGTCGGGATCGCCG
>CALMTT010000100.1 GCA_937872615.1 uncultured Verrucomicrobiaceae bacterium | reverse complement strand
CTCCACATGCAGCCACTCCGCCGCCTCCGGACGCTCCATCAGCTCACGCCACAGCTTGTTCACCACCTCCAGCCCCAGCGGAATATGGCCGAGCATCTCCGCGGTGAGGTTGTAAGGCTGCGCGAAGCTGTTCTCCGCATGCACATTCTCCCAAAGCTTGCCGCAATCGTGAAACAGCACGCCCGCGATCATGAGATCGCGGTTCAGCATCGGATACACACCGCACACCGCCGCCGCGCAGCGCATCATCTGCGCCACGTGCTCCACCAGGCCGCCGCGACGCGCATGATGGTTCCGACGTGCCGCCGCGGTGCGTTTGAACCTCTCGCCGTGTTTTTCCAAAAACATCGCACAGAGCACTTTCAGCCTCGGATCGCGGATTTCAGCGGCGAAGCCCCAAATGGCATCAAAGTCCGCTGCTTGCCGTGAGGCCAGATCCGGATCGCCATTGAGCAGCGCCTGCTTTTCCTCATCACTCAAAAGCCGCAAACGAGGCTGTTTCGGCTCCAGACCATACTTTCCCGTATCAATCCACTGCGCCGCCAGCTCGATGAAGGCACCCCGCGTGAGCTGACCAGCATCGAGAAACACCGGATTGTTATCAAACACACGCCAGACCATCGAATCAGCCGCGTCCACGAGCTTCAGCTCCACATACGGCGCACCACCACTGGTCGTTTTCTCCGACTTCTGCTCCACCTGAGCATGCACGCGATACGGCTGCGCCTGCGTGGAGGCGATCTGCTTCAACTGCGACAGCGTGAGCAAGTCGAGGTCATGGTCGTCGTTCATCCGTCGAGGCTAGCGTGAGCATCGTGGGCTGTCACTGGCGAATCGTTTGAAGCCTCCGGGGCATGCGCTATGACCAGCGGCCATGAATTGGATCACCGAAAACACCCTCCTGCCCGGCGAGACCTGGATGCTCGTGCTCGCCACACTGGGGGCGATGTGCATCGGCATGTCCAAGGCAGGCCTCTCCGGCACCTCCACGCTCAACGTGGTGCTCATGGCGAGGATTTTTGGAGCGAAGGAATCCGTCGGCGTGATCCTGCCGATGCTCATCGCGGCGGACTTCATGGGCTACTTCATCAACCGCAAGGGCGGCTCCTGGCGTCGCATCGTGCCCATCCTCCCGCCCGCCATCGCGGGCGTGGTCGTTGGCTGGGTGCTGCTCGGCAAATTCGACAACGCCATGGCTCGCGTCGTCATTGGCTGGATCATCATCGTGCTGCTCGCCTTCAACTGGCTGCTCAACAAGCGCCGCCAGGACTTCATCGCCCTCACCGAGCACAAGGGCTTTACCTGGACGATGGGCTTCACCGCTGGCGTCGTCACCATGCTGGCGAACGCCGCTGGACCGGTGATGACCGTTTACCTCCTCGCACAGCATCTGGAGAAGAAGGACCACCTCGGCGTCTTCAGCCGCTACTTTCTGTTTGTGAACCTCTTCAAGGTGCCTTTCAGCACCGATTTGGGTATCATCAACGCGAAGTCACTCATGACGAATCTCACGCTCATGCCCGGCGTGGTGCTCGGCGTCTTCCTCGGCTGGTGGATCTTGAAGAAGCTGCCGCAAAAGCTCTTCGAAAACGTCCTCTTCTGGATGACCGCCTTCGCCGCCGTGTGGCTCATCCGTGGCTGACCGGCATCGCCGCCGCCACTTTGCGCTTCCAGCTCGCGAAGACATCGCTCGCCATCGCGTGAGCTTCTTCGGCTTCGACGTGCTCGGTGACGTTTTGCGATGCGGGAAGCCACGCAGGTGTGCTTTGTTCGCCAATGTGATCCTGCTGCTCGCTCCGCAGGAAGGCGCGGAGGTTCACCGTAAGCTGATTGGAACGTCGATCATGATTCGCGATGGCCTCGGCGCAGACTTCGTGGGTGACACCGTCGATTAGGACGGTGCCGAGGACCTGGGTGGCATCGAGCAGGGCGTGGAGCATGCTTGATCATGCCCCAAGGCAGATTCGAGTCGATAGCCTTATTCGTGCGATTCTTGCGTGGATCACTCCAACAGGCCCCAGGGCTTCAAACGGTTCGTGGCGTGCTCGCGGAGCTTCGCGGCTTTGTCAGGCGGAAGCTGGCTGGCGATGCGGTCGAGGGATTGACGGGTCTTTTCGCGGGCTTTTTGCCAGATTTCGATGCGCAGGCCTTTGAAGTCCTGCGCGGCGATTTGGAGGCTTTCGTGAAGTTGTTTCCGCTGTGCATCATCGAGGTGGAGTTCGGAGGAAACGTCGCGTTCGAGGGCCGCGATGACCAGATCGACCGGTGTGTGCTCGCTTTGCGGTTCGGCGATGGCACGATGCACCATGCGACGCAGCACAAACAGTCCGCCGCCGATGCCGCACGCGGCTCCGAGCACGAAGACGAGCCCGAGCAGCAGCACGGCTTTCCAGCGCGAGCTTTTGGGAGATGAAGATGAGTCGTTCATGATGAAATCAGATGCCTTGGATGACCGGACCTTGCAGTTGCCAGATAAAAGCGAGCTCGTTCACGACGTTGAAACCGTCGCGGCACGCGAAAAAGGCTCCCGCGGCCAAAACAGCGAATCCGGCCTGAAGCCAGCGCTGGCCGAAAAGGGCGAGCACATCATCCAAGAGGCCCGTTTCGGCCGCAGATGGCTTCATCGCGCTGATTTGCGCACGCACCGCCACGCGCACATCGAGGTCCACAGGCGCGGCGGCATCGCGGGCGGACACGGTGAGGCGCTGCCACGATTGTTGGGGATTAGGTGAGGGAGTAGCCATGTTGCGTGAGGATGGATTTGAGACGCTGGCGGGCGCGGAAGGCTTTTACTTTGGCCTTCACGCGGCTCCAGCCGAAATGCGCGGCGATCTCCGCGAGCGGCATCTCTTCCAGATGCAGCAGGGTGAGCAGCGCACGATCGTCTGCCGGGAGATGGGAGAGAAGGAACTGCGCCTCGCCGAGATCGCGCTGCGCGGGTGTGTGTGCCAGATTTTCGAGCGGATCATGCTCGTCATCGCGCTCGGCGAGCCGTGCAAAGGGCGTGCGCTGGTGCTTGCGGCAGAATTCGAGGCCCATGTTGGCCGCGATGCGTTTGAGCCAGTGCAGGAAGGGCTTGTCCGGCCGCCAGGCACCGAGCGAGCGCCAGGCGCGGACGAAAGTTTCCTGCACCATGTCCTCCAGATCGGCGCGGTTGCCTGCGAAGCGATGCAGCATCGCGGTGATGACGGACTGATGGCGGCGGACGAGTTCATCGAAAGCATCGAGATCACCTGCCTGCGCCCGCCGGACGTGGACGAGATCGTCATCCGGCTGAGGTTCAACGTGGGACGTGGCAGGCATGGGCGCATGGTATTAGGCACGAAAGCGGGAACGTGGCAACGAGGCAGCCTTTCAGCCGCCTCGTTGCCGTCGGTGGAGCATGCTTCAGCCGCCAATCTGGTTCAGCGCGGCATCGACGAGCGATTCGAGTTCGCCGCGAGCGGTTTCGATGTGCTTTTGCTGCTCAGGCGTGAGCAAGGGACGCACTTCCGCGCCGATCTTCGCGATGAGCAGCGCTCGATCGCAGGTGACATCGCCGAGCTTTTCCGCGGCGGAGCGGGTGGCGGCGCTGTTCGCGTCCTTTTTGGCGGCCTCGGCCATCGCGCGACGGGCGTCGCGGCCCTTGGTCATCTGCGCGCGGATTTCATCGCGATGCGATTCGAGGATTTTTGCCACGCTGGCGCGTTGCTCCGCGCTGAGAGGCGATTCCTTGCGGAAGTTCAGAAAGTGCCGCACGGCCGTGCGGACGATCTCGCGCACGGCGCTGCCGTGCTTCTCAGGCAGCAGCGTGTCCGAGGACGAGGTGGCAGCCATGCCGCTGCCGGTGAAACTGGTGGCGATGACGAGGATGGTGAGGATGCGTTTCATGGTGGTTTGGATGGGTGGAGTGTTGGGGTTTTGTTTGTGGAGCGGCATGTGTCGCTCATCAGGCCGAATGACGGGCCGGCCGGGGCGGTTACAGATTTTTTGTGCAGGCGATTTGATCGAAGGTTTGGCCTTCACGCGGACGTTGAAGCCCGATCATGCGTTCCCTGATTTGCCTTCTCGCCTTTGCAGCCTCCGCCGTCGCAGCGGACAAGCCGTTGAACATCCTTTTTTGCTTCGCGGACGATTGGGGCCGCTACGCGAGCGAGTATGCGAAGCATGAAAAGTTCCCCTCGCCGAACCAGGTGGTCAAAACGCCAAACATTGACCGCATCGCCCGCGAGGGAGCGCTTTTCAGTCGCGCGTATGTGAATGCGCCGTCGTGCACGCCGTGCCGCAGCGCCTTGAATTCCGGCCGCTACTTCTTCAACTGCGGTCGCGCCGCCATCCTGAATGGCGCGGTATGGGACCCGGCGATTCCGAGCTTTGCGCTCACGTTGAAGGACAAGGGCTACCACATCGGCAAGGCTTTCAAGGTGTGGAGCCCGGGCGAACCGGCGGACGCGCCGTTCGGCGGTCAGGCGCACGCGTATCAGAAGTCCGGCGGACGCTTCAACCAGTTCTCTCAAAACGTGGACAAGCTCATGAAGGAAGGCGTGGAGGTCGAGGCGGCGAAACAGCAGCTCTATGACGAGGTGCGCGGGAATTTTGACGCCTTCCTCAAAGCCAGGCCCAAGGGAGCGCCGTTCCTCTTCTGGCACGGCCCGACGAATGTGCACCGCAAGTGGGTCAAAGGCAGCGGTGAGGCGCAGTGGGGCATCAAGCCGGACGCATTGAAAGGCAAGCTGCCGAAACACCTGCCGGACGTGCCGGCCTTCCGCGAGGACTTTGGCAGCTACCTGGGTGAGATCCAAGCTTTCGACGCGCAGGTGGGCGTGCTCGTGAAACGACTCGAAGAAGAGGGCGAACTCGACAACACGATCATCGTCATCAGCGGCGATCACGGCGCTCCGGGCTTCCCCGGTGGCAAATGCAACCTCTACGACTTCGGCGTGAATGTCGCCCTGGCGATCCGCTGGCCCGGGCAGGCCGGCGGGCGCTACATCGAGGACTTCGTCAATCTGATGGACCTCGCGCCGACCTTCATGGAGATCGGCGGCGCGGCCATTCCGCCCGGTGTGAATGGCAAAAGCATCGTCTCGATCATGCAGAGCGGTAAAAGCGGCCGGATTGATCCCGAGCGCGATTACGTCATCACCGGCCGCGAGCGCCACGTGAGCATCGCGCGTGAAGGCAACCTGCCGTATCCGCAGCGGGCGCTGCGCAAGGACGGCTGGCTCTACATTCACAACTTCAAGCCCGAGCGCATGCCGATGGGCGACTACAAGAACCTCACCGACAGCTTCACGCCCGATCAGGACAGCCTCGAAAACAACACCTACGAGGCCTTTCCGGACATGGACAGCTCACCCGCGAAGGCCTGGCTCATCGAGAACCGCAATGACTCGCAGTACAAATGGTTCTTCGACTACGCCTTCGCCAAACGGCCGCAGGAGGAGCTCTACGACCTTTCCAAAGATCCGGACGCCACGATCAATATCGCCGCCGAGCCAGCGCATGCCGCGAAGAAGGCCGAAATGGCCGCCGAGCTCATGGCAAAGCTCAAGGCCGTCGGTGATCCTCGAGTGACCCAGAACCCGGTGCCCTTTGAGCTGCCGCCCTTCACGCTCGACACGAAGTCCGGCGAGGGCGGCGCGAAGAAGAAGGCAAAGGGGAAGAAAAAGTGAATTCGCCGACCGCCTCGGGCTCCAATCCCCCCTCCTGAACAACCTACGCACAAAAAATCCAATTGGAACTTGGCACGCTTCCCGCTTAGTGAAATCGACGCACCGGTCAGCCGGGAATTTCACCTTCTGTCGGCCCTCATCGTTGCAATCCCTGAAACCACATATCTAATTGCCGTAAACCATGAAAAAAATCGAAGCAATCATCAAGCCCTTCAAATTGGAGGATGTGAAAGAAGCCCTCGCTGAGGTCGGCGTCGAAGGCATGACCGTCGTGGAGGTCAAGGGATTTGGCCGCCAGAAGGGTCACACGGAAATCTACCGCGGCAGCGAGTACACCGTGGACTTCCTCCCCAAAGTGAAGATCGAGGTCGTCGTGGACGACAGCCGCGGTGACGATGTGGTTTCCGCCATCCAGAAGGCCGCCAACACCGGCAAGATCGGTGACGGCAAAATTTTCGTGAGCGCTGTGCTCGACGCCATCCGCATCCGCACGGGTGAGCGTGGTTCCGACGCCGTGGCCTCCTCCGCGAGCTAATTCCCACCCCAAGACCGCCTCAACCGTTCCAAACAAAAAACCCGCCGGTCACCCGGCGGGTTTTTTGTGCTCTGATCAACTCAAAGCCGCACCGGCACACCATGCTCGCCAAGGAAGCGCTTCACATCGCCCACGGTGTATTCGCCAAAGTGGAAGATGCTCGCCGCGAGCAC
>CALMTT010000099.1 GCA_937872615.1 uncultured Verrucomicrobiaceae bacterium | reverse complement strand
AAGACCAAAGTCAATCGAATGGTCGGCTCATCAGATTCGCTCACAAATTACGGAGGGAATGTCTCGCAACGCCGTGCTGGAACTGCTGGGGCCTCCCCATAGCGCGGGCAAAGCCGACCACTATTTTTACATCAACTCCTACGGTTCACGTGAAGCAAGACACAGGTCTGAGACACCATCCACCTTCTCCATTTTCTTCAAAGATGAGAAGGTGGATTCCATTTTGTCTGCTTACGACTACTGAAGTCTTCAATGCTTCACCGAGCACCCCGGACCCACCGTCTGGAAGAAGTCATTCCCCTTGTCGTCGATCAGGATAAACGCCGGGAAGTCCTCCACCTCGATCTTCCAGATGGCTTCCATGCCGAGTTCGGGGAACTCGACGACTTCGACTTTCTTGATGTTTTCTTTGGCCAGGATAGCGGCAGGGCCGCCGATGCTGCCGAGGTAGAAGCCGCCGTGCTTTTTGCAGGCGTCGGTGACTTGCTGGCCGCGATTGCCTTTGGCGATCATGATCATGCTGCCGCCGTGGCTTTGGAAGAGATCGACGTAGCTGTCCATGCGGCCCGCCGTGGTGGGGCCGAAGCTGCCGCTGGGCATGCCGGCGGGCGTTTTGGCGGGGCCGGCGTAATAGACCGGGTGGTTCTTGAAGTAATCGGGCAGCGGCTTGCCGGCATCGAGCATCTCCTTGAGCTTTGCGTGCGCGATGTCGCGGGCGACGATGATGGGGCCGTTGATGAGGAGGCGTGTGGTGGTGGGATATTTGCTGAGCTCGGCGCGGATCTCGGCCATGGGGCGGTTCGTGTCGATGCGCACGGCGTTGGTGTCTTTGCGGTGGCGCAGCTCCTCGGGGATGTATTGCAGCGGGTTGGTTTCGAGCTTCTCGATGAAGACACCGTCACGCGTGATCTTGCCCTTCGCCTGGCGGTCGGCGGAGCAGGAAACGCCGATGCCGATGGGCAAGGACGCGCCGTGACGCGGCAGGCGGATGACGCGGACATCCAAAGCGAAGTATTTGCCGCCAAACTGGGCACCGATGCCGCACTCGCGGGCGGCCTGGAGCATTTGCGCTTCGAGTTCGACATCGCGGAAGGCGCGGCCGTGCTCGTTGCCGGTGGTGGGGAGGCCGTCGTAATACTTCGTGGAGGCGAGTTTGACGTGTTTCATCGTCGATTCGGCCGAGGTGCCGCCGATGACGAAGGTCAGATGGTAAGGCGGGCACGCGGCGGTGCCGAGTGAGGTCATTTTATCGCTGAGGAACTTCACGATGCTCTTCGGATTGAGCACGGCGCGGGTCTCTTGATAAAGGAAGGCTTTGTTCGCCGAGCCGCCACCTTTGGCGATGAAGAGGAATTTATACGCGTCGCCATCGGTGGCATACAAATCGAGCTGCGCGGGCAGGTTGGTGCCGGTGTTCTTTTCGTCGAACATGTTCAGCGCGGCGTTTTGCGAGTAGCGCAGGTTGTTCTCCGTGTAGGCGAGATAGACGCCCTTCGAGAGCGCGGCCTCGTCACCGCCGCCGGTCCAGACCTGCTGGCCTTTTTTGCCCATGATGATGGCGGTGCCGGTGTCCTGGCAGAAGGGCAGCAAACCCGCGGAGGCCACGTCGGCGTTTTTCAGCATCGTGAGGGCGACCATGCGGTCGTTCTCGCTCGCCTCGGGGTCATCGAGGATGGCGGCGACCTGCTTGAGGTGCTTCGGGCGGAGGAAGAAATTGATGTCGTGGAAGGCCTGGTTCGCCAACAGCGTGAGCGCCTCGGGATCGACGGCGAGCAGCTCTTTGTCGCCGATCTTTTCGACGCGAACGTGTTCCTTGGTCAGCAGGCGGTATTCGGTGTCGTCGGCGCCGAGTTCGAGGAGTTCTTGGTAGTGGAAAGCGGGGGTTGGCATGGCTTCCGTGAGCTAGCAGTGGTTTCGGAGGGCTGCAACGATTCGGAGGAGGAACCGGGCGCATGGCGGATTGACCATGCGGCTGGCGTGGGTTCATACTGGGCGCATGAACGATGATGAGCTTCCACCCGAAAGGGCCGCCGGGCGGCCAGTTTCGCCGTGGGAACTCGATCCGGACTGGAAGCGTGCTCCGAAGAATCTGCAGAAGCGTCGGGACGTGGAGCCCAAACCACCGCCGCCGGTCGAAAAGCCCGTCGAGGTCTTGACGAAGTCGGCGCCGGCCCGCTTGACGATCAGGCTGGCGCGGCGCTTCTCGTCATCGGTGAGCAGCGCGGTCTCGAGGATGACCTTGAGGATCTTGCCAGCCGCGTGCACGGCACGCGCGACGGTGCGGATGTCGCGCGCCACCAGCCGGTCGTCGCCGGCCTTGACCGCGCCGATGTTGATGACCATGTCGATCTCGTCGGCGCCGGCGCGCACCGCCTCGCGCGCCTCGTAGGCCTTGGCGGCGGGGGCCATGGCGCCCAGCGGGAAGCCGACCACCGCGCACACCATGACGTCGCTGCCGGCGAGCAGAGCCTTCGCCCGCGGCACGTAGGCCGAGTTCACGCACACCGAGGCGAAGTGGTAGGTGCGGGCCTCCTCGCAGAGCTTGCGGACGTCCTCGGCGGTGGCGTCGGCCTTGAGCAGGGTGTGGTCGATGAGGCGGG
>CALMTT010000098.1 GCA_937872615.1 uncultured Verrucomicrobiaceae bacterium | reverse complement strand
GAGAAGAGTCCGGAAACCGCCTGGGCCTTTGGTCAGGAGGCCCGGCGCAAGGCTCTCACTCACACCTGGCGTCTTTCCGCAGAAAATCTTGCCCGCGCCTATCGCCGACTCTTGGACTGAGATCCTTTGGACAACCACACGCATGAACACCCTCCTCCGACGCCTCCTGCATCCACGCCAGACCTTGCGCGGCGCTCTGAACCGTCTTCGCATCAAGCGCACGAAACTCTCGCTTGATGCTCGTTACCGCGCTGCGGGCGGAACGGTCTGGTCCCGGCATGACTGGGCTTGGCTGCCGTATCACGGCGATGGCGACCAGCAGGAGATTTACTATCAGATGCATGGGGCTCAGTGGCTGGCGGCAGAGACCGAGATCGTGAAGAAGTGGCTGCCTAAAGGTGGCAGCGTGGTGGATGTGGGCGCGAACACCGGCTTCACCGCTCTGGTGTTTTCCAACCTCATCGGGCCGGAAGGACGAATTGTCGCCTTTGAACCCTCGCCGATTATCTATCCGCGCCTGGTGGAGGTGATCGAGAAAAACGGCCTCAAAGATCGGGTGGAGTGTCTGAATCTCGGCTGCGGCACGGAGGCCCGCACGGAGACGCTGATGGTTCCCGTATCCTCCGGCAATGCCACGATCAAACGCGATGGCGTGGAACTGCACGGCAGCGTCCGGGAGGTGCAGATCAAGATCGATTCGCTCGACAAGGTGCTGCTCGACCGGCTTCAAAAGCTCGATTTCCTGAAGATCGATACCGAGGGCTTTGAGGATCAGGTGCTCGCCGGTGCGGAAAAGGTCGTCGAGCGCTTCCGCCCGGTGTTCTACATTGAGCTGTCGCAGGAGTACAACAAGTCGTCCCAGGCCGCCATCGCCTGGCTGAAGGCACGCGGCTATGTGTTCGAGAAAGAGCCGGATCTCAGTTCCGCGCACAACGGGGATAACTTTATCGTGTTCCCGTCGGAGAAAGCTCGTTGATCTGTTGTCACGCTGGCCTTTTGAAGATGATGGGAGCGTCACCGGGGATCTCGTTGTGGGTGCTGACCTCCCGGTTTGCGCCGCAGCCTTGCGGCATCGGTGAGTACACCCAGTGCTTGCTAAGCCAGCTCCGCGAGCGTCAGGGGATCGAGGGCGGCGTTTTGGTGGCCAGCCCTCAGTGGGAGCCGGAAAAAGCGCCTGCCATGCCGCGCAGCCAGCGCTGGACCGGCTCGCCACCGGAGGGAACGAAGGTGCTGATGCTGCAATACTCCGGCTATGGCTATGCCAAGCGTGGTGCGCCGGTGGGGCTGGCGATGCAAATCCGCCGCATGCGTCGTGAGCGGCCGGAAATCCGGCTGGTTACGATGTTTCACGAACTCTTCGCCTACGGTCCGCCGACGAGCAGTGCGTTCTGGCTTTCCCCGCTGCAGCGCTGGGTGGCTTTGAGCCTTGCCAGGCATTCCGATCAGGTGATCACCAACCGGGCAGGTTCCGCCCGCTGGCTGGAAAACCGGGTTTCAGCCCATCGCGGGACGATTCATGCTTCTCCCGTCTTTTCAAACCTTGGTGAGGCTCCCGATGCATCGGCACCCTCGCAACGAGAGGCGCACCTCGTGTTCTTCGGGTATCAGGCCGAGCTTTGGGATGTTGGTTTTGGCGGGCTGCGTCGCGTGATTGAGGCGCTCAAACCGGCAGGCGTCACCATTCTCGGCCGCTCGGCGGAGATTCCGTCAGAGGTGTTTGGTGGCATTCCAGTGACCCGCACGGGCTATCTCGGCGCTGAGGAAGTCTCAACCATTCTTCGCACAGCTCGGTGGGGACTCGTGGCCTACCACCCCGAGTATCTCGGGAAATCCGGACTTCTTGCCGCCTTCATGGCCCATGGTGTGGTCCCTCTGCTGGTCGATGGTCATCTGCCGCTCTCGGAAGGCCTGGAGCGTGGGGTGCATCTGCTCGCCGTGAACGACCTAGGCTCCACGACGCCGGATCTCGATGCCATCTCCGCCGCCGGGCAGCAATGGTATCGCCCCCACAACCGCGAGAACACCGCCGCGGCTTTCGCGAAGCTGCTGGTGGGAGCTTGAGGTTGCCAAAATTCATTTCGAACACCACTTTTGGCCATGATCGCTGCTGTGAAACCGAGTTTGACTCTTTCTCCCGCTGAAACCCGTGGGCGCTATGCCTTCACTGTGCGGGATTACCATCAGTTGGTATCCTCCGGCCATTTCACGCGGACAGACCGCATCGAACTGATCGAAGGAGAACTCACCATCATGCCACCCATCGGTCCCGAGCATTCTTACCACACCACGCGGATCACCAACACGGTTCCATTCAAGCTGCCTGCCGGGGTTTGGCTGCGTATGAACGAGCCTGTCACGATTCCCGACCACTCTGAGCCTCAACCGGATGCGGCCGTGGTCAAGGAGCGCGAGGATGGCTATCGGAAAGCGCATCCGCTGCCGGAGGACGTGCTTCTCATCATCGAAGTGGCGGATACCAGCGTGGAGTTCGACATGAAAGTGAAAGCCCTCCTTTACGCCAAAGCGGGCATCCCTGAATACTGGGTGGTGGATGTGAAAGCGGGATGCCTCCATGTTTTCACAGGTGCTTCCGTGGAGGGCTATCAAAACAGCCAGATGCTGGGCGCTGAGGACAGCGTCACCTGCCAGTCCGTGCCCGGACTTCAGATCACCGCGAAGCAGTTGCTTGGCTGATACGGTCCTTGATCAGGGGTTTCTCTCCTCCTGGCTAACTTTGCCGCCAAACACAGAGTAAGGTAAGAACATTTGTGGGAAGAAAATTTTCATACCAACCAATTTTCTTACCTCATCTGCTGGGAGTTTCTCCCAGTCCCATAATCAACCCATCTTGGGTTCCTGTGCTCTGCGGCGTTCCAATCTCTGCGGTGTTATTCTGTGGTGGATTAAACTGATGCGGATCGCTTACTTCCTCACGCATCCCATTCAATACCAGTCGCCGCTGATCCGGCATCTGCGGGCGGGAGGTGTGGACGTGCATGTCATCTATGGGAACGATGCCACGGCCCGCGCCTACTTTGACAAGGGCTTCGGTAAGCAACTCGCCTGGGATGTGCCGCTGCTGGAAGGCTACCCGAGCACGGTGCTGAATGCCGAGGATCCGAAAGGCACGCCCAAAGAGCAGTTGGCGCGCTTCGAAGGGCAGATCGCCGCGGTGCTGGAGAAGCAGAAGTTTGACGCGGTGTGGGTGCATGGCTGGGCGCATCCCTTCACCCAGGCAGCCTGGCGACAGGCCCGCTGCCGCAAGATTCCCATCTTGCTGCGTGGCGAGACCTTCCTGGGGTGCGTGCGCGGCGGGAAGCTAAGGCGCTTGGCTCACAAGCTCATCTTCCGCCGGAAGTTTCGCGAGGTGTCCGCCTTCCTTGCGGTCGGGAAACTCAATGCCGAGCTGTATCGCGCTTATGGCGTGGACGAGAAACGCATCTTCAAAGCTCCCTATGTGGTGGACAATGCCTTCTTCCAAAAGCGCTGCCAGGAGGCCGCGCCGAATCGCGAGAAGCTGCGTGCGGAACTCGGCATCGAGGCGGGCCGTCCCGTGATCCTGTTTTGCGCCAAGCTGATCGCCGTGAAATCGCCCGAAATCTTGATCCGCGCCGTCGGCGGCATGACCGGCGATGTAGGCGCACTTGCCAAAGTGCGGGATTCCGGAACCCGCGTTCTGGCGAACGCGCCTACGGCTCCCGTCCTGCTCATGGTGGGCGATGGCGAGCTTCGGCCTGCGTTAGAAAAACTCGCTGCCGAGGCCGCACCGGGTCGGGTGAAGTTCCTGGGCTTTCGCAACCAGTCCGAACTGCCGGCGCTCTATGATCTCTGCGATGTGTTTGTGCTGCCCTCCGGCTTCGAGCCATGGGGGCTGGTGGTGAACGAGGTCATGAACGCCGGCCGGACCGTGATCGTGAGCGATCAGGTGGGCAGCGGCCCGGACCTCGTCAGGGAAGGGGAGAACGGTAGCCTCTTCCCGGCAGGGGATGTGGCTGCCCTAGCCCGGAAGCTCGATCACTGGTGCGGCCATGAGGCCGCCCGTGAGCAGGCTGGGCGCAAGAGCCTGGAACTCATCTCGAAGTGGGGTTTCGACGAAGTGCTCGCCGGACTTCGCGAAGCCATCCAGCAGCTTCCGGGACTGCGCCGATAGCTCGGCGGATTTCGATCCAACTATGAAAAAGCTCATCAAACGTGTTCTCGAAAGCGTGGCTCCCGAGTGGACCACGGCACTGCTTTCCGCCAAGGCGCGGGCGCATTTCCATTGGGTGGTCCGGGAGTGGGGCTGCGGTCCAGTGCATGAAAAGCTCATTCAGAAATTTGGCACCGCCGTCCTGGCCGGGCCATTCAAAGACGTGGTCCTCACGCCGATGACTCATGCGGAGCAGATCGGGCCTTATCTCCTCGGGGTGTATGAGAGCGAACTCGATGCCGCCTGGGCCACGGTCTGCCGCGGCAGCTACAGCCAGCTCATCGACATCGGGGCGAAGTTTGGCTTCTACGCCGTGGGGCTGGCCCGGAAGTATCCGCAGGCCGAGGTGGTGGCTTTTGACACCGACTGGTGGGCACGCAAGGCGGTGCGGGAGATGGCCGGGGCCAATCAGACGCCCAACGTGAAGGTGGAAGGCTTCTGCACGCCCGGCTGGCTGGCGCAAAACACCCGCGAGGGGGCCTTCATCATCAGCGATTGCGAGGGCTTTGAGGGCGTGCTGTTCAGCGATGAAGTCATCGCCAAACTGACCACGGCGACTTTGATCGTGGAGACCCATGACTGCTCCGTGCCGGGCGTTTGCGAACGATTGCAAAAGGCCTTCGAGAAGACGCATGTGGTGAAAGTCGTCGGCATGGACGGCAGCCGCCGCAGGCCGGATGTGGATCTGAGCTTCCTGGCCTCCGACCGTGAACGCGAGCTGGCTTCCAAAGAAGTGCGCCCGGATCAAATCTGGCTCCTCTGTCTGCCAAAGAGCGGGCCGAATGCCGGGCTGGCGGGAGGGGGCATGAATTAACTCCGGGGAATAGACGATAGACAATAAACAATAGGCTGGCGCGGGTGTTTATCGTCTATCGTTTATTGTTTATTCCCTTCTGGTGCTCAGAAGCCCAGCAAGTTTCATTCTAAAGTTTGGTGGCCGCGAAGAAGGACTAAAGTGTGATATTGCGTGAACAAAACAGCCTGTGTGTGGCTTACAGCGGGGTGCATCAGGCCTATCAGCTCGCGCTGGCGGCGCATGAGGAGGGAGTTTTGCAGGCGTTCTACTGCTCGATCTACAACGCGCCGGGCAAGTGGGGGCATCACCTGGGTCGTGTGATCGGCCAGAAGGCGCTGGCGAGCCGCAAGGTGGAAGGTTTTCCTCCGGAGAAGGCAGTGGAAAACCCCTGGCCCTTGTTGATGAAGGGCCTGCGGGACAAGTTTAACCCGAAACGTGCGAATGACTGGCTCACCGTGAACGATGCGTTTGACCGCTGGGCCGCACGCAGGCTGGAAAAGAACCCGCCAAGGGTGGCGGTGGGTGGCGAGACCTGCGACCTGCATTTGCTCGAAACCGCCAAACGACTCGGCGTGATCCGCGTGCATGATTGCCCGCAGCTTCACCCGATCTTTCTCGAAGAGGTGCTCAAGGAAGCGGGCGAACGGGCGGGCATGACGGTGAAGTTTTCTCCCGACCTGCCTGCCATGGCCGAGCGCAAAAACCGGGAGTATGAGCTGGCGGAAAAGCTCCTCATTTACTCTGACGTGCATCGCCGGAGTTTTCTGCGCGGCGGCTTTCCTGAGGAGAGGCTGTTTCAATGCCCACTGTGGGTGGACCCGGCGCTTTGGCATCGCGATGAGCCGGTGCGGCTCACCGATGCCTCCAAGCCGCTGCGCCTGCTATTTGTCGGCTCGATCAACCTGCGGAAAGGCATCCCGTTTTTGTTTGAGGCGCTCAAACAGTGCGGCAAAGCCGTGAAGCTGACCTTGCTCGGCCCGCGCAACCCGGAGTGCGAGCCGCTGCTGCGTGAGGCAGGAGATTCGATTGAGATTCTCGGCCCGCAGACGAAGGCCGAACTGCGCCAGACCTATGCCCGGCATGATGTCTTTGTGCTTCCTTCGGTGGCGGACTCGTTTGGATTTGTCTCGCTGGAGGCAATGGCCTGCGGCCTGCCTGCCATCGTGACCGAAAACTGCGGTGCGCCTGTGCCTGATCCCTCCTGGCGGGTGCCGCCGATGAACCCCGATGCGCTGGCCGCCCGCATCCTGAAATATGCCGAAAACCGGGCGCTGGTGGCCGAACATGCCGCTGTGGCGGAGAGCTTTGCCTCCCAATTTGGCCCCGAAACCTACCGCCGGAACATCCGGGGCCTTTATCGCTCACTGCTCAACTAACTCATACCCATGGATAAAGCTCTTGAAGATTACCGCATGAAAGCCGCCGAGGTCACCCGTGGGACCAGTGCTGAGCCCGTTTATAACCTCGTGCTGCGCATCTGCCGGGAACGCGGGCTTCGTGGCAAGGTGCTCGACTATGGCTCCGGCATCGGAACGCTGCCCGGCATCCTGCATACGGCGTTTCCCGAGGCGGAGATGTGGGCGGCGGACATCCTGCCGCGTCCTGCGGAACTGAAGCCGGAGATCGGATGGATTCAGGGGGATCTGAACAATTCGCTTCCATCTCCTGATGCCTCTTTTGATGTGATCGTCTCCTCCGAGGTGATCGAGCACCTCGAGAACCCGCGGGCCATGTATCGTGATCTTTTCCGTCTTCTGAAGCCCGGCGGGCTGCTCATCGTGACCACCCCGAACCAGGAAAGTATCCGCTCCCTGTCCGCGCTGCTGCTGGCGGGACACTTTGCCTATTTTTCGGACAACTGCTATCCAGCACACATCACGGCGCTCGTCCGCAAAGACTTCGAGCGTATCGCCAAGGAAGCCGGGTTTGGGCCGGTGGCGTTTGAGTTCTCCGACATCGGTGGCATTCCGAAGGCACCGAACGTGAAATGGCAGGCCGTGCTGCCTTTCCTCAAGGGCCGCTGGTTCAGTGACAACATCGCCGCCATCTGCACCAAGCCGCAGGCATGAGCCGCATCATCGTTTATACCCGCACTTTCTTTCCCGTCATGGGAGGCTTGGAGCGGAACACCTTCACCCTCTGCCGTCTGCTGGCGGAATGGGGGCATGCCGTGACTCTCCTGACGGAGACGATGGAGGAGGACAGCCGTGATTTTTCCTTCCGGGTGCTCCGCACGAGCAGTCAGGTGCAAATCGTCCGCGAGGTGCTGAATGCGGACCTCGTGCTCATGAATGGCGGTATTTCAGTCAAGGTGTGCCTGCCTGCGTTGCTTTTTGGGAAGCGCTATGCGCCGATCTACCAATCTTCCGATTTGTTTGTGCGTGAAAATGACCGTGGCCTGGGTGCCAGGGTTCGTTCCTTCCTGGCCTCATGCGCGACGCTGCATGTGACCGTCAGCCGCTTTGCCAAAGTTCGGCTGGAAAAGCTGCTGCCGGGAAAAAAATGCCTCGCCGTGCCCAATCCGATCGACGCAGAGCTTTTGCACCTCGTCGAGGCCTCCGCGCCTGTGGAGAAAGAATATGACCTCCTTTTCGCGGGCAGGCTGATCGACGGAAAAGGCATTTTTCACCTTTTGGAGGCCCTCGACATGCTGCGTGACCGTCTGAAACTGCGTGTCGCCTTTGCGGGTGAAGGAGAACATCAGGAAAAATTGGTCCAGGAAGCGTCGAAGCGCCAGATTCCCATCGAACTGCTCGGTCGGCTCGATCGCGAATCGCTGATCCAAGCCTACCGGAAGGCCCGGGTGCTTGTGGTGCCATCCTCGACGCATACCGAGGGCAACCCTCTCGTGATCGCCGAGGCTCTCACCTGCGGCCTGCCGGTCATCGCCTCCGATCAAGGAGCCATGGTGGAGGCCATCGGGGAGGCGGGTTGCTGCTTCAAGCGTTACGATGCGGCCGATCTGGCCCGGCAGATCGAGTGGATGTTTAGCGACGGCAACCTTGAGGAGCGCCCCCGGCCTACCGCTGCCCGCCACGAGGACTTTTCTCTCGACACCTATGCCAGGAGAATCCGCGGCGTGCTGGAAGCGGCCGGAATGCCTGCCTAAACGCCCCTGCGAACACCTTGCCATCGGCATATAACCGGGCAGCTTGCCGGTCAGATTCTGGACCACCTCACCATCCTTAGCTTATGAGCTTCTTTTTTGCCGCCAAAATGTCCGCGATGGAGCTGGTCACCTACGGTCTGCTCGCGGCTTCCGTCGTGACCATGTGGTCCTATTCGAACTGGCGGGCGGCAGTAAAGATCGCTTTGGTCGTTGCATTGTTCGAAGGAGCCATCCGCAAATGGCTGATGCCGGGAGCCCAGGAGCTGGCCTACTTCCTGAAGGATATCTTCCTTTTTGGCGCCTATCTCAAATTCATGATCTCGCCGGACATGGATGTGCGCTCTTATCGACTGAATCTGCCGGTGATGATCCTTTGTGTGCTAGGCGCACTGTTGTTCCCTCCGGCCTTGAATACCAACATTGGGTCCTACCTGCTTTCGATCTACGGGTTGAAGATTTACCTCTATTACATCCCGCTGGTGTTCATGATGCCTTATCTTTTCCGCAACAAGGACGAGATGGTGCGGCAGTTGACGTGGTTCTCGATGCTCGCCATTCCGATTTGCATCCTTGGCGTTCTGCAGTTCCGCGCCGGAGCGGCTAGTCCGCTGAATGTGTATGCTCAAAGCTCTGCGGAAGGCATCAGCGGCTTTGGTTTCGGAGAGAAGGTGCGCATCACCGGCACCTTTTCCTACATCACTGGGCATAGCACTTTCATCATCTTCTTTTCCACCCTCTGCATCGCCCTTCTCGCGATCCCGCAGACGCGCTACAAATGGGTCATCACCTTCATCACCCTGCCTCTATTGGCTGCCAATTCCCTGATGAACGGTTCGCGCTCCTCAATGTACACGGTCGGACTTATTGTGATTGGCTTCCTCCTTGCCTCTATGTCCGGGCGGTTGGTAGCCTCCAAAAACTTCACTTGGGTTTTGGGGGCTGGCTTGGCCGCCTGCGTGGCAGGAGGTGCCTACTTCTTTTTTGAGGCTTATGCCATGTTCTCAACACGAGCGAAGGTATCTAACGACAACGTCATGTATCGTGCAGTGGAGCATCCGCTTTGGTCTATCCAGCAATCGGTGAAAGATGGCGGTATCATGGGTTTTGGCATTGGGATGGCTCATCCGGCATCTGAAGGCATGAGGCGTGCCTTGAAGATTCCCGCTCCCAAAAAGAAGTGCCCTGTGTATGATCAGGAGGTCGGTCAGATTATTGCGGAGGTGGGACCGATCTCCGCCTTGGCTTGGTATGTTCTGCGTCTAATTCTTCTGTTCTGTGTTTGGAAAGTGTTCTTCCAGTGCCGAGATCCCGTTTACAGCCCCATCCTGCTGATGGCGGCCATGGTTAGCACCCCCTACATGCTCATGGGGGTCATTTACAACCATACCGCCAACATCCTGCTCTTCGCCGTGAACGGACTTGCCTTCTCCATGCTTCTTGAACCCTTGGTGAAGCGCCGTTACACCCGGCCGCAGGCGGCCGCGATCCATGCGCCGAAATTGTCACCTGGCACGAATTGATCCCGCCGGACCTCCCGGCTTGCTCCGTTGTTGAACGCACCCCCATCTTCTTCGTCTGCCTGTCCCGTCACGGCCATCGTTCCCGCCTATGAGCGTGTCGAGGCCTTGCTGAAGACCCTTTCGATCATCCAGCAGTGTGACCCCGCGCCCGAGGAGATCATCGTGCATGTGGACGGCGGCAATCCGGCGGTCCTGGAGGCCATGCGCCAGCACCATCCGCAGATTCAAGTGCTGCAATCGCGTGATCTGATCGGCCCCGGCGGTGCCCGCAACCGCCTTATTCACGCCGCCCGGCATGAGCTGGTTGCCAATTTTGACGATGACTCCTTCCCGGACCAGCCAGACTACTTCGCCCGAGTGCTGCGGCTGGCCCGCGAGTTGCTCAACCAATGACTGTTGCCAACCCAAGATGTTGAACGAAATCAGCGCGGTTGCGCATAGCATTGCTCCTGTGGCGAGCGACGTTTTTCCTGTACCCGCAATGGATCGTGACGGAGTCACGCTCCTGCTTGCACGCGCCAGAAATGGCGACGGCGACGCTGCCGGTATCGTTTTCGAGATGCTCTACCCGGAGCTGCGACGCATCGCCCACAGCCGTCTGCGTCACGGCGGTGACCGCGTATCGCTCGACAC
>CALMTT010000097.1 GCA_937872615.1 uncultured Verrucomicrobiaceae bacterium | reverse complement strand
AGATTGCCCGGCAGGGCCGTGTAGGCGGAGGAGAAGTTGGCGCGTTGCAGGATGGCGATGCGATGCTGATGCAGCGGCAGGCCAAAGGCGAACAAATCGCCTCCGGTGGGCAGCGTGAGGCCGAGGAGGCAGTTCATCGCCGTGGTTTTGCCAGCGCCGTTCGCTCCGAGCAGGCCCAAGACTTCGCCGCGATGCAGTTTGAACGAGAAACGGTCGAGCGCCTTAACGCCATCGAACTCGCGGGTGAGTTCGCGGGCTTCGAGGATGATTTCGCGGCTGTCTTCAGGCATGCGCGGCGATAGAGGAGCCTGCGCGAGGTTTCAAGTAGCTGTCGAATGACCTCAATGAATCTCGATGGACCGTCCCGCCGCGGTCTCCATGACCTGATGAAGCTGGAATGTCTGCCAGGCACCCAGTTTCTGCCCCATTTGGGCGGACAAATAAAGGCCGGCAGCAGCGGCGAGCATGGCTCCGAAGATCCACAAGCCCCACGGCGAATCACCAATGCAAAGCTGGCAGGCTCCGAGAATGCCGGAAAAGAGCCCGATGGAGCCGACGATGAGGTAACCGTAAAGAAACGAAGCCCACATGTTCGTGCCGGGGCCATACGTTCCGGTCAATCGAGTCTCACCATCCTCGGGATCAAGGCTGATCTGCAACTGCGGCGACCAGTAATGTTGCTCCGTCTCCGGCACGCGGAGGCTCAGGTAGCTGGGAAAGCTCTTCACATCGAATTTGTCGCCTGCCTTCCGCAATGCCTCGGTGAGCCTTTCACGCACCTCATCGACGCTGCCGGGCAGACAGATGGAGAAGCGGGGACGTAGGCGGAAGCTGCTCATGGGAAAAGCGGATTTCCCCTGAATAGTGCCAGAACCGCAACGTGGCCGTCAAGAGCGACGATGGCTCAACGGTAACCGTAAGCTAGTGCCCACATGAGAGCGGCTTCCTTCTTCGATTTCAGCGAGAAGACGATTTTGTAGGTGCCGGTCTTTTGCGGGTTAACCCGGATGCTCAGGGCATGGTTGCCAGCCTTGGTGTCGATCTGGATGGCGTTGCCTTTCTCGTCGTAAACTTTCAAATCGAACTCCACGTCGTCGTTCACGGAACCGAGCCAGAAGGCGTATTCGTTTCCTTTGAAGAGCTGGTGGGAGATCATGAGCTTCTGGCCGCTCTTCACCTCGCCATTCCAGTAGTCCTCGCGGACGATGAAGCCCTGCTCCACGAAGGGGGTGGCGGCCTCCATGGTGTAATCGTGGCTCTCATCGACGGTGGCGAGAGCGGGAACCGGCGCGAGGGCAAGCGAAAGGCAGGCCAGCGCGGAGAGGAAGGTATGTCGTGTCATCTTCATCGGGTGTGGGGCCTTGGGATGATTCACTTCTTGGCAAGGATGTCGGCAAGGAGGGTCTCGCAGGTCTTGCTGATGTCGGTGACAGCGTCCTTCGAGAAGCCATCGACCGCGCCTTCCATCTTCTCGAGCACGCCGCCGAGACCTTTGCGGATCGCACGGAGCAGATCGTGCTCCTGCGCATTCTTCGGCATCTTGCCGATCGCGTTGAGGAAGTGCTCGACAAGCATCGGTTGGTTCAGCAATTCGGCGCGATCAGCGGAGAAATTCTTGCCGACGATGGAGGTCACGGAGGCGGTGCCGCGCAGCCAGCCGCCGAGGCTCACGCATTGCGAGAGGTCGATATCCTTCATCTCTTCCATCGTGTCCTTCACGGTCTTCTGCGTCTGGTCGAACTCCTTGCGGATGGACTTCCAGTCATTCTTGTCAGCGGCATCAAGGATGGCCTGGGCATGCGGACGCACGGCTTTGGTGAGACCGAGGGCGGTGGCGATGGAGATGACATCTTTGCCAGCGTCTTTGACGGCTTCCTTGTCCTCAGCCTGCACGGCGACGAAGCCTTCCGCGACGACGTGGCCGAAAAGCAGCGCCAGCTTGGTGCGGTCGCTGGTGTTCGGGACTTCCAGTTCGCGGATCTCGTGTCTCCAGTTCGGTTCGCCAAGCTTGTCGAGCACCGAGAAAACCTCGCTCGGCACGGGAACGACCACATCATCCACGACCTGCCCAGGGAAGGCGAGGGGATCGAACTCCTGCACGCCTGTGGTGCCCTGAGGGGCGGCGACAGCGCTTGAAATCATGAACGCGCCCGCGGCAAGCGCAGCGAACCGGGAGAAAGGGGAGAGCGAGGGTGTCATGGCGTCGGATTCGGACGCCTCGAATGAAGCTGCATTCAAACGGTGCCGCAACTGGTTTGACCACCCGCCTTTTGGCCTGATCCGGTGCTCAAATCTCGACCACAGGACCGGCTCCACTCTTGATGTAGCCTAGCACGACGAGCTTTCTGGTCAGCGGATGCCTCGCGGTGCTGGTCACGGCTCCGATTTCGCGGCCAGCGGCATCATGCAGCGGGCTGCCGACGGCGATTTCGCGGTCCGTTTCCCAGGATTGGAGATGGCGGGGCATCTTGCCGGTCGTTTTGATGCGCGAGAGGATCTCCTGGCCGATGTAGCAACCTTTGGCGAAATCCATCGCCCGTTCCTCGAGTCCCGCCTCGGGCGGAAACGTGTCACCGTCGAGTTCGTTCGGCCATCGGGGCACTTTTTGGAGCACACGCAGGGTTTCCGCGTCTTCGAGGCTCAAAACGGGCAGTGACGGCTGAAAGCTCTCGCCAGCCGGAAGCCACACGTCGATGCCTGGAAGGCCAAAACGCAGGCTTTGGAGCCCTTCGCCTGCTTCAGGTCCGAAAACATGCCAGAGCTGCCAGTCGTCTGTCACGTTCGTGAGCTCGGCATCATCGGCCACGATGTATTTTTCCAACCGTTGGGCGACGGTCGCGGTGAGACCCGGCTCGAAATCGAGCAGGAGTTCGTCTTGAAGGACAAACACGTTGAGATCGCTCTGCATCTTTCCTTTGGCCGTGGTCAGCGCGGCGTAACAACCTTCGCCCACGCGGAGTTTCTTCACGTCGTTCGTGATCGACGACTGGGTGACCGACGTCGGTCTGGCCGACGCCACCGTGGTGCTGTCCAGTGCGTCCGCCAAGACGGCCATCGGGGTGGCGTTCCTGGCCCACCG
>CALMTT010000096.1 GCA_937872615.1 uncultured Verrucomicrobiaceae bacterium | reverse complement strand
CCATCGCTCGCACAGCCCATGCTGTTGTAAGGATCGTGGCCGTCGGGAAAGCCGGAATCATGCGGGATGCCCGTGAGCTTGTGCGCGGGCTGGAACGGATCGGCAGCGAATGCCGTAACGGCCAGCGCGAGACCGGCGATGCAGGTGAACGTAGTTTTGGGGTTCATGGTCATTTTGGAACGGCTGAAGTTTGGCGGGCGAGTTTTACGCCCTCGGTGGTGATAAAATACTTGGCGAGCATGTTGGACTTTTCCCAAGCGGGCAGCGATTTCGGGTCGCGCACGTAATCAAGGAAGCGCCGGGTCAGCAAAGCGAAGTGCGCCTCGTGACCAACGCGCAGCTTCCCGGGAATCACAATCTGAAAGCCTTCACCACTCTCGCGCAAGTCCACACCGGGATAATTCCTTTGCAGCGCGGCAACCTTCGCCCTGAGCGCCTCACCCACTTCGGTCTTCACACTGGGGCTAGCAGGAATCACGTAAACTTCCGGCACAAAGTTCTCAGCCTTGCCCTGTCGCACTTCAACGCGCGACTTCGTGCCGCGAAAAATCGCCAGCTCAGAATCCTTGCTACCAGCGGGTGGTTCAAAGCCCCACTTCACTCTGAGCTTCACGAACGCCCCACGCAGTTGATAGGTAACTGAGTTATTCGCGAAGCATTCCAGTTTGCCATCGCGGATGGAGCTGCGAATCGAGGCGGGAAACTCCTTCTCCCCCGTCACGCGCTCAAACTGCGACTGCGTTAGAACCGTCGGCCAGCGAGAGGCGTTCACCAGCCGGATGTCCTTGTGACAGTCCAACGCTTGCTCCGGGAACAGCGTCCATTGAACCAGGTCCACCAAGTG
Source organism: uncultured Verrucomicrobiaceae bacterium (assembly GCA_937872615.1). GTDB lineage: Bacteria > Verrucomicrobiota > Verrucomicrobiia > Verrucomicrobiales > Verrucomicrobiaceae > Prosthecobacter. The sequence goes on along the minus strand of CALMTT010000096.1, from coordinate 2,125 downwards.
CGTCCCGACATCTGCCAGCGCTTCGCCCTGTTGCTGAATGTCGAAGACCCACGCGGGACGCAGCAAAGGCGCGCCGGCGACTTCCTTGAGAAAGTAATGAACACTCTCCATCTCGACTGCAGGACGCTCCACCGAACCCGTGTCGAGTTCGCCGAACACCGCAGTGTCATTCACCAACTCACGCGGCAACTGACAGGAAACTTCAAACCGCTGCGTCATCGCGTCATAGGCGATGACTTTGCCAGCGTCGGCGGCATCAAGGGTTTGTTCCAACTTGGCAAACTCAGCCGGTTCAATGATCCACGGTTTGTCGGCGAGCACATTCAACTTCGCATTCACGATCGCTCGGAGCTTCTCGATCTTGCCCGCGTTCTTGCCCGAAACCACCACGACGTTGCCTGGACGCTCAGCAAGCACCGTCGCCAGCGGCTCGGCATTAGTGTGCAGTTCAGTCTGCCAATGAGTCGGATGATCGTTCCGCGTATTGAACCCGGCGACCCGCTTCAGGTGCGCGTCCAAGTCAGGGCCAGGTTGCGCAAACACATCCACGCTCGTCGCCACATCCGGTTGCATTTCCTTTTGGATGAGTGACGCGTGAAAGTGCGCCGGTTCAAGCGTCATCAACCGGATCGGCGCATTGCCCTCCGCCGCAGCTACCGACGAAATCCCATTGCTCATTACGAGAAAGGAGACCAGTCCGGCGGCAAATGAGAGGCGCATGATCGTTCGCAGAGCTTCAGGCCTTGGCAAGTTCTGCCGCGTGCGTCTTGATCTTCCGGATTGCCGCCACGATGTCGTCCATGTCCGCACGTGTGCCCAGCAGCATCGTTTGCGTAAACCACACGGCTTCCTCGCACAGCTTGTCGTTCTGTGGACAGCGCGTGCGTTCGGCCCAGTTCGCCAGTGTCTCCGCCGGATACATTCGCTGATACGCCCGTGACTTCAGACAATCCTTGATGAACGACTCCGTGTTCAGCGGCGAGTAACCGCCCGAGCACGGAATGCCTTCCGCGTTGAGCGCCGCCAGAAATTTCGCGCGCGACAGGCCCGCAAACTTCTCCGCCTGATAGCGGAACATGAAAAGATGAAACGCATTCCGCGTGCAGCCGTCATATTGCTTCGCAGGCAGAATGCCGGATATCTCGCCGAGTTGCTTGGCAAGGTATCGCCCATTCTCGTCGCGGGAGTCCGCCTGCCTCTGGACGCGCGCCATCTGCGCGAGGAGCAAAGCCCCCTGAAACTCGGTCAGCCGCAGATTCGCGCCACACGTGCCGCGATACGTGAAGTTATAGCTGCTGGTCTTACGCGCGCGACAGTTGTTCTGGAACGCGAAAAGCTTTTCCGCGAGTTCGTCGTCGTTCGTCAGCAGTGCCCCGCCCTCGCCGGAGTTGAGATTCTTGCTCGCTTGAAAACTATAGCAGCCAGTCGAACCATAGTTACCAACCTTCTTGCCACGCCACTCCGCGAGATGCGCCTGGCACGCATCCTCCACGACAGGAATCTTACGCGCACTCGCCATCTTCATGATCGCATCAAGGTCACTGACGTTGCCGCCGAGATGAACAGGCATAATCGCCGTGGTGCGATCCGAAACCGCCGCCTCAATCTTCTTCGCATCGATTTGAAACGTCTCCAGGTCGGAATCCACGAACACCGGCAAAGCGTGATTGAGCAAGACGGCATTCAGCGTCGCCACGAACGTGTAGGGCGGGATGATCACTTCGTCGCCCGGTCCAACATCCAGAGCCGCGAGCGACGCATAGACTGCACTCGTCCCGTTCGACGTCGCGAGATGGTGGAAGTTGCAGGCGTCGGTCACCAGCGACTCGACGTTGGGGATCTCGTTGACGCTGGAGACCTTCTCGTGACCACCCCGCTACGAACGGCCTGCGATCTCGCCCGCTTGCGGGTGCCCAAACGCGCACTGGCAGCCGTAGACCAACTACTGCGTCTCGGGTCGTTCTCCGCTCCACGCTTGAGCGCGGAGATCCAGAGGTTTCGCGGCATGCGAGGTGTTGTCCGGGCCCGATACCTGGCACTGATTGCAGATCCCGGAGCGCAATCACCACCGGAATCGGCCATGCGCTGGGAGTGGCTGCAGGCGCAGTGGGCGATCTACCAGACC
>CALMTT010000095.1 GCA_937872615.1 uncultured Verrucomicrobiaceae bacterium | reverse complement strand
ATCCTGCGCAGCATCGGTTGGATCGGCAGGCAGGGGTTTTTCCGGAAAATCCTGCATCGTAAACGAAAACCCATCCAGTGAGAACCGGGCTTTGATATCGACCCCCTGCGTCGAAGTTTTCGGGTGGATGATGAACCGGCGGCGTTACGCGAAGCCTACGGCAAATGCAGCGTGGGTGAGAAGGCGTTGCTCGCACGGCGTCTGGTGGAGTCGGGGGTGACGTTCGTGCTGGTGAGCGGGGCGTGGGGATACTTCGACAACCACGGCGACACGGTTTTGCCCTATTTGGGGATCGAAAAGGGGCTGAAACTGTTGCTGCCGGGAGTAGATCGGACGGTCCATACTTTGGTGACAGACCTCGAACAGCGTGGTTTGCTCGACACGACTCTGGTGATTTGGGGCGGTGAGTTTGGCCGCACGCCCTACGCCGAGAAAAACGGCACCGGTCGCGATCACAACCCGCTCGGCTTCACCGTCTGGCTCGCTGGCGGCGGCTTCAAAGCCGGTTTTGCCCACGGTGAGACCGATGACATCGGCCACATGGCCGTGGATGGAAAGGTCCACATGCACGACCTGCATGCCACGATCCTCCACCAGCTCGGCCTCGACCACGAAAAGCTCACCTTCCGCCAAGGTGGCCGCGATTTCCGGCTCACGGATGTGCATGGCCATGTTGTAAAGGAAATCGTGACATAGCAGTCAGCATTCGCCTGTCGAAAAAAGAGCCGCGTGGAGCATCTTTTTCGATGCAAGGGCCTTCAAAGTGAGACAAGAGCCGGGCGGCATGCTTCCTCCTCCCGCTGCAAGCCCCTGGCGCATTTTGCATTCTGAGGCCTCCCTGGGTTGGGGAGGTCAGGAGCATCGTGTGGTGGCGGAATTGAAGGGCTTTTTGAACCGCGGTCACGAGGTGTGGCTGCTGGCTCATCCGAAGGCGCAGATCCTTCCTCGCGCCCGCGACATCGGGGTGAACGTGCTGCCCTGTGAATTTGAGCGCCTTCACCTGCCGGTGAACGCGGTCCGTCTGGCCTGGTGGCTGCGCCGCCAGCGCATCGACGTGGTGAACACCCACAGTTCCCGCGATGGCTGGCTGCTGGGCATCGCCGCCCGCCTGGCCCGCACGCCCCTGCTCATCCGCAGCCGCCACATCGATGTGAGCTACCGCGTGCCGTCCGTGAGCAAGCATGCCTTCACGACCTTCGCCGATCATGTGCTCACGACGAGCGACAAGATCACCGCGCACCTCCAAAGCCTCTTCCCCATCGCCAGCGACGACATCACAACGCTGCCCACCGGCATCGATGTGTCCGTTTTCCATCCCAACGGTCCAAAGGCTCAACTTCCCGTGAGGCCCGGCACGCCCGTGATCGGCATGGTGAGCGTGCTGCGCTCATGGAAAGGCCACCGCACCTTCTTCGATGCCATCCGCCTGCTGCGTGACGAAGGCCGCCAGATCCAGTTTGTGGTCGTGGGAGGTGGCGGGAACACCGCCAACTTCGAACGCATGGCCAATCAGCATGGCGTGGGTGCTGCCGTGGCCTTCACCGGCCATCGCGAGGACGTGCCGGACGTGCTGCGAGCCCTCGACGTGCTTTGCATTCCTTCACTGCGTCACGAAGGCGTGCCTCAAATCGGCCTTCAAGCCCTCGCCTGCGGCACCGCGGTCGTCGGCAGCGATTGCGGCGGCATTCCCGAGATCATCCGCGAGGGCGAAACAGGCCGCATCTTCCCCATCGGCGATGCCGCGGCACTCGCCCGGCGCATCGTGGAGACCATCGAGCAAAAAGCTGAGACCGACCGCATGCGTGCTGCAGGCCGCGCGATGGTCGAGCAGCATCACAGCTTCGAGGCGATGCTCGACAAGCTGGAGACGATCTACCGGCGCTTTTTGCCCGCGTGATCTGCGTGGCCGATTTTTTCCAAAAATCGAGCCTTGGAGTCTGATGGCTCGATTTTCGGAGAAAATCGGCCACAAAGGACCTTACGGCAGCGGCACCACTTTGCGCTGACGCTTCTCAAAGCGCACCGTCGAGGTGTAGCCGACACTGCGCACGAGTTCGAGGGCCTTGTCGAAGTCCTTGCCCACATCACCCGGCGTGTGCGCGTCGGAATTGATCACGATGGGCACACCGGCCGTGAAGGCCATCTCGAGCATCTCGCGGGCTGGATAGATCTCACGCACGTCCTTTCGCAGACCTGCGGTGCTCACCTCCAAGATGCCGCTGGTGTCCACCAGCGCCTGGATGACCGGCTCGTAGTAGTGACGCAGATCGCCCGCAGGCCTCAGGCCAAAGCGTTTCGCCAGGTCCGGGTGCGCATGAAAATCAAACTGCCGCGTGCGAATCATCTGCACGTAAAACTTCCAATACATGCCCCACATGTGCTCGATGTCCGACGCGGTCTTCCAGCGGCTCACATGCTTCGGATCATCCACCGCCACGCCATCGTGGATGTAGTGCACGCTGCCGATGAGGTAGTCCCACTCTGCCATGTCGGCCGTTTGATCGATCCACGACTGATAGCCCTCGATGTGATCACACTCCAGCGCGAGGCGGATGGGATAGTCCGGCAAAGCCTCGCGGGCCTCCTGCACGAGCTCAAAGTATCGCGGCAGGTCGGAGAGCGGCATGCGCCAGTCGTCGTAGTGCTCCGGCATCGGGTTGTGATCGGACAAGCCGATCTCCGCCAGGCCGATCTCACGTGCATGCCGGGCGTAATCGACCGGATTTCCTTCGGCGTGGAGGCAGAGCGGCGTGTGCGTGTGGTAATCAGTGAGCATGCGACGCTCTTTTTCGCCACACGACGTCATCACGCAAGCGCGATCCCGCCTTCAACTCACTCCAGCTCCATCATGAGAATCTGGAAAAGATCGTGCCGCTTGTCCGTCCAGACGCGTGCGTTGACCTTCGCCTCCTTTTCCAACTCGTCCTCGTCCGGCAGCACATCCACTGTCGCGGCCAGGAAGGTCTCATTGTTCGTGAAGAGCATGTAATCCGTTGAATCATGGTCACCACCATCGCTTTCTGTCGTGATGCGGCGCGTCTTGTAGCCGACCTCGGCCGCCGTTTTGGCCATCAACGGCGCCAGACGCAGGTAGCTGTTCGTCACGTGCACCGCGATGATGCCATCCGGCTTCATGTGGCGGCGGTAAATCTCGAAAGCCTCCTTCGTCAAAAGATGCGCTGGCACCGAATCACCGCTGAATGCATCCAGCAACAACACATCAAAGTTTTGCGGCTCCTCACGCTCCAAGGCCAGCCGGGCATCGCTGACCACGATTTCCAGCTTCGCGCCGCGTTTTTCGAGGTCTGGCAGGTAGGTGAAGTACTTCTGCGCCACTCGCGGCACGTCCGGATTGATGTCGTAAAAGCGATACGTGTCCCCGCTGCGGGCGTAGCAGGCGGCTGTGCCCGCGCCCATGCCCACGATGCCCACACGCACACCGTCCGGACGGCTCTTCAAGCTGTCGAGCGCCTTCCCAATGCCGGTGTCATGCCCGTAGTAGCTCGTCGGGTCGGCCCGATACTCCGGCGCGAAGTTCTGCTGACCGTGAATGATGCCGCCATTGCTCAACTCACGCGAGTGGCTGGACGGATCTTCGGGACTCCATTCGGTCACGGCGAGCGTGCCGTAGAAATTGCGCAGCATGACGATTTTGCCTTCGGTGGTCTTCCAGCCCAGCTTGCCCATGAAAAGCGCACCTGAGGCACCGGCGATGCCCACCAGCGCAAACAACGCGCTTTTCACCGCGCGTGACTTCACCCGCCATGACAGCACCAGCAGCACCACACAGGTCAGCAGGAACACCGCGATCAAACCACCGGGCCATTCCGAATGCCTCGCGAACAGCCGCGGAGCCACCAGGCTCACGAATAGCCCGCCCAACGCACCACCGGCGGACATGTGCAGGTAAAAGCTTGTGAGATGTTTCGGGCTCGGCTTCAACCGCGTGAGCTCGCCATGGCAGATCATGCAGGCCAGGAACATCGCGCCAAAAGCCCAGCCGAGCTCAAACAGGTAGTTTGGCATCAAATCGAGTTCCTCAGGCCACCACGACTGGTCATCGAGCTGGTCCCATGTGCAGGTCACAAACAACACGATCAAAGCCGGGGCCGCCCAGATCGCGGGAAACCGCGCATACCACCGCTCGTGCTCGAAGCAGATGATGAAGGTCAGCAGATACAGGCTCAGCGGGATCACCCACATGAAGGGAATCACCGCCACGTCCTGGCACACATGGTTCGTGGCCGCCAGCAGCACCACGCTGGCCATCGCCGGCAGCAGCATCCACAGAATTCGCCGCCCGAAGCCTGGATGATCATCCGCAGCCGACTCAGCCGATGCATGCGCCTCCTGCACCGTGCCACTGCGTTGAAAATCCATCCACAGGGCCAGCAGGCACAGCAGCATGCCGACCACGAACAGGCCTGACCATGCTTTTGAAAGCCAAACCACATCCCACCGCGGCTCGAAGAAGAAAGGGAACGACAGCAGCGCCACCAGCGAGCCGATGTTTGACAGCGCGTAGAGCCGCCACGGGTTCGCGCCGGCCGCACCACGCGTGAACCACACCTGCACGAGCGGGCTGGTGCTCGAAAGCACGAAGTAAGGCAGGCCAACCGTCATCATGAGCAGCATCAGAATGCGCCCGCTGGGGTCTTCGGAGCCTGTGGGCTTCCACGACTCCGCCGGTGTGATCGGCAGAAACACCAGAGCCGCCAGCAGCAGGCTCGCATGCACCACCGCCTGCACCTTTCGCGGCAGTTTCCCGAGCAGATGCGCATAGGTGTAGCCGAGAAACAGCACGATCTGGAAGAACAGCATGCACGTCGTCCACACGCCGGGGCTGCCGCCGAACCACGGCAGGATGAACTTGCTGATCACCGGCTGAACCTGGAAGAGCAGAAAGGCGCTCGTCAGGGTCAGCAGGCTCAAAACGAGGATGTACAGCGGTTGCGAGGGGCGGCTCATAAAATCGGCCCGGAGGCTGTCACATCGCCCGCTACAAGGGAAGGGAGAAATGCGGCCAAAGCACCTCCGCAGGCCTCCTGCGTCATTCACCTTGCCCAAAGCCCCAATCTGCCCACTTCTCACCGCTCCAATCATGTTCTCCTCCCTCACCGAAAAACTCGAACTCGCGTTCAAGAAGCTCCGCGGCCAGGCCAAGATCAGCGAATCCAACGTCGCGGATGCGATGGAGGACATCCGCATGGCCCTGCTGGAGGCCGACGTCGATTTCAAGGTCGCCAAAGATCTCGTCACCACCGTGAAGACTCAGGCCGTCGGTGCCGAGGTGCTGCGCACGGTCTCTCCAGGCCAGCAGATCGTGAAAATCTTCCACGACGAACTCGTGAAGATCCTCGGTGAAGCCGCACCGCTCAGCCTCGATCCGCCGCAGCGCATCCTCATGACCGGCCTCAACGGCGCCGGCAAGACCACCACCTCCGCCAAGCTCGCCAGTTGGCTCAAGAAACAAGGCAAGCGCCCGCTGCTCCTCGCGCTCGACTTGTATCGGCCCGCCGCCATCCAGCAGCTCCAGGTGCTCGGCGGCCAGCTCGGCGTGCCCGTTTTCGCGCCTGCGGCTGGAGAAACCGATCCCGTGAAGGCCGCCAAGGCCGCGCTCGAATGGTTGAAGGCCCAAGGCTCCGGCGTGGCCATCTTTGACACCGCCGGTCGTCAGGACCTCGATGAGGAACTCCTCGCCGAGCTCAAAAAAGTTCGCGAGATCGTGCA
>CALMTT010000094.1 GCA_937872615.1 uncultured Verrucomicrobiaceae bacterium | reverse complement strand
GCCGAACACGCAGCTGATGACGAAAAGCTGAAGGGTCAGCCAGATGCCGCGGACGATGAGCGGGAAGTAGTCCGGAAACCACGACCAGTTGGCGACGAAGAACAGCCAATAGATGAGTCCCACCGCGACCGCGGCCAGGAACGTGAGGACCAGAGTCTTGATGACCAGCTTGATGATGGCGAAAGCGTTCATCGGTGGCCTCACGTCAGCGACTTCTGGCCAACGCGGACACGGTCTTCGAGGTATTTGAAGCCGCGCTCGGTCGCGAGACCGAACTGCCGAAAGGGAAGGAGGCCGATGGCATCCTCGGCGACTTCGTTCTGCGCAGCGACAAGGTGGAAGCCACCATCTCACACAACGCGCCGAACCGTCGGGCCAACATGAGCACTTTCTACGGCGAGGACGGCGTCACGCCGGGTGCGATGTATGATTTGACGCTTCGCGGAGCAAACAACGATCAGCTCGTCATCTACAGCCCCTGCGGTCACGGCCACGTGAGCTATGTGAAGATCGCCAGCGTGAAGGAAGAAGGCAGCGCTGCGGTCGAGTCCGTGACCACCGCGGCGAAGAATGGCGGCGTCTTCAAACGGCACGAATACCGCGTCAAAGACGGTGTGCAGGGCATCTTCATCACCACCGTGCTTCGGAACGAATCCGACAATCCGCAGAAGACCTTCACGAAGGATGATTTTACCCGTTTTGATGCCACCGGCACCACCGCCGATGGCATCCGCTGGGCCGATGCGATCAATCCAGCGCACAAGTGCGGCTATGCTTTCGCTACGTTGAGCCTCACCGGCATCGAAAAGCTCGCTGACACCATCGAATTGAAGCCCAAGCAAGAAGTGGTCATCTCGCGCTTCTTCGCTGTCGGCACCTCGCCAGCCCAGGCGGTGGGTGAAGTGCGTGCCGCGAAGGGTGACAAGGTCGCTGTCGTGAGCGGACAAGTCTCCGGCGAAGATGGCAAAGGCATCGCCACAGCCTCCATTCTTGTGCCCGAGGGCAAAAACACGATTCCGGGCTATCCGGACGCCGATGGCAAATTCAGCCTCAAACTGCCCGCAGGCATCAGCGAGCTTCAAATCACCGATTTGGGCCGTCCCGATGCCAAAATCAGCGCCACGGCTCCGAAGGCGATCATGAAGGCCGCTGCTGGCATCCGTTTCGCCATCACGGGCGAGGATGGCAAGCCACTGCCATGCAAAGCGCACTTTGCGCCGCTGGATGAAAAGGCCCCGAAACTCGATCTCGGGCCGAAGTGGCGTGCGCATGGCTGTGTGGACCAGTATCACAGCGAGAACGGGCACTTCACCCAGCAGCTCCCGCCGGGGAAATACCATGTCGTCGTCGTTCGCGGCCCGGAATACAGCCACATCGCCAAGGACATCACCGTGGAGGCCGGCAAGCTCGTCGAGTTCAAAGGCACGCTGAAGCGCCTCGTGGACTCGAAAGGCTGGATCAGCGCTGACTTCCACAATCACAGCACGCCGAGCGGTGACAACGTCTGCGATACCGACGGCCGTTTGATCAATATCGCCGCGGAGCATCTGGAGTTCACGCCGACCACCGAGCACAATCGCCTCTACGACTGGGAGCCCACGATCAAGGCGCTGGGCCTTGAAAACCACATCAAGACCGTCAAAGGCATGGAGCTCACCGGCAGCCGCCAGCACTTTAATGCCTTCCCCTTTGAGCCGGAGCCGCTGAAGCAGGATGGTGGTGCTCCCGTTTGGAATGATGATCCTCGCATCACCGCGCTCACGCTGCGCCGCTGGCAGGGCGAGCGTCCGGAACGCTGGATCCAGTTCAACCATCCCGATCTCGCGAACATGTTCGTGGATCGCAACAGCGATGGCGTGCAGGACGGTGGCTTTGTTGGTGTGGGTGATATGATCGATGGCTCCGAAAGCCAGAATGGCCCGGGCACCAGCATTCTCGCTGAAGCGCCTTTTACTCTTTCCCGTGCTCCGGGATCGCTCGCGGCAAAGGTGAACATGAGCCGAGAGTTCGCGTGGCGTCAGCTTTTGAATCAAGGGCTCCGTATCACCGCCGTGGGCGTGGCCGATGCGCACAGCGTGTATGGCAATGGCGTCGGTTGCTGGCGCTGCTACCTGCCTTCGAGCACCGATGAACCGGCGAAGATCGATTGGGCGGAGCTTTCACCTCATGCGAAGGCCGGTCACATCGTGCTGAGCACCGGTCCGTTCCTCGAAGTGACCACGCAGAATGGCAAAATCGCCGGCGATGACGACCGCTGCACCGGCGGCATCGATTTGAATGTGCGTGTGCAATGCACCGACTGGATGGACATCGACCGCGTGCAGGTCCTCGTGAACTCCCGCCCCGATCCGAAGCTCAATTTCACCCGCCAGAGCCATCCTCAGATGTTCAAGGATGGCGTCGTGAAGTTCGCCGAGAAGATCCATGTGCCGCT
>CALMTT010000093.1 GCA_937872615.1 uncultured Verrucomicrobiaceae bacterium | reverse complement strand
CAATCTGACGAATTCCGATGTCGCCGCCGAGATCACCGCTGTCTCTGCCGTGCTCGAAAACAACGGCACAGGCACGGTGAAGTTCACCTCGCCCTTCACCGTCGGCGGCAGCAACACCGTGGGCCGTGTCTTCAAACTCACTGGCACCAACACAGGCGCGAATGAGATCGCGGGAGTCGGTGAGATCAGCACCGCGAATGCTTCTTCGCTCGTCAAAGAAGGCACAGGCACCTGGACGATCACCGGTGCGAGCACCTACACGGGTGGCACGACCATCACAGGCGGTCGTTTGCTGGTCAGCAATACCACCGGCTCCGCCACGGGTCTCGGACCGGTGAATGCCTCCGCGGGCACCACCATCGGCGGCAATGGCAAACTGGCTCCTGCGGCGGACCAGCAGCTCATTTTCACCAGCGTGACCGTGCAGCCTGGTGCGGAGGCCGCTGGTGCGACGCCATCACCGGGCACGCTCACGTTTCAAACCTCCGGCACCGGAGCCACACGTTTCCTCGACAGCTCCTTCGTCGATTTTGATCTCTTCACGGGAGCGGGAAGCGGGAACAACATCGCCAATCCGCTCGCCGCGGACCTCATCAGCATCGGTGGTCAGCTCGAACTCGGCACCAATGTGGTGCTGCGGGTGAGCAATCCAAACAACATGACCTCCTGGGCTGCGGGAGACACGTGGAAGCTCTTCGATTGGTCCACGCTTACTGGCACGGTGAGTGGCACGTTTGCCACCAGTACACTGCCCACGCTGCCTTTCGATCTCGAATGGGATCTCAGCCAACTCACCACCGCGGGCACCATCATCATCCTGCAGGTGCCGGAGCCCTCGCGGATGCTCCTCGGTGGTTTTGCCATGCTGCTGCTGGCTCGTCGTCGCCGTCGTTGAGACAGAAAAGAGCAAGCTCGGAGGTCCCGCGGCGTTTCCAGCGCCTCCATGAAGCGCCTCCTGTTCCTTCTCTTTGCCCTTTGCCCTTCGCTCTACGCGGCGAAGCCCAATATCATCTTCATCCTCGCGGATGACCTCGGCTACTCGGATCTCGGTTGTTACGGCAGCGAGATCGCCACGCCGAATCTCGACTCGCTGGCGAAGAACGGTCTGCGATTCACGCAGTTCTACAACACTGCCCGCTGCTGGCCCACTCGCGGGGCCTTGATGAGCGGTTACTACGCGCAGCAGATCCATCGTGATGCCTTGCCGGAGGTCGGCGGTGGCGGTCAAGGCGTGCGGCAAAAGTGGGCGCGGCTGCTGCCGGACTTTTTGAAGCCCGCGGGTTATCGCTGCTACCACAGCGGCAAGTGGCACATTGATGGCAAGGTGCTCGATGGTGGCTTTGACCGCTCGCTCGACATGAAGAACCAGGGGAACTTCTTCACCGCGAAGGGCAATTCCATCGACGACGTGCCCGTGAAAGTGCCCGCAGATGAAAAAGGCTACTACGCCACCATCGCGACGGCCGACCACGCCATCGATTGTCTCAAGGATCACGCCGCAAACCATGCCGCGAAGCCCTTCTTCCACTACATCCCCTTCATCGCGCCGCATTTCCCGCTGCATGCGCTGCCGGAGGACATCGCGAAGTATCGTGACAAGTATCTCGATGGCTGGGAAAAGCTGCGTGCGGCCCGTTTTACCCGCCAGAAGGAGATGGGGATCACCAACACCACCTTGTCGGCCCTCGAGCGTGAGGTCGGGCCGCCGTATGCGTTTCCCGATGACATCGAAAAGCTCGGCTCCGGTGAGGTGAACCGCCCGCTTCCATGGAGCGAGCTCACGGAGGAGCAGCGTCGCTTCCAGGCCACGAAAATGGCCATTCATGCCGCAATGATCGACCGCATGGATCAGGAGATCGGGCGCATCCTCGCGCAGATCAAAGCGATGGGCGCGTTTGAGAACACGCTGATCTTTTTTGCCTCCGACAATGGCGCGAGTGCCGAAATCATGGTGCGCAATGGCGGTCACGATCCCGCCGCGCCTCCCGGCAGTGCCGCCAGCTACCTCTGCCTCGGCCCCGGCTTCTCCAGCGCCGCGAACACGCCGCATCGCCGCCACAAAACCTGGGTGCATGAAGGCGGCATCAGCACGCCGCTCATCGCCCACTGGCCCGCTGGCATCAGCGCCAAGGGCGAACTGCGTCACACGCCCGCGCATGTCATCGACTTCGTGCCCACCGTGCTCGATTTGGTCGGCATCGAGAAGCCGAGGCAGTGGGAAGGCGAGCCCCTCCCTGAAGCGCCCGGCAAGAGTCTCGCGCCTGCCTTTGCCAAGGATGAAACCATCGCTCGTGATAGCCTGTGGTGGCTGCACGAGGACAACAAGGCCATTCGCGTCGGCGATTGGAAACTCGTCGCCGCGAAAGGCGATGCGTGGGCGCTTTACGACCTCAAAACAGACCGCGCCGAACAAAACGACCTCGCCGCGAAGATGCCCGAAAAGGCCAAAGAACTCGCCGACCTCTGGCAGAAGCAGACGAATGCCTTCACGGCTCTCGCGAAGCAAACCCTCGCCGATCAGCCGAAAGGCCCTGGAAAGGGCAAGAAGGCCAAGAAGTGATCCATCACGAATCTCATGCCATGCGCCTCCTGCTTCTCTTCCTCGCTCTTGGCACTGCGCTCTACGCGGCACCTCCGAACATCGTTTACATCCTCGCGGATGATCTAGGTTATGGCGATGTGCATGCGTTGAATCCCGAGCGTGGCAAGATCGCCACGCCGCAGCTCGACCGGCTGGCGGGGCAGGGGATGACCTTCACCGATGCGCACAGCGGCTCGTCGGTGTGCACGCCCACGCGTTATGGTTTGCTCACGGGGCGCTATGCCTGGCGTTCGAGGCTGCAGAGCGGCGTGCTGGGTGATTATGTGGAGCCGTTGATCGCCGCGGATCGGCTCACGGTGCCGGCGATGCTCAAACAACATGGCTATCACACGGCCATCATCGGCAAGTGGCATCTCGGCTACACCGTCGAAGGCGGTGAAAAGACCGCAAAGAAGAAAAAAGGCGCGGGCGAAGGTGCGCCGCTCGGCGCGGTGACAAACGACGGGCCGGTCACACGCGGCTTTGATCACTTTTTCGGCTTTCATCATGCGCGGATGATGAAGTCGGTGTTCGAAAATGATCGCGTCACGCAGATCGTCGAGCCGGTGGACATGCTGCCGCTGCTGGCTGCGAAGGCCTCCCAGCACATCCGTGAGCGCGCGAAGACTGGCCAGCCCTTCTTCCTGTATCTGCCGCTGAACTCGCCGCACACGCCCATCGTGCCGTCGAAGGCCTGGCAGGGCAAAAGCGGCCTCGGCGACTACGCGGACTTCGTCATGGAGACGGATTGGGCCGTCGGCGAGGTGCTCGCGACGCTCGATGCGGCCGGCATCGCGGAAAACACGCTCGTCATCTTCACCAGTGACAACGGCTGCTCGCCTGCCGCAGGCACTTCGAAGCTCGAAAAGCAGGGTCATCATGCCAGCGGGCCGCATCGCGGCTACAAGGCGGACATTTGGGATGGCGGCCATCGCGTGCCGTTTTTCGTTCGCTGGCCTGCGAAGGTCAAAGCAGGCTCGAAGAGCATGCAACCGGTCTGCCACGTCGATTTGATGGCCACCTGCGCGGAACTGCTCGGCGTGAAACTACCCGCAAATGCCGGTGAAGACAGTGTGAGCCTCTTGCCTGCTCTCAGCGGCGCAGCGGACACGACGCGCACCATCGTGCATCACAGCATCAATGGCCGTTTCGCCCTGCGCGAGGGCCGCTGGAAGCTCTGCCTGTGCCCCGGCTCCGGCGGTTGGGGCAAACCCGGCGATGCTGAAGCCGCAAAAGCCAACCTTCCCGAAACCCAGCTCTACGATCTCAGCACCGACATCGCCGAAACGAAGAACCTCAGCGCCGAGCATCCCGAAATCGTCACCAAGCTCACCCAGCAGCTCCAAGCCCTCATCACCGCAGGCCGCAGCACTCCTGGCGACAAACAAGCGAACGACGCCGAGATCGTCGTCTTCAAGAACAACAAGGCCAAAGCCGCCAAGGAATAACCATGAGATTCCTCCTCTCGCTTCTTTCGTCGTTCCTCCTGCTGCATTCGTCCTTTTCGGCTCCGCCGAACGTGCTGCTCATCATCACGGACGACCAGGGCTACGGCGATTTTTCCATTCACGGCAATCCGCACGTGCAGACGCCGCACATCGACCAGCTCGGGCGTGAAAGCGTGCGCTTTGACCGCTTTTATGTGAACTCGTTCTGCGCACCGACACGTGCCGGGGTGCTCACCGGGCGCTGGCCCGTGCGCTGTGGTGTCCACGGCGTCACGCACAACAAAGAGGCCATGAAACTCACCGAGACCACGCTGGCAGAGGCTTTGAGGCCGCAGGGCTGGCGCACGGCCTGCATCGGCAAATGGCACAACGGCGAGCAGTTTCCCTTCACACCGGGCGGACAGGGCTTCACCAATGTTTTCGGCTTCAACAACGGCCATTGGAACAACTACTTCGATGCCACGCTGCTGCGCGGCACCCAGCATGAGCCGACGAAGGGCTACATCACCGACGTGCTGACCGATGACGCGATGCGTTTCATCAGTGAAAGCCGCGAAAAGCCGTTTTTCTGCTACCTGGCCTACAACGCGCCGCATTCGCCTTATCAGGTGCCGGACAAGTACTTCGATAAATTCAAAGCGAAGGGCCTCGAGGACAACGTGGCCGCCTTTTACGGCATGTGCGAGAACATCGACGACAACGTCGGCCGACTCCTCGCGCATCTCGACACGCTCAAACTCGCCGAAAACACGATCGTGCTGTTTTTGACCGACAACGGCGGCACCGCTGGCGTGAAGATCTACAACGCCGGCATGCGCGGCGGCAAGACCAGCGTGCATGAGGGCGGCACGCGTGTCCCGCTTTTCATCCGCTGGCCCGCGGCGAAGTGGACGCCGCATGTCGTGAAGGAGATCACCGCGCACATCGACCTTTTCCCCACGCTGATGGATTTGTGCGATGTCGAGGTCTCCGACGCGAAGCCGGATGGCCGCAGCTTGAAGCCTCTGCTGCAAAACAGCGGAACCTGGCCGGAGCGCACGCTCTTCACCCACAATCCCATCGACGAGACCAACAAGTATCCCGGCGCCGTGCGCACGCAGCGCCACCGGCTCGTGCGCGAGATCAAAGGGGCCAGCGGCGGCTCCAAAGCGAAGGCAAACGACGCCAGCGCCACCGCGTGGCAGCTCTACGACATGGAAACCGATCCCGGCGAGGAGCACGACATCGCGAAACAGCATCCCGACATCGTCGCCAAGCTCAGCGCGGCCTACGACGCGTGGTTCGCGGACATCTCCAGCGAGGGCCTTCGCCGCATGCCGCTGCCCGTCGGTCATGCGGAGCACAATCCGGTCGAGCTTCACGCGCCGCAGGCCTTTTATGACAAGCCGCTGCTCTTCGCAAACGGCCCCGGTTTCGCCAATGACTGGCTCACCGGCTGGACGGACACAAAAGCCAAGGTGCGCTACGAGATCGACGTCGTGACTGCGGGTGAATACGAGGTCGAGATCGCCTACGCCGCCGCTGCGGAGGTCCGCGTGCGCTTGGGGGCAATCACCACCACCCTGCCCGCCGCCGCAGCCCCGGAGATCCCTCTGCCGCATCGCGACGCCGATGGAAAGTCACGCTACCGCGACCGCACATGGCAAACCGCGCCGCTCGGCACGCTGAAACTCAAACCGGGCCTCGAAACCCTCACGCTCGAGTGCCTGGACTCGCCCGGCATTGATTTGAAGCATCTGAAGCTCAAGAGGCTTTAGCCTGCAGCATTCGATCAGCGGCTGGAGACCAGTTCCTCGACCTTCAATCCGATGTCACGAGCGATCTGCCGAAGCAGCGGAGCTGCAATGTCTCTTCCTTTGTGCATGGGCACCGTGGTTCCACGACCATCCACATGACGATACTGAATGTGCGAGCCCCGCTGCCTCACCGCTTCGAAACCAAGCCGCTCAAGCAAGCGGCAGACCTCAGCGGGCTTGAGAATGGGAACAGCACCCATAATCAGGCCACTGCGAGCGTTTGAGTGCCGACATATTCCGCCTCCAGCTCAGGATCACCATCTTCCAGCAGCATGGAAATGACCTCACGCAGGTTCGTGTTCAGTTCGTCCAGCGTTTCAGCTTGGGTATGCGCTCCTGGAAAGCCGGGCACATAGCCGACGAGCAGCTTGGTTGCAGGATCGCGTTCCACTACAGCAGTGTAGGTTTTCATGCCGCACTTTTTCACTTCCGCGCCTGGAGTCAACCGCAGCATCGCCGAGGCAGCTTGCAACTTGTTGAAGTATCCACGCACTTTGAGCCGTTTTCGCCCACCATGAAGCGCCTCGCTGTCCTACTCTGTCTCTCCGCCCTCTGCCCTTCGCTTTTCGCCGCGAAGCCCAACGTCTTGTTCATCGCCATCGATGACCAAAACGACTGGATCGGTCATCTCGGCGGCCATGTGATGGCCAAGACACCGAACCTCGACAAGCTCGCCGCTCGCGGCACGACCTTCACGAATGCGCATTGCAACATGCCGTTGTGCAATCCCTCGCGCACCAGCTTGCTGCTGGGTCTGCGACCGACCACAACGGGCATCTACGGCCTCTCACCTTTCTTCCGCACGCTGCCGCAGTGGAAGGATCGCGTGGCTCTGCCGCAGCATTTTGAGAATCACGGCTACCTGACCGCTGCCACGGGCAAGATTTACCACGGCGGCACCGGTGGCGGTGGAGGTGGTGGCAAAGGAAAGGGCAAAAATGCCGCAAAGAAGGGCGGGGATGCCAAGCCGGAGTTCATGGTCACGGCACCGCTCGGTGGCGTCGGCACGAAACCGCCGCAGAAGCTCGTGAATCCCACGCCGATGGGCAATCATGCGCTCGTCGATTGGGGCGTGTGGCCGCTGGATAACGATGACACCGGCAAAGGCGACTACCAGGTGGCCTCCTGGACCGCCGAGCAGATCAAGAAGGCTCCAAAGGATAAGCCCTTCTTTATCGCCGCCGGGTTCTTCCTGCCGCATGTGCCCTGCTACGCCACGCAGAAGTGGTTCGACCTTTATCCCGATGACGACAGCGTGCTGCCGAAGATCATCGAAAACGACCGCGCGGACACACCGCGCTTCTCATGGTACATCCATTGGAGCCTGCCGGAGCCACGTTTGAAATTCCTCAAGGAGGCCAACCAATGGCGGAATCTCGTGCGCAGCTATCTCGCCTGCACCAGCTTCACCGATGCGCAGATCGGCCGCCTGCTCACCGCGCTCGATGAGTCCGGTCATCGCGATGACACCATCGTCGTCGTTTGGGGTGATCACGGCTGGCATCTCGGCGAAAAGGAGATCACGGGCAAAAACTCCCTCTGGGATCGTGGCACGAAGGTCCCGCTCGTCTTTGCCGGACCCGGCGTCACGCCAGGCCAGCGTTGCAACCAGCCCGCCGAGTTGCTCGACATCTACCCCACGCTCATCGAGCTCGCTGGTTTGACGAAGCGCGATGATCTCGAAGGTCTCAGCCTCGCCCCCCAGCTCAAAGATGCCGCCACCAAACGCGAGCGCCCCGCCGTGACCAGCCACAACCAGGGCAACCACGCCGTGCGCAGCGAAAAATGGCGCTACATCACCTATGCCGATGGCAGCGAAGAACTCTACGACATGGTCAACGATCCCAACGAATGGACCAACGTGGCCGCCAAGGCCGAAAACGCCGCCATCATCGCCGAGCATCGCCAATGGCTGCCGAAGATCGATGTGCCGCCCGCTCCAAATAGCGCCAGCCGCGTGCTCACCTACGACAAAAAGACCGACGAAGCCGTCTGGGAAGGCACCACCGTGAAGCGTGGCGATCCGATCCCGGAGTAAGTTTCCTGCGGGCTTTCGCGCCTTCGCTATTTTCGTGTGCGCTGTGCTGCGACGATCTCATCCATCTTTGCGATCATCTCCTTGAGCTTGTCCGGTTGCGCGGCGCTCTTGTCCATCTGCTCTGCCGCATCATCGGGCAGGTGATAGAGGCGATACACGCCGCCGGCGTCGTCACGCTTCTTTTTTGTCACCACGGCCTTGGACGCGCCCTTGTTCTTCATGCGCACGAGCTTCCAGTCGCCCATGCGCAGGCCGAGGTTAGTGCCGTTGTTATCTTGCTGGAGCAGGGCGTCGCGACCTTTCGCGCCGGGTTCGCCGAGAAGAGCGGGTAAAATGTTGATGCTGTCGAGGCAGGCGTTTTCAGGCAGTGGTGTGCTCGTCAGGGCCGCAAAGCTGGCCGCCAGATCGATGGTGCAGACGACTTCATCGGAAACGCCCGGCTTGATGCGTGCAGGCCATTTCGCGATGAAAGGCGTGCGCGTGCCGCCTTCCAACACGCTGTATTTTCCTCCGCTGAAAGGTCCGGCAGGCGTGTGATCGCCGAGTTTTTCCACCGCGCCATCCACGTAGCCGTCGTCGAGCACGGGACCGTTGTCTGAGCAGAGCACGATGAGAGTGTTGTCGGCCAGTTTGAGACGTTCGAGCGTCTTCATGATCTCGCCGACGCTCCAGTCGAACTCGACGATGGCGTCACCACGGAATCCGAGCGGCGTCTGCCCCTGGAACCGCTCATGCGGCATGCGGGGCACATGGATGTCGTGGCTGGCGAAGTAGAGGAAGAAGGGCTCTTTCGCATGCGCCTCGATCCAGCGGTTCGTTTCGTTGATCCATGCGTCGCCGAGGTCCTCATCGCGGAAGCGTGCGGCCGTGCCGCCGGTGTAAAAGCCGATGCGGCCGATGCCGTTGTGAATGGTGTTGTTGTGTCCGTGCGTCCAGTCCATGCGCAGCGTGTCGCGATGTGTGATGCCGGTGGGATGATTTTCATCCGGTGCCTTGTCGCCCACCCAAAGCGGGTCCTTGGGATCGAGATTCCGCACGCGATGATCATTCACATACACCTGAGGCACGCGGTCGTTCGTGGTCGGCAGCAGCAGGCAGTGATCGAAGCCGATTTCGAGTGGTCCGGGTTTCAACTCGCCATTCCAGTCCGGTTTCGGATCACCGAGGCCGAGATGCCATTTGCCGATCACGGCCGTGGCATAGCCTGCCTTCTTCAAGATCGACGCCATCGTCTCGGTGCCCGGCTTGATGAGCGCCGGACCATTCGGCGGTGCCACGCCGGTGCCTTTTTGACGGAACGCATACGTCCCGGTCAGCAGCGAAAAACGCGTCGGTGTGCAGGTGGAGGCGCTGCAGTAGCCGCTGGTGAAGCGCAGGCCCTCGGCGGCCAGTTTGTCGATGTTTGGCGTCTTCACCGCCTTCGCGCCGTAGCAGCCCACATCCCCGAAACCGAGGTCATCCGCCATGATGACGATAATATTGGGGTTTTGAGCGGAGAGCAGAGAGCTCAGGGCAAAGAAGAAGACAGCGATGAATCGGGACATGATGTGACAACGGGGCGTGAATGGGCTGCTTTGCGAGGAAGTTGTGCGTCTTCGCCTCGTTTTGACGCCATGCGCCTCCTCGCTCTTCTCTTCGCCCTCTGCCCTTCGCTCTTTGCCTCTCAGCCGAATTTCCTGCTCGTCATGGTCGATGACATGGGCTTTTCGGACCTCGGTTGTTACGGCAGCGAGATCGAAACGCCGAACATGGACCGCCTGGCGTCGAACGGCATCCGCTTCACGCAGTTCTACAACACCGCGAAGTGCCACAGCAGCCGCGTGAGCCTGCTCAGCGGCCGCTGGTGCCGCCAGGCGGGCGATGAGAGTCTGAAACGAGCGGTGATCATTCCGGAGGTTTTGGCTCCGGCGGGCTATTTCACGTCGATGAGCGGCAAATGGCATCTCAGCCAGGAACCGACCGATTTCGGCTTCCAGCGCTACTTTGGCCATCTCTCCGGCGCGACGAACTATTACCTCGGCGATAAAACCTTCCGCCTGAACGGCGAAAAGTGGCCGGTTCCCGAAAAAGGCTTCTACACCACCATCGCGAACGTGGATCGCGCCATCGAGTTCATCGGCGAGGCACGCGCGGCGAAGAAGCAGTGGTTTCATTATGTGGCTTTCAATGCTCCGCATGCGCCGTTGCAGCCGCTGGAGCAGGATTATCGCAAATACCTCGGCCGTTACGATGCAGGTTGGGATGCCATTCGAGCCGCGCGAGTCGCCAAACAGAAGCAAATTGGCCTGTTGCCGACGAATCTCGAAGAATCGCCACGTCCCGAGCATGTGCGTGCATGGGATCAGCTCACGCCGGAGCGCAAGGCATGGGAAGCGAAGCGCATGGCCGCGTATGCTGGCCTTATTGACCGAATTGACCAAGAGATGGGGCGCTTGATCTCGGATCTGGAGAAGAACGGCGAACTCGACAACACCGTCATCCTCTTCGTCTCCGACAACGGCGCGTGTCCTTACGATCGCGGTCGCCCGGAGCCGGACGCGCAGCCCTTTGATCCGAAGACAGGCTGGAGCGACAGCACCGGCTGGGCCTGGGCACGCAACTCACCCTTCCGCTACTACAAGCAGAACCAGTTCGAAGGCGGCATCTCCACGCCAGCCATCCTGCACTGGCCCGCCGGTTTGAAGCAGAAGCCCGGCAGCGTCATCGAAACACCCGCACACCTCGTCGATGTGCTTCCGACCTTCGCCGAGCTCGCTGGCGCAAAGCCGCCCACGAGCTTTCCCGGCCGCGAGCCCACGCCTCTCGCCGGCACCTCGCTCGCGCCGATCATCGCCGGAGGTGATTTGAACGCACGTCCGCCCATTCATCTGCTCTTTTCGAGCGATCGCGGCCTGCGCGATGGCGATTGGAAGCTCGTCAGCTTTCAAAGCGAGCCCTGGGAACTCTACAACATGCGCACCGACCGCACAGAGCTTCACAACGTCGCCGCGCAGCATCCCGACATCGTGCAGCGCATGGTCAAACAATGGCACGACATGGCCGAGCATGTGCTCATGACACCGCCGAAGGAACGCGCGCCCGTTTCCACTGAACCCGGCGACCACCGCCACCGCGAATGGACCGACTACGACAAGCCACTCACCGAAGGCAAGGCCCGCAAAGGCAAACAAGCCGCCGCGACGCTCCCGCGAGCTCGCAAAGGCACCAAACTGACCGTCGAAGGCCCGCAACTCATCCTCCAATGCACCGGCGATGATCCCGGCCTCGCCTTCAGCGATCTCAATCTCGCCGCCGCAGGCCCTTACGTCCTCGAATTCAAACTCCAAAGCCACGCCACCGGCCCCGCCGAGCTGTACTGGACCACTGACGCCGAAACCATCCTCCCCAAAGGCAAGCACCTCGACTTCACCGTGAAGCATGACGGCACCTGGCACGAGCATGCGATCCGCATCGACGAGCCGAAGACAATGCACGCACTACGACTCGATCCTTGCGGCGGCGAAGGCGAAGTGCGCATCGAGGGACTGACGCTGAAAAGCGCTGAGGGCAAGGTGCTGGTAAAGTGGCCCTGATAGTCGAATTGACGATCAGAGGGCCGTTGCTCACAATCGGCGCCATGAAAATCCATCCCGTGCTGTGCCAGCGCTGCGGCGCCCCGCTTGAAGTAACGGATCAAACCGTCCGCTTCGTTACCTGTGTGTATTGCAGCACTCCTTTGGAGATCGTGCGCGAGGCCACGCAGTCACGTTCGAGGATTCTGGAACCGGGTGATGCTGCCACGGAAGACAATAGCCGGAAGTTGAACGTCATCGAATTGCAAAACGAACTACAGAGGCTGGACCGGGAGTGGCAAGATCGCGAAGGGATGATCGATGGGATGTTAAGGGCGTGTGAGGAGAGGAAAGACCTGGCTCTTCTGGCCGTCCCATTGGTCGTTGTCGCCCTGATCATGATGGTGATTGGCTTTTCGAAATGGGATCTTCAAATCCTGATCCTGGCTGTAATTCCACTTCTTGGGGCTGCGATTGCTTTTCGAGGCCTCCAAAAAGCCCGCTCGGATCTCCACGTGTTGAGAGACTTGGAGGTCGCTCATCAGTTTCGGCGGCGTGAGTTGGTAAATGCCATCGAGCGAGCACGCACCACATAAACCACAGACCTGCCATGACAATCATCCCCGTGCTGTGCCAGCGCTGCGGTGCCCCGCTTGAAGTAGCTGATCAAACCGTCCGCTTCGTTACCTGTGCCCATTGCAACACGCCGCTGGAGATTGTGCGCGAGGCCACTCAATCGCATTCGAGAATTCTCGAGCAGATCCAGGCTGCCACCGAGGATCACGGCAGGCGGCTGGAGGTGATCGAATTGCAGAACGACCTCGAAAGGCTTGATCGCGATTGGATGGTGAAACAAACTGAGGAGGGGAATGTGGATCCCAAAACGGGCACCGTTAGCCATCAGAACACGGCGGGTTGTGTTGCGGTTGGCATCCTGATGGCGGTTGGCGGGGCTGGGGGGCTTGTCAGCTGCTGTGTTCAGTCGCCATTTTCCTGGACTCTGCTGTTCGTAAGCCTCGTCGCGGGGCTGCTCGGACCGCTGGCCATCAAGGTGGGCATGGACGAGATCAGCAGGTTGGAGGACTCCAAGAGCCGCTATCAAGCCATCCGGGCTTCATTGGTGAATTGCCTCAACCTGCTTCGCCGCAGGTGAGGCTTACTCCTTCTCAAACAGCAGTCGCAGGCTGTTCAGGCACACGACCACCGTGCTGCCTTCGTGGGTCAAAACGCCGAGCGTGAGCGGGACGATGCCAAACAGCGACGCCACGGCCATGACGATGACGCTGCCGAGGGAGATGAAGATGTTTTGCTGGATGATGCGGCGGGCGTGCTCGCTGATGCGGCGGGCGGAGAGGAGCTTTTCGATCTTGTCCTGCATCAGCACGACATCGCTCTGCTCCAGCGCGGCATCGCTGCCTCTCGCGCCCATGGCAACGCTGACATAGGCGGCGGCGAGGCTCGGGGCGTCGTTCACGCCATCGCCGACCATGGCGACCTTGCGGCCCTGCTGCGTGAGCTCGCGGATGGCGGCCACTTTGTCCTCGGGATGCAATCCGGCACGCACTTCGCTCAGGCCGAGCTGCTTCGCGACCTCGGTGGCGGCAGCACGGCGATCGCCGGTGAGCATGATGGTGCGCACGCCGTCCTTCGCGAGGCTTTCGAGCACGGCGCGACTGCCGGGACGGACTTCATCTTTGAGCAAAATGCGGCCGACGATCTGCTCGTGCAGCACCCAGACCTCGCTGAAGCCCAGCGGCGCATCGGGAACGCCCGCCAAGGCATCGCCGAGGGCGCTGTCTTTGACGAGTTCACGCCTGCCGACATAGCTGAGGCCGCTTTCGGTGCGTCCGCGCAGTCCCTGACCGGCGATGGAGTGAAACTCGGCCAGTTTCTCCGCCACAAAGCCCTTCACCTGCCCGTGACGCGTGATGGCGCGGGCGATGGGGTGGTTCGAGTTCGATTCGAGATTCACCGCGATGCGCAACACATCGTCTTCACGGCCAGCGGGGAAGGATTCGATCTTCGTCACCTTCAGCTCGCCCTCCGTAAGCGTGCCCGTTTTGTCCATGGCGATCACATCCACCTCGGCGAGCTTTTCGATGGCCGCACCACCGCGAAACAAAATGCCATGCCGTGCCCCCCACGCGATGGCGGCAAGAATGGCCGACGGAATGGACAAAACGAGCGCACAGGGGCTCATCACGACCAGCAGCGTCATCGCGCGATAAAACGACGACTTTGACGCGGCGGTGTGTTCAAAGGGTGGAATGCCAAAACCAAGCCACCACACGAAAAACATGAGCGCCACGATCCCGAGCGTGAGCAGCGTGTAGCGCGTGCCAAAGCGATCCGTGAAGCGCTGGCTGGGTGCCCGCATCTTTTGCGCCGTTTGGATCAGCGTGATGATTTTCGCCAGCGAGCTTTGCGTGGCCAGTTTATCCACCCGCACCTGCACGAGGCCCCAGAGGTTCAGCGTGCCGCCAAAGATGGCCGCGCCGGTTTCCTTCGTGATCGGCATGGCCTCACCGGTGAGCGTGGATTCATCCGCTGCCGTCAGGCCGGAGACGACGGTGCCATCCACCGCGAAGAGCTCGTCCGGCTTCACCACGATCACATCCCCGATTCGCAGTGCCGCCACACCGCGATCTTCCGTCCTTCCATCCGGCAGCAGCACATGCGCAAACTTCGGCGCGGCCTTCGTCAGCGCATTGATCTCGCGATGCGTGCGGTAGAGCACGAAATGCTCCAAAGCGCCGCTGGTGGAGAAAAGGAAGAGCAGCAGCGCCCCTTCCTCCCACGCCCCAATCGCCACCGCGCCGAGCGCGACGGCGAGCATGAGGAAATGCACATCGAGCCGGCCTTCGCGGATGTTTTCCCACGCATCCTTCGCCGCGTCCCAACCGCCGGAGATGAGTGAAATGCCAAACAGCATCTGCGAGACCCACATCGGTGCATCGGCGAACTTCTCGACCAGATAGCCCGCAACGAGCGCGAAGCCACAGATCGCCGCCTGCATGGCCAGCGTGCGCCATTCCTCATCGCTCTCCTGCTCGATCTCATCCGCCTCCGGCCACTCAAACTCACGCCACTTCCAAAACGTGGGCGCGGTGGGGCAGGAAGGCTTCTCAATTTGCATCACGCTTCCGCTTTGGCTCACATCAAACATCCTCGTGTGCTCCGGAAGCTGCTTCAGCCACTTCGCATCAATCGTGCGCAAGACCTCGGCGAGCTTCGTTTCGAGCAACTCGCCATCCACACGCCCCAGTGTCGCCATCTCGACTTTTTTCGAAGCCGGATCGAGCCGGATCGCCTCCACAGAAGGCTCATCGAGCAGAAAGGACTCGAGAGCGAGCATCCAGGAGGTGTCAGGGGTATTGGGCATGATGGTGCTACGATTTCAGAGCGTCTTACAGCTTCATGTTTTGCAGAACTCGAATTCGATCAGTCGGTCGTTCTCAAACACTGCCAGCCAGCAAAAGCCAAAATGACCGTCTGAGTTCCGTGATTGAGCCAAGTCACTGATCATGTAGACCTGACCAGGCTTCGCGACAGGAGGTGGCTTCACGACCTTGAAGAAGGAGTGAGGAAACCGCTCTTCGAAGTGCTGCATGGTTGATCCCAGCAAGCTTTGTCGAAAAGCGTGATCATGAAACATGCCACTCAAAGCCACGGCTGACTCATAACGTCTCCATCCAGCCTTCCAGAGCAGGTAGTACAAGTTGTACTGAGTGTTCAGGCTCTGGCACGCGAGGATAACGACTATCGCAAGAGCCGACAATGACATGGCGGCTAAAGCAAACGGCCATGATCGTTTCAGTGGTGGGAGGCTCACGACTCGTTTGTCACCTCCGGATACTGCTGTCGCAAAAAGATCAGATCGGCGAGATCCTTCTCACGGTATGTTTTGCGTTTCATGCGCCAAAGCAGGCGCGGCGAGGCGAAGGGGATGGGCACGCCTTCCACCTCGCGAATGACGATGTCCTTGGATGCCTCGGCGTAGTCGATGCCCGAGGCGGACTTCATGAGGTCGATGATGATTTCATCGGCAAGGCGGACGACGGTGTATTTCTCTACCTCGCCGGGCTGAAGGTGCAGCACGGCCTTGTCGGGAAGGATTTCGAGAGACTTTAGCACCCTGGCCTCATTTTCTGGCTCCGTATCGATGATCACATCGAGATCGCCCGTTTCACGGATGTAGCCAGCACCACGGATGGCGAAGCCGCCGACGATCAGATATTTCGCACCGCGGCTGTTCAGCTCCCGGCAGAGCTCAAGCAGGTCCTCAACGGTTGGCTGGCGGGATTCAGGTCCCTCGTGAGTCACGGTTTCCTCGGACCCGTATGCTTCATCATCCATGCGTCGGCCTCCTCGTGGGTTTTGAAACGATACACACCACGGGGGGCACCGCGGTAGGGAAATGCTTTTTTCCAGGCGATGGCGGCCGCCTTGTTGCTGTCGCTGATGCGAAGCGGATCACGCGGCGGCACGCGGCGGCCCACGGTCTTGCCGATGAATTCCTCCACGTTGATGACAGGCCTGGGCTGCATGGGCACGAGATTAGCCGAACGGCTCGAAAGTTGCAAGGTGCGTGACGGATGCGGGATTTGTGGCAGAGATGCGGGCATGCGCTTTGCCAACCGGCCTTTGTTTTACCTCATTTTGCTGCTCACCGTCGCTGCGGTTGTGCTCACGGCCTATGTGGTGTGGAAGCTGCCGGAGGCGGAGGAACTCAGCCGGGTGAAAAAGAAGTCGGCGCCGCCTGCGTTACCTGTGGCGCAACCATGAAACCAATCCTCGCCCTCCTCCTGCTCTCGGCGGCCGCTTTGGCCCGCCAGCCGAATGTGATCCTCATCCTAGCGGATGACCTCGGGCGCGGGGACTTGGGCTGCTATGGCCAAAAGCATATCCGCACGCCGAACCTCGATCGCATGGCGGCGGAGGGCATGAAGCTCTTGGATCATTACAGCGGGAACGCGGTGTGTGCTCCGTCGCGCTGCGTTTTGATGACGGGCAAGCATCCGGGGCATGCCTTCATCCGTGACAACCGCCAGGCGGACAATGCCAAGGGCCTGCCGAAGATGGGCAAACCTGAAACCGAGGGCCAGTATCCGATCCCCGATGACACAGTGACGATGGCGGAGGCATTCAAAGCAGCAGGTTATGTCACGGGTGGCTTTGGCAAATGGGGCCTCGGTGGTCCTGGCAGCACCGGCGAGCCGTTGAAGCAGGGTTTCGACCGCTGGTTCGGCTACAACTGCCAGGGCGTGGCGCACAATTTCTATCCCACTTACCTTTGGGACAATGACAAGACCATCGACCTGAAGAATCCGCCGTTTTCTTCCAATGATAAACTGAAGCCCGAGGAGGACCCGACGAAGCCGGAGAGCTACAAGCGCTTCCAAGGCACGGAGTACAGCGCCGATCTGATCGCCGAGCAGGCGCTGAAGTTCGCCCGCGACAACAAAGACCGGCCTTTCTTCCTCTACTGGCCCACAACGGTGCCGCATCTCGCGCTGCAGGTGCCAGATGATTCGGTAGCGGAGTATGCAGGGCAGTTTGAAGAGACGCCGTATCCCGGTGGCAAGGGCTACCTGCCGCATTTCAAGCCGCGTGCTGGTTACGCCGCGATGATCACCCGCATGGATCGCGAGATCGGGAAGATGATGGCTCTCATCGCCGAGCTCGGCCTCGATGAAGACACGATCTTCCTTTTCATCAGCGACAACGGCTCGCTCAACGGCACGCATCAGGGCCTCGGCGGCGTGGACGCGACCTTCTTCAACAGCAGCAGCGGCCTGCGGGATGGCAAGGGCACGCTCTACGAAGGCGGCATCCGCTCGCCAGGCATCGTGCGCTGGAAGGGCAAGGTGAAGCCCGGCAGCACGAGCAAAGCCATCACTGGCTTTGAAGACTGGATTCCGACGCTGCTCGAGCTTTGCGGTGTGAAGGACAAAACACCCGCTGGCATCGATGGTGCCAGTTTTGCCGCTGTGCTGCGTGGCGAGACGCAAAATGGACGCGAGTTCCTCTACCGCGAGTTTCCCAACTATGGCGGCCAGCAGTGTGTGAGGCTCGGCAAGTGGAAGTACATCCGCACCGGTTTGAGTGCTGGAAAGGCCAAAAAGGCCGCGAAGACCTCGGAAGAGCTCTACGACCTCGAAAACGATCCCGCGGAGACCACGAACGTGCTCGCGCAGCATCCGGAGGTGGTCGCGCAGGTGAAGGCCATCGCGGCCCGCGAGCATCAAAACAGCGCGGAATTCATGTTTCCGGCTCTCGACCAGTGAGTAGCATCGCCGCATGAATTGGTATCTGAACAACGCTGGCGCCGCTGAAGGCCCTTATGACGAGTCGGTCATGACGGAGATGGCCCGCGGGCAAAAAATCGCCTCGGACAGTCTCGTGTGGCACGCCGGCTTGGAGGCTTGGTCGAGTGTGGCAGCACTCTCACCCTCGTGGTGGGGCGCGGCACTGCCGGAGCCGGTTGTCGAGGCCAAGCCGAAGAAAAAGGCGGAGACTTCCAAAACTGCCGGTGAAGCCGCTCCAGCACCAAAACGTCGTCTCGTCGCCCCGGTGGCACCGAGCGAGGATGCAGAGGCCAAGAAAGAAGGTGGCGGGCTTTTGCAGCGCCTCTTCAGTTTCGGCAAAAAGAAGAAGTGAGCTCGATGCTCACACCAGCCCGGCGATGGGCGAGCCCATATAAAGCGTGTGCGGCCGGCCGGTGAAGTCCTTCCAGATCGTCTCGCGAGGAAGGCCGAGGGCCTCGTAAATCGTCGCGGCGAGGTTTTCGGGTGTTTGCGGATCGCTCACGGGATAGCCGGCGATCTTGTCGCTCGCACCGATGACGCGTCCGCCCTTCACACCGCCTCCGGCGAGCAGCACGCTTTGCACATGCGCCCAGTGATCGCGGCCCGGAAGGGCGGTTTTGGAGATGCTGGTGATCTTTGGCGTGCGGCCAAACTCACTGCCCATGACGATGAGCGTGTCATCGAGCTGGCCGCTGGCATCGAGATCCTCGATGAGGGCGCTCACGGCCTGGTCCATCGGCGGGAGAAGATAGTTTTTGAGGTTTCCCCAGGCGGCTTGATGCGTGTCCCAGCTTTCGTTGTTGCCGAGGTTCACCTGGATCATGCGCACACCGCTGTCGATGAGGCGGCGGGCCATGAGGAGCGACCATCCAAAGCTGTGCCGGCCATACCGATCGAGCCATTTGGGATCGACTTTCTCCAAGCTGAAGGCGTCATGCACGCTGCGGTTGCCGAGGAGTGAGACGGCGGCGCTGCGGTAGCTGTCGAAGGATTCATCGCCCGCGAGCCTGGCGAGGTTGTCGGCCTGTGTTTCGAGCGAATCGCGCAACGAGACGCGGTCGAGCACGCGGTCGAGCGTGAGCCCCTGTGGCAGCGAGAGATGCGGAGCCTGGAATTTCAGCGCAGCATCCTTTTCGAAGCCCCGCTCGTGATGAAACAGGTAGCTGGGAAACGCACCGTAGTGGTCCGGATGATACGGCGACATCTCCAGGAACCACGGATCGTGCTGCGAGCCGAGCATGCCGCCGAATTGACCGGCCAGCGTGCGGCCAGTGCGATGGACGAGCTTGTCCGGCAGCACGATGGCGGGCGGAAGATTGTCCTTCCGGCGTGGCAGCAGCGCGGTGGCGAGGGCGGCGATGCCGGGATGATCGGACTTCTTTGGCTTCGAGGGATCAAAGCCGAGCGGCATGTCACTGCGGCCGGTGAGCATGACATGATGACCCTGCGAGTGCTCGCTGTGCGGATGGGTGAGCGAGCGGACGAGCGACCACTTTTCGGAGATGCGGGCGAGCTTGGGCAAATGCTCGCAGATGTGCAGACCGGGCGTGCGGGTGCGGATGGGCTTGAACTCGCCGCGGAATTCCATCGGCGCGTCCGGCTTCATGTCGAAGCTCTCCTGCTGCGCCAGCCCGCCGCTGAGGAAGATGTAGATGACCGATTTCGCCCGCGGCGCGGTGGCCGGTGCGGCCATGCTTTGCAAGGCGCTGAGGTGATTCATGCCGAGCCCCAGCAAGCTCACCGCCCCCGCCTGGAGGACCTCGCGGCGGGAAAAGGGATGCGCTGGATGCGGGAAGGACATGCGGCAGGGATTACGCCGCGTCGTGCATCGCTTTTTCCAGTGAAGACGCCTCAGGGCGTGTGCGGCACGTAGTCGATCTCCATGAATTCGGCCACCTCGGGCAGCCAGCGTTGCTCCACAAAGGCCACGTGGTCCGCGTGAACGTTGTAAAAGGCATACGCGGCCTCGTTGTCGAACTCCATCGACAGGCCGAAGGTGTAGTTGTTCTTCGGGCTGGTCTGGCGCAGGCACTCAAACTTCTTCACACCCTCGATGCGGGCGAGTTCGCAGGCGGCATGGAGGAAGTCACGCTCGGCGGCGGAGCCGGGCTCGTGCTTGAGACGGAAGACGACAGTGTGGCGGATCATGGCGGAAAGAACGGCGGACGGGTGGAAAAGCTAAAAACTAAAGGATAAAAGATGAAACTTGGCTAGCCTTCCGGCCCCTTTCAGGAGCAGCCGCGCATCCGGTCTGCCTGTTTCAGCGTTTCATCTTCGTTCCCTTCATGTCCTCCCGCACCCTCCCAGTCCTTCCTGACGCCCACGGCCATTTCGGCAAATATGGCGGCATGTTCGTGCCTGAAACGCTCATGGCCGCGCTGACCGAGCTGTCCGACCATTACGAGAGGGCCAAGGCCGATCCCGCCTTCCAAAAGGAGCTCGATGGACTCCTTCACGAGTATGTGGGCCGCCCCACGCCGCTCTATTTCGCCGAACGCTGGACCGAAAAGCTCGGCGGGGCCAAAGTTTACCTCAAACGCGAGGACCTGCTGCACACCGGTGCGCACAAGATCAACAACGCCCTCGGCCAGATCCTGCTGGCGAAACGTCTCGGCAAGAATCGCATCATCGCCGAGACCGGTGCCGGTCAGCACGGCGTGGCCACCGCCACCGTGTGCGCCCGCTTTGGCTTCGATTGCACGATTTACATGGGGAAGGTGGACATGGAACGCCAGGCGCTGAATGTCGCCCGCATGCGCTTCCTCGGTGCCAAGGTCGTCGCGGTCACCGCCGGCCAGGCCACGCTGAAGGAGGCCGTGAACGAGGCCATGCGTGACTGGGTCACAAACGTGCGCAACACGCACTACATCCTCGGCTCCGCCCTCGGCTCGCATCCCTTCCCGATGATGGTGCGCGATTTCCATCGCGTGATCGGCGTGGAGGCCCGTCGGCAGATTTTGGAGCGTGAAAGCCGTCTGCCGGATCTGCTGGTCGCCTGCGTGGGCGGCGGCAGCAACTCGATTGGCCTTTTCCATCCCTTCCTGAATGATGAAGGCGTGCGCATGACCGGTGTCGAAGCCGGTGGTGATGGCATCATTCCCGAGCGTCACGC
>CALMTT010000092.1 GCA_937872615.1 uncultured Verrucomicrobiaceae bacterium | reverse complement strand
AGAGCCACAAGCGCCCCTTCGGGTCTGTCCAAAGATTCCCCACCAGCGCCCCGCTCACCTTTTGCGCCGCCTCCAACCGCGCCCCGACCGCCACGCGTGGCTTTGACCACGTCGCGCCATCGTCATCGCTCGTCGCCAATAGAAAATAGCCATCCGGCTTGTCCCCCGTCCCCGTCCAGCAGCCCCAGATTCGCCCTTTCGGCGTGCGATCCATCCCGATGATCATCGCACCGCTTCGTGCGTCATCCTGAAACTCCGCGCCGGGGTTCAAGATCACGGAGGGCGACAATCCATCCATCTCCTGAACCATCGCGCCCTCCGCGAGCACCAGCAGCACCATCTTTTTGAACTGAAGCCGTTCACCGGCCTTCACCGCTTTGCGATACAGGCTCACGCGATTCACCTCACTGGCGAAAAACTGCACCTCAGGCACATCGACTTTGGTGAAACCGGCTTTTTGCAGCGCTTCTTCCTGACTCGCTGCTTTCGGGCGAATGGTCGGCGTGAGGGCGAAGAGGGTGCCGGGCTTCGTGACGGTCACGTCGAGTTTTTCGATGCTCGTGCGATGAAACGGCAGGCCATGGACGGTTGCGGGCATTTCGTCGATGAGATACTCGCGGTCGGTGAAGAGCTTAACGCCGGGTTTCATGAAGGCAGGCTCGGGTGGTGGTGGGGCGGGCCAGGCGATGCGCTTTTGGCCGGTTTGAGGCTCGAAGTCGCCGATGGACTCTAGCTTGCCGAACATGATGCGCTCTTTGCGGCTGTCGGAGGTGTCGCCTTGGGTGACGCAGAGCCAGATGGTGCCGTTGTGCTCGTGGAAGGTGGGGTATTGGAAGGACTTCGGCGTCTCGAAGCGGTATTTGCGCTGCCACGTCTGGCCGTCGCGGGAAATGTCCACGTTGAAGATGCTGCGGCCGATGTTTTGCATGCGCGTGGCCTCCTGCCAGCCGAGGTAATACACGCCGCCGAACTGGTCGAAGGTCGGTTTGGAGTTCGCACCGTTCGGCACCTGCGGCAGCGGCTTGCCAGTGCTCCAGGTTTTGCCATCGCGGCTGGTGGTGAAGTGATAGTTGCCCTTGTCGTTGCGGCAGATGGCCATCCAGGTGCCGTCGGGCAGTCGGTTCACGGCGGACTCGCTGAGTTGCTCGGCCTGCGGCTCGTTGTAGTGGCCGAGCACCTCGAAGGTCGCGAGGTCGTCGTGCACGAGCGAGAGGGCGTTTTGCTTCCCGGTGAAGTTGTTCAGCGCGACGTAGAGTTTGCCGTCGAAGCGCTTGAAGGAGTCGAAGATGAAGAAGGAAGAGTCGCTGGCCTTCTTCGTGAAGCCCTGAGCGGCTGCGTCGGCATGAAAATGCTGCGGCTGGAAGTCAAAGGTGCCCGCCGCGGTCTTGAGCCTGGCCTTGTGGATGGTCGGCGTGAACTCGCCGAGCTTCAGATCGAAGTCGCGATACCACATCTGCGACTGCCGCCTGCCCGGATCTTCGCTGGTGAAGTAGCAGCGCAGCGTGTCGGTATCCTTTTGGATGATGCGAGGCACAAAACACGCGCCGACGGGCAGTGTCTCGTTATCGAACTTCTGCTCGCTCTTCGCGAAATCGATCACGTGCTCGGTTTTGAGCGTGTGGAGGTTCACGATGGACATCGTGGCATAAATGAACGGCCACCCGGCGCTCTCGCCCGCCTTCACATCATTCGCCTCCGCGACGAGGTAGGCCTTTTCGCCCACACAAACAAACTCCGCATCATGCGCCCCCTTCACCTGCGGCGCGGAGGTATTCACGAGGCGGCGCATGACGATGTCGCCCGCGAGCGCCGGGTCCCAGTTGGCAGGAAGAAGCGAGGGCTTGTCGAGCTTGCTCACTACCTGCTTCAGGCTCACCGCACCCGACACGTCCTTGCCAGCGAGTGCATCTTCCTCCTTGAACTTCGCGAGCAATATCTCGCCCGCGCCGCCGCGATCACGGTCGTAGGTGATCCAGATGAGCCCGTGCCGGTCCTGCACACCGTCGGGATACGAGACGCCCTTGCGTTCATCGAGCAGCAGTCCGTCGTTCCATGTCTTGCCATCATCGGTGGAGATGTGTGCGGTGAGGTGACTGCGGCCGGTGAACTTGTAGTGGTTCACGAGCAGCAAATTGCCGGAAGCGAGACGGCGGATGAAAAAGCGCGATCCAGGATTCGCGATGGTGCTGGCCTTCGGCTCGTTCCACGTCTTGCCTTTGTCCGATGAATGGCTCTCCCAGAGGAAGCCGCTGCCCGTGCGGGTGAGAAGCCACAGACGGCCATCGTTCAGCTCCGTGATCATGCACTCCAGAGCCCACTTCGGCGTGTTGAGAGCGCCATGCAGCTTCCATGTGCGACCTTCATTCATGGAAATGGCCACGCCTTGGAGCTGGTCGGACATCGGG
Organism: uncultured Verrucomicrobiaceae bacterium; assembly: GCA_937872615.1. GTDB lineage: Bacteria > Verrucomicrobiota > Verrucomicrobiia > Verrucomicrobiales > Verrucomicrobiaceae > Prosthecobacter. The sequence continues at coordinate 9,668 of CALMTT010000092.1, read as the reverse complement.
AACCATTCGTGCGTCGGTTTCGCCGCATGCGTGACCGGCATGATCCATTCGCCCGAGGACAGCACCGTGGGTTTGTTCATGCGAAAGGAGAAGGGAGCCTCATCAAAGCCCACACGAAATTCCGCCCCGAAGACCGGCGGCGAGGCGTCGGGTTGCTCACAGATCCGCGCATGCACATCATGCACCGCCGTGTCCTTGTTGCCGCGATTGAAGACATACCAAAGGCGACCTTTCGGATCGATCCACAGCGTCGGGTCAAAGCATCGCGTGCCATTCCCCGGCTTGCCCATCACCTGCGGCGCGGTGAAGGTCTTCGCGCCGTCATCGCTCCAGCACAGCAGTACCTCGTTTTCAGGCGCGGGCTCCTTGGGGCCACCGCTGAACCACGACATGAAGACACGCCCTTTGGCAGTGCGTTCGAGGCCGGGAATGCCCTGCCAGACGCGCTTTGGGGCCGAAAGGCGTTCGGCGAGGAGCGAACTGCCGAGCAAGATGGTAAACGCGAAGAGGCAGAGAATGGAGCGAACGAGCATGATGCGAGAAAACGGGGCTGGTGGAGGGATTTCGCGCCTTGAATGAGTGTGTGGCGTGTTATGCTAACATCATGCCTACCACCTCGTCACCCACTCTCAAAGACATCGCCCGTGCCACCGGGGTGTCGATCATGACGGTGTCGCGGGTGCTGCGTGGAGCACCGAAGGTGGCGGCGGAGAAGCGGGAGCTGATTTTGAAGGAGGCGAAGCGTCTCGATTACCAGCCGGACCCGCATTTGATGCGCATGATGCAGGTCGTGCGTGGGAAGAAGGAAAAGCGGCTGCGGGCGGTGATCGCCGTCATCCGCGAGCATGTGCCGCAGGATGGGTTGCTGGGGCCTTCGTATCAATATGTGCCGATTGAGGACATCCGACGCCGTGCGCACGGGCATGGTTATGCCGTGGAGGAGTTTTACTTGGGCAAGGACGGCCTCACGCCGAAGAAGCTGCAAAAGATCCTGCACGCACGAGGCATCGAAGGCGTGATCGTTTCTCCGCAGAGCATGACGCTGCCATGCAGCAGGCTCGACTACTCTCCCTTCGCGGCGATGACGTTCGGCAATGCGATGAGCTCGCCCGCACTGCACATGTGCGCGGGGAACATGACGCTGGGCATCCACATGGCGGCCGAGCAGCTCGCGGCCCGTGGCTATCAGCGCATCGGCGTGGCGGTGACGAAGTGGATCGTGAATCGCTCGCAGTTCGGCTACAGCGGCGGCCTGTTTCACTGGCAGCACGGACTGGCGGCGGCGGACCGCGTGCCGCTGCTGCTCTTTCCAAGCAACGACATCAGCCAAGGCTTCGACGCCTTCTCGAAATGGATGCGCGAACATCGGCCGGACGCACTCATCACCTTCGACACGCACGTGCCCGGCTGGCTGAAGCGACTCGGCCTGCGATTCCCGAACGACATCGGCTTCGTGGTGCATGACTGGACGCCGAAGATGGAAGGCTTCGCGGGCATTTATCAGCAACGCGACCATCTCGCGGCAGAGGCGGTCGATTTGATCGTCACGCAACTCTCGCAGCACGAGCACGGCGTGCCTGCGGTGCCGCGCCAGATCATGATTCCGCCGCGCTGGGTAGATGGACCGAGTGTGCGAAGCCTGTAACCGGGGCATCCCTGCCCCGCTGCGAAACTCGGGGCCAGGAATGGCCCCATTACGTCGGCTGAACATGCTCATTGACCATCGCGCAGCCGTTCTGATACAACCACAGCGCATGATCACTCTCCCCACGCGCCGTCACTTTCTGCATTCCAGCCTTTCGCTATCCACGCTGCTCCTTGCCGATTCGGCTCTGGCACAGTCCGCCAGCAAGAAGGTCGGCAAAAAAGGCTACGCGACGGGCGTCCGCGGTCTGATCACCCCGGCGAAGCTCGCCGAGCTGAAAGTGAGCTGGATCTACAACTGGACCTCGAAACGCCCCGCAGGCCTGCCGGAGAGCATCGAATGGGTGCCGATGGTCTTCAAAGACAACGAGAACCAGTTCGCCGCGAAGGCCGTGGATGAAATTCGCAGCGATCTCGCCAACAAACCGCCCGCCGTGCTCGGTTTCAACGAACCTGAAGGTAAGGACCAAGGTAACACGACCGTCGAACAGGCACTGGCGGTCTGGCCGAAGCTGGAGGAGCTCAATCTGCCGCTCGGCAGCCCGGCGGGCGTGCATGCGGACAGTCCGTGGATGCAGGCCTTCATGAAGGAGGCGCTGAAGCGCAAATACCGCATCGATTTCATCACCATCCACTGGTATGGCGGCCCGAGCGCCTCGCAGCTCACCTCGCACGTGGACAAGATCGCGCGACTCTACAAACGCCCCGTGTGGATCACCGAGTTTTGCCCCGCCGACTGGAGCGCGACGAAAACCGGCAAGAACCAGCACGCCGAAAAAGATGTGCTGCGCTTCATCAAAGATGCGCTGCCGCGTTTGGAGCGTTCGAACGATGTGGAGCGCTACGCATGGTTCGGCACCGGTGCGGGAAACACGCCAACTGGTTGCTCAGCCCTCTTCGATGCCAGCGGCACGCTCACCAAGCTCGGCGAGGCTTACGCGGAGGTTTGATCGTGCGAAGCCTGTATCCGGGGCATTCCTGCCCCGTTTTGCCACCTGGGGCCAGGAATGGCCCCATTACTTCAGCCGCTCGATCGGAATCACGGCCATCTCGGCGCTGTTGAGGTTGCCTTTGCGGCCGCCGTTGTTGGAGAAGCCGATGTAGAGTTTGCCGTCGTGCTCGGTGGCGCAGGGATAGCTGAGCGAGGCCTTCGGATTCGACTCGCCGGGACCGCTGTGCTCGGCGTGGCGGATGACGAAGACCTTGCTGAGCACTTCTTTGCCCGGCTCGCTGATCGCGATGGTTAGCGGAGCACGCCGACCGCCGTTGTTCGCCGCATTCGTGCACACGAGATAGCGGCGACCATTGCTCAGCATGCCTGCAGCGGGCTTGCTGGTGGTCATGGGCAGATTGCTCTCGCCCATCGTGGTCCACGTGCGGCCGTAGTCCGTGCTCTTCGAGATCAAAGCGAGCGGCTTGCCGCCGTAGCGGGCGATGTTTAGCACGTTCGGCCCATCCAGGATGATCGACGACTCACCCCATAAGCGAATGCCGTCATGCACCGGGATGCCGACGAAGTCCCACTTCGTGAAATCATCGCCATGACTGATCGCCACCGCCGCGGGGAAGACGCCGGTGTTTGAGTAAGGCCCCGCGCTGATGCCGGGCATGATCCAGTTCCCATCGCGCATCTTCACCGGCTGATTCAGCGCCCAGAAGCCGTTCTCGATCACCACACCGTGCTTCACCCATTCGCCCGTCGTTTCATCCAGCGAATAGGCCCGCGTGTGGATGCGCTCCATGTGGTTGTAATACGCCCCGTGAAAAGCCCACAGCTTGCCGCCATGCGAAACGAACACGCCGTGACTCACCGCGAGGTCTTTTTCCTCACCCGCATCGATCACTCGCAGTTCGCTCCATGTTTGGCCGCCATCCTCGCTCACGCGATACTGCGCTTCTTCAGTCACCGTGTTCTCATCGCCCTTGTTGTGTCCGATGGACGCGTAGAGCTTTCCCTTGTGCCAGCAAAGCCCCACACCATGCAGGAAGGTGTAACCATCGGCCTCCTTGTCCCACTTCTTGATGATATGAAACGCCACCCCCTCGAGCACCGGCAGCTCCTTGGCCTCTGCGAGCTTTTGTGAGGCATCCCAAAGCGGAAAATCCGCTGTCTTCGGCTTCGGCAGCTCATGCGTGCTCGTCACCGGCTTGAACAAAGCCGCGATCTCCTCCGCACTCATCGCCCGAGGCTCGATGCGCACCTCATCCAACGCTCCGAGGAAAGTCTGCCGTGCCTTCCCCTCATCAAAAATGCCTCCCAGCGTGATCGGGGCCTCCGTGGCTAAAATGGGCATTTTCAGCTTCACCTCGCCCACTGGCTTCCCATTCAAAAACAGCCTCGCGAGCCCCGAATCGACCACCAAAGCTGCGAAATGCCACGAACCCGCCTTCAGCGTCTCCGCGCATGAAATCGTGCTCCAGCCCCCTTGATGCAAAAAAGCCTTCAATCGCCCATCCGGCTCCAAAATCAGCCCCCACTGCCTCTCACCCCGCGAATACCGATTCTTCCCCACCACCATCTGCTGCCCGCCCTCCAGCGCATAGGGATTGAACCACACCGACACCGTGAAAGCCCCGCTCGCGAGCTTCGCACTGTCCTTCAACTCAATGAGCGAAGCTCCATCCAGCTTCAAACACCCGCCAGCAGCTCCCACAGCCGTTTTGACGACACCACGAGCCGTCATCGAATCATCCACCGCATCCAAAGACCACGTTTCAGCGTGAACCTCGGTAGTGAGCAGGAAAGCGAGAAGACAAAGACGGAGCATGAAAGAGCACATGGTGCGTTCTAACATCAACGGACAGCCTCAGCACATCGATCAACAAACAAGCGAAGCGGTGGATGGATCGATCAGGCGTGAGCAGGTCACCGAATCGTGAACTGATACGTCGTGAGCGATTGCGCGGGCAAAGTGTCCGCAAAGCCGCTTCCTGCGGGCTGTAGCGGCTCTAATGCGGCACTGTCTTCGGCGGTGCTGGTGCGGTGGCGCGTGGCGGGCGCTGATGGGGCCGCATTGCCGCCGATGGCGAGCTGCACGGACGTTTCCTGCGTTGCGCTGTTGACCACATGCACGACGAGTGTGCGCTCGGCGGAGAGGAAGGCGGTGACTTTCACGGTTTCGAGCGATGAAGCGGTTTCGACGACTCTCATGCCGGACGTGAGTGCCGCACCCCACTGGCGGAAGACCCAGTAGGGCTTCTTCAAAGCATACTCATTGCCCCAATCGACGTGGATGAGTGATTCGCCGGCTTTGCGGTTCGGATAAACCCAGTCGTAGGCCATCCAGGCGGTGCAGCCGCCGCTGAAGCCGGCTTGCATGGCGCTGGCGTAGTCGATGGCGGACTTGATCTGGCCGGGCGTGTCGTCTTCGCCGCGTGCACACCATTCGGTCATCCACACGGGCTTCGTGCCGCGTGCGAGGCGCTGGATGTCGCCCCAGCGGTCGCCGCGCATGTCGTAATCATGTGCGGCGAGCACGGCGACGTGTTTTCCGGCCTTCCGCATCATCGCGGGGATGTAGCCGCTGACCGCAGCGGGTGCGCTGAGCGTGTTCGGGCCGACGAGCAGGGCACGCGGCACGTCGGGGAACTTCACGGCCATTTTGTCGAGGTAATCGCCCACGATCTCAAAGAGCTTCGCGTGTGCCTCCGGCGTGAAAAAGCAGCCGGGTTGGTCATGTGGCCAGTCGCACTCGTTCGACATGGCGAGATACTTCACCGGTGCGCCATTGCGGGCCATGTGAGCGAGAAAGGCCCAGAGATATTCGGCGAACTCGAGTTCCAGCTTCGGCTTGAGCGTGGCTTTCTCCTTTCCACCGCCGCCTTCGCTGTTGTTGGTCTTCATCCACGCCGGCGGAGTGCCGAGGGTGGCGAGCAATTCGATGTCCGGGCGTCGCTCACGCGCGGCTTTGACGATGGCGAGCGTGTGCACGCAGTATTTGAAGTTCGCAGGATCAAAAGCAGGCGTCCATGGATCATCATTGTCATTCTGCGGCTCGTGCGTGGGCCGGATCATGAGGTGCAGGTAACGTGCGTTCACCTTGGCGAACATGTCGTCGTATAGCTGGCGCTGGCGGTCGTCCTTGCCGCGCGCAGCGAGGCTGGTGATGTGCCCTTCATAAAACATCGCGCCGCAGCCGAGTCCCTGATACGGCTGGCGGAGCTTTGATGGCTGAACGACGACGCGCCCGGGTGGAGCCGCGTTAGTGAAGGTCGCGATGAGTGAGATGGCGACGAAAGTGTGGAGTTTCATGGCATGTTTGGGTGAATCACTTTACCTTTGCCTCGCGGGAGCCTAGCGGCGCTTTCTTGATCACGATCGGTGTCGGCGGATCGGCAACACGCAGCGTCACCGGGCCGCCTGCCACGTGGCATAGCTCAATGTCCCAGTCGCGCTCGGTCTTGCACCAACCGATCGGTGCGGTGCGCATCTCCTCGGCGAGCGTGGCGTAGTCGCCGTCGAACTCCTTGGTGTTCGGCTGCGGGCCGTTGATGAGCCGCATGCCCACGCGTGTGTCGCTGATCTTGTAGAGGAGGGCGCTGATCTTTTGCCGATAGAGCTTTGTGCTGCCTGTGGGTTGATCGTGCACCACCATGGATTCCCCTCCGCCGAATCGATACCGATGCTTCAGCGTTATGGCAGAGGGGTTCGAGGTCTGGACTTCCCACGAAAGCTCCAGCGTGTTCAGCGAATCCACCGTGGGCAGGCTTCGCACCTCCACCCAGCGCGGATGGCCTTCGCGGATGAGTTCGGCGGCGAAACGGAGTGAACCGGTGAAGTGCTGCCCCTTCTCATCGGCCACCGTGAAGAGCGTGCAGATCATCGTCTCCGGCTTCCGGGGATCGAGATCGAAGGAAAACGAGCCCGGCGGCAGGAGGCGGTCGAAATTCAGCGGCCCGGAGCCGAGGCGGCGGTAGGCTTGCTGCGCGAGCTCCTCGGTGGGCAGGACGAAAGCAATGAGCGTTTGTTTTGCCGAGCCGAAGTCCGTCCACGGCTGATTGGCAGGTGACGGACGCGGAAAGACAAAGAAGTCCGGACGCGGATTCCGGGTGTAGCCGCGCGGGATGAGGCGCGATTCCTTGTCGCCATCCGGTCCCTCCAGCACCATGCGCATCTCCAGCGCTGCCGGAGGATCGGGCCGGAACATCCGCACATGCACCACGCGGCCGGTGACGCCTTCCGGCGCGAGATAGACTTTGAACGGACGCTGCATGTCGAGGATGCGGATCAGCCAAGGTTTGGCCGCCATGCCGCCGGAGAAGGCGAGCACGCCGCCAGTGATCGCGCCGATGGCGGCCATCGCCGCGCCGATGAAAGTCCGTTTTCCACTGCCTGCGGCCTGCCAGAGCGTCGCGGACAAGTTCGGCAACAAGATCGCGGCCATCGCGATGAGTGGCACGGCTAGCATTTCACCTCGCGACGGATTCCAAGCGCCGCGCTCACTCACCGCAGCGTGGATGATGAAGAGGATGGCGAACCCAATCGCCGGCACCGCAAAGCAGTAGCCGACCCAGGACCAGGCACGCAGCCAGCGTGCGCCTGCGGGCTGCGATGTCCACTGGCGCAGTTTGGTGCGCGCGAGCCACCACAGCATCGGTGCGGCGATGATCGCGAGTGCGATGGCGAGCTGCATCGTGCTCGTGATGCGGGGGACAGCCGCCAGCCACATCAGGAACGGCAGGGAGCAAAACCACCACACGCCAGCCAAAGCGAAAACGTGATGCCAGCGAGTCAATGCAGTGCTGCTGGGCGTCGGCGGATTCTCGCGACGGTGCTGGAACCGCAGGCCAAGCAGTCCGATCACGGCGAGGATGATCGCTTCCGGGAAGCCAAAGAAGAACCGCGGTCCTCCGCTCGACGGCTGTCCGCCTGCCGTGAACGGAAACAGCCGCATGAGGGCGATCAGCAACTGCATCAGCAGGGGCAGGCACAGGATACCCAGCGCAAACGTCAACCAAGTCGAGCGTGTCCCTGGCGCGGCAGGTGGTTTTACCTCTCGCCGCCGCACGGCCCACGGCACGAACAGACCAGGCAGCAGAAAACCCAGCACCAACGCGAACGTGACGAACATGACAGGCATGAGCGAGCCGACGGAGCGACCGGTCATGCCCAAGTTGGTCAAAAACAGCACGAGGCCCGCCAGGAGTGGCACGCCGACGATGGCCAGCCGTAGCCAAGGCAAGCCGCCGCGAATGCCGAGCTGATCGCGTGGCGTCGTGGTGGGCTCGCGGCCCGTGGCAGCTTTCACGGCGGCGCGGATGGTGGCGTGCCAGTCTGCGGCCAAGGCATCCCAGGTGGAAGGAAAAGCGAAAAGGCCCTCCATCGGCGAAAGCAACACCTGCCGTAGCGTGCCGGCATCCTCATACGTCACGCTCACGAGCGAGATGCCCGCCGGATTCATCGCCAGCGGATACTGGCCGAGACTTACATCGCGAATCGCGGCGAGTGGAATCACGGTCGTGACACCGGTTCGGGTGTGGCAGAGCTGGCGGTCGTCGAGGATGAGCTGGCTGTCATAGAGCAGGCGGCCGATCAGGGTCGACTTTCCATCGCCCACCGAGCCGCAGGTGAGAAAGCGCAAGAGGCTCTTGCCCGTCTGCTGGGCGAGCCAAAGCTGGAGATCGGTATCGGCGGAGGGTGCGGGCGCGGCGGTGTCCATCAGAAATAGCCCTCCTGCTTCTTCTTTTCCATCGAACCGGACTGGTCGGAGTCGATCAGTCGGCCTTCGCGCTCGGCGATAAGGACGTTCTCTTTCCGATGCACCGCAATATTGGAGGACACTTTGTCTTCGGACAAGACCTCAATACCCTCATGCTCGCCTTCCTCGCCCGTGAGGGAAGTCTTATGCGGGGAACCGACGGTACAGGCCACTATGCCGATGTCAACAAACGTATTTACGGTAATATTTCCCATCTCGGGGCGATGATCCCGGTGGCTGCCGGCTTTGTGCTTGCGTCGAAGATGTGGGGTGAAAATGTCGTGTCGATGACCTATATCGGCGATGGAGGTTCGCAGACGGGTGAGTTTCATGAAGGTATGAACTTCGCATCGGTCCAAAAATTACCCTTTATCCTCATCATTGAGAATAATCAATACGCGTATTCTTCGCCGAATTCTGTGGAATTTGCCTGTAAACATCTTTCCGATCGAGCACTTGGCTACGGTTGCCACGGCGAGACGATCGATGGTACAGACGTCGAAATTGTCTATGACGCCTGTTGGAAAGCCGCCGAACGTGCCCGCCGCGGTGAAGGTCCGTCGATTATTGAAACGGTGACGATGCGGATGCGCGGCCACGCCGAACACGACGATTTCAGTTATGTGCCCCGCGAGGAACTCGAATACTGGCAAAAACGTGACCCCATTGACCGGTATCAGAATTTCCTGCTTGAAAAAAAGATCTTGACGATGGATGACATTACCGTAATGCGTACAACGCTCATCGAGGAAATCCGCACAGCTATTGACTACGCTGTCGAGCTCCCCTTTCCGCCTGCGGAAGAGGGCTTGAAGGGTGTGTTTGTGGATTAAATTTCACATCCTCCCACGATTACAATCGTGGCTATGTTTTGTTTTTTTTCTCTCCCCATGATTAACATCGTGGGCTATATTTTTGACTCTCAATTATCCAATAGTATTCTATGGCTCAACTTACTTATCTTGAAGCAATTGCCGATGCACTCCGGTTTGAAATGCGCCGTGATGAACGCGTTTTTTTAATGGGTGAAGATATCGCAACCTATGGCGGTGCATTCAAATTAACCAAGAATTTTCATGAAGAATTTGGCCGTCAGCGCGTACTGGACTGCCCCATCTCCGAGGCGGCAATCGTCGGCGCAGCCATCGGTGCGGCGCTCAACGGTATGCGTCCGGTAGCGGAAATGCAGTTCATGGATTTTGTGACCTGCGGGTTCAATCAAATTGTCAATGTCGCAGGAACTACCGCCTATCGCTGGGGTTTAGGTGTGCCAATGGTCGTGCGTGGTCCATCCGGCGGCGGCGTGGGCGCCAATCCCTTCCACTC
>CALMTT010000091.1 GCA_937872615.1 uncultured Verrucomicrobiaceae bacterium | reverse complement strand
CAAGCCCGCCGCGAAACCTAATGACAAGGAGAAGAAGTCATGACCCTGAAAACCGCTTTTACCCTGCAAGCCCGCCTGCCACGCCTCATCGCCGCCCTTGTGCTGGCGATGAGTTTTGCGCCTATGGCCTCCTTTGCCCAAGAGGCAGCCCCGCTGGAAGGCGAGGAGAAGGAAGGGCGCGTGCAATACCAACTCGTGCTGCCTGACGAAAAGACACCGGAACGTGTGAAACCGGAGGAGAACAATCCTTTCGAGTCCGCCCTGGAAGCGAATGCACGCAACGCCCCTGAAGACACCGAGGAAAACCGCGTGCGTGACGTGCTCGCAAGGCTCCCGGTCGTTGGTGCCAGTCTGCGTCCCGATGGGAAGATGAAGGTCATGCTCGGCGACCTCATGCTGGAGCCCGGCATCAATGTTCCACCCGTGTTTCAGGATCAGCAGGTGCAGTTGAGCGTGCGAAACATCACGCCGCAGTTCATCGAGCTGACCTGGCAGGAAAAAGAGGCCACCGGTCTGCCACCCAAGGGCATGCTCATCCCGATCAACATCTCCCCCGAGGTGAAGTACAAGCTCTTTGGCGGGCAAGGAGCCACAGGGAAGATCGCGCGAGGAGGTGGCATGCTTCTGAAAAACGGCCAGCCAGTGCCCTCGCAACCTTTGACAAAGGCACCGATCCCGGACCGCCAGGCGCCGCCTTCTTCATCTCCGGCCCCAGTCGAGCAGCCCGCCATGCCTGCGCCTTCATCCACGGCCCCCGGCATCGAATCCGCGGTACGCATGCTCTTCGGCAATCCTGTGCCCGCGGCCAAATGAAATCACCGCTGCCAGCGCCACGCGGATTCACCTCGGTCGAGCTGCTGCTCGTCGTGGCGCTGTCTGCCATCGTGCTGGGTGGTGCGGTCGTCGCTTACGGCACCATCGTGCGGAATCAGCCGCGTTTGTCCTCCGTCGTCACGGTGAACCTCGGCACAACAGCCATGTCCGCCTTCTACGGTAGCTCCTCCAGCACATTTGACACGCCTGTGGCACCGAATTTCACCGGCCTGTCACGAGCTGAAGAGCTCCGCGAGGCGTTCATTGCGGACACGACCAGCGCCACCGCCGTTTACTGCCTCGGGCGGGACACAGCGAACATCTACAAGCCCTCCATCATCGCTTACGATCCCACCACGCATGGTGAGCTCGACACGCCGCAGGCATTCCGCGCCCATTTGATTGCCACGGGCGCGCCTTCCACGCTCTACCGTGACTACCGCAATCCACTCAATGACGGTGTTTCGATGCCCCAAAACGCCAGCATCTACATCCTCGGCTACAGCAAGTTCGCCGGTTATTTAAAGGTCAATGCCATCTACGATATCGACGTCGTGCCATTCACTTCGGCCGAACCACTTGGCTACCATGCCTCGGTAAAGCGCTATGCGGACCCCACCGGGGCCACCACTTTCTCGACGCTGGTATTCGCCGGGAGCTACGAGGTCTTTTATCCGCCCTCCAAGCCGAACGCCACCGCGGCCAACTACGGCAGTGTTTGGGCCACGGATGGCTTCACCCCGCTATTCGTCACTTTCGAGCGTTCCGCACGCCTCGCGCTTCGTGAAGGCACCACCACGGACCGCTTCAAACAAGCCACCGAACGTCCCTTCTACTTCATCTGGTGGCCGGACCCCTGCGCTCGCAACATTGGTCCTGCCACGAACACTTTTTCCTCCAGCGACCCGCGGCAGGCCTACAACCAAATGGGCGGCCGCACGTCCTTCATGTTCACCGTGCCGATGTTTCCCTGTCTTTGAACCCTCATGCGCCTCCCCACCACCAGCCTCCGCATGCAAAACGGCGCCCTCATGGCCGCCGCTATGATGCTCATGCTCGTGGCCGGCCTGCTCGTGAGCGCCTGGGTGGGCCTCATGAACGTGCGGGCAGTCCAGGTGAGCTACATGGAGGACATCGTGCGCCGCCGCATCGGCGTGGAAAGCTCACGCCAGCTCGGGCGCGAGCTCAGCTATGACAAGCACTTCCTGCGCAACAACACCTACGCCTCGAATCAAAGCATCGTGCTCGGCACCAACGTGGGCAGCGTGAACTCCTACGACGGCTGGTCGAACCTCAACATCTACTCGAACACCAACACCGTCGGCAGCGGCCTCACGACAGTCTTCCCTTACAACTACTCCGGCTTCCGCCCCGCTGTCTCCTACCTCTCTACGGAGCGCCTCAGCCGCCCGGCCAGCGGCACCGCGGGGAACATCGACAACTTCACTTCCTGGCATTTCCTCAAAACACTCCCGCCTGTGCTCGGCGGCGACCTTTTTAATGTCTATCGCAAGCCTGACGCCGTCACCACGGAGCTCGACATCTATCGGGAAACCTCCGGCCATCACGCCAACTGGACGGTGCTCGGCCGCACGATCATCAAACACCCACCATCACTCTTTGTCAGCAGCACACCCAGCCCGCTGAAGTTGCCCTTCCGCACCAGTTCACTCTACATCCAGTCGCAGTCCGCCGTCTCGCCGCCGACCCTGCCCTATCCGATCTATGGCACCGCCACCACCGGCACGAATCTGCTGCCATCGAATCTCTCCGCCGTCCCCAGCACCACCGGCCCGGTGAGCAGCTCCGGAGACCGTCGTTACGAAGGCCTGCTGAACGTCATCAAGAACGCGGACAACACGGACAACTCACTGTGGCACTTCCAGGACCGCGAAAAGACCGCCGGCCGCACCGACACCATCACGATCGACGTGGCCGGTGTGTTCAATTCCGCCACGGAGGCCTATTGGATCTCCGAGCAGTCCACACCGACTTACACACCACCCGGATGGCCCTCCGGTTATGGTCCGAAGCTGCGTGTGCTCTTCATCAAGCTCGACTCCGCCTACTTAAAGAACATGCGCATCTACGGCGTCGTCGATCAAATCGTGTTCGTGGGCCAGAGCAATGCCACCGCGTTCGCCGCCGCGGCCGCGTTGAAGCCCGTCATCATCACTGTGATGCCCAGCGGCTCCCGCGGCCCGTGGGTGCGTGACGTGCGCTTTGAGCGCGAGAACGCACGCCGCCATGTGCTTGCCTTTCAGGACGACCTTGG
>CALMTT010000090.1 GCA_937872615.1 uncultured Verrucomicrobiaceae bacterium | reverse complement strand
GAAGGCCCGGAGCATCGAGGTGCGCTTCGGCGCTGGCGATGAGGAAGTCAGTTGGGAGAGCGAGCTCGCCCCGGTGCCTGATCTCACTTTGAAAGCCGAGGCCAGTGAAAGCTGGGTGGAGCGCTGGACACTCACTGCCTCGCCGGTTTGGAATGTGCATCACGAAGGCCTCGCGCCCGTCTATGAAACGTCTCAGGCGCAACTCGTGCCCGTTTGGACCCCATGGCCAGGCGAGAGCGTGCATCTGACCGTTTCACGCCCCGAAGCCATTCAAGGTGCCACGACGACCATTCATCAAGCACGACAAGTCACCCGACTCGGTGACCGCCAGCACAGCACGCAACTCACGATGCAGGTGCAGGCCAGTCTCGGTGAGGATTTCCGCCTCGAACTGCCTGCGGAAGCCTCCATCAGCGCCCTCCGCGTGCGTGGTCAGGAACTCCCGGTGCGTCGCGAAGGCAACTCCGTGATCCTTCCCGTGCGTCCCGGCGACCAAGAAGTCTTCATCGACTGGAAAACGCCCGGTGCGCTCGCTTTCAACATGCCCACCGATGCCGTCAAACTGCCGGTGATGGCCTCGAACATCACCACCACGGTCCACATGCCCGCCTCACGCTGGCTGCTGTGGGCCAGCGGACCGATGCGCGGCCCGGCGGTGCGCTTTTGGGGCCTCTCGCTAGCCGCCGTGCTGCTCGGCTTCATTCTCGCGAAGATGCAACTCTCGCCGCTCAAAGGTTACGAGTGGGCCCTGCTCATGCTTGGCTTCATGCAATTGCCGCTCTTCATCGGCGCGGCGGTCGTGCTGTGGTTCTTTGTCATCGCCTGGCGAGGTTCTGCGCCCTCTGCCATCAAACCGGCCGGTGCTTTCAACGTGATGCAAATCATCCTCGCCGGAGCCTCGCTCATCGCCCTGCTCTGCATGCTCGCGGTAGTGCATCAAGGCTTGCTCGGCAGGCCAGAGATGTTTGTCACCGGCTACGGCTCCACCACCGACATGCTGCAATGGTTCCAAGACCGCACTGCCGATGGTTCCCTGCCGCGCCCCGTCGTCGTGTCCGTCTCCATCTGGGTCTATCGCGCCCTAATGCTCATCTGGGCTCTCTGGCTCGCCTCCCGCGTGCTGCGCTGGCTGCCGTGGGCCGCGAAGCAGCTCAGCGCTGGTCAGATCTGGAAGCGTGGCGAGGTGAAGAGCACCCCGCCGCCCCTGCCTCAATAGTGGTCCGCACAGTCCCTGTGCGGCAGGTCGGATAGCCGCACAGAGGACTGTGCGGACCACTCTGCGCCTCACGGCACCACCACCATCACACGGTAAAACTGCCTTTCACCCGGCATCACGACGATCGTGCGAGATGTCGTGGAGCCGGTGGCGGTCGTTTCGGAGCCAGCGACGTTGTTCCAAGTGCCCAAATCCGTGCTCGACTGGATGCGATAGGTCTTCCCGGCCACGCTCGACCAGGTCAGCGTGACCTGATTGCCTGTTGTTTGCAGATCACCAACGGTGAAACGTGAGTTCGCATTGAATGCATCGGTGCCGGCGATGGCTTCGTCGGCCTCCGTCATGCCATCGCCATCATCGTCATCGGTCGTCACGTTGCGCAGCACGAGCGTGAGATCCCGCGTGCCGGTGTTTCCGCCGCCGTCCGTCCAGCGCACGCGAAGTGTTTTCACGAAGTCCGTCTCGTAGTCCAAGAGGCGAGCGGCGGTCAAATCGGCTCCGCTGATCGAAAAGTCCGCTCCATCGCCAAAAGCCTCGATTTGATAGTCACAGGCCACGCCGCTCTCAATGCCGCCGCCGCTGAGCTCGGCCAAGACGGTGCCTGCAGCGGCATTTTCGTCCACTTCAGTCAAACTGAGCCCCAAGGGCCGCACTTCCTCCTCCGCGAGCAAACTCAGCGTATCGCGCACGCTGACGATGTTGAGCTCATGTTGCCGCGAAGCGGCCTCCGCGACGAGATCGAGATAAAGCGTGCGCCGACGGCTCATCTCCGACTCCGCGAGCAAACCGGCCTTTGCGGCCGAGTTGTAAGGCCGCGGGCGATTCGCGGGTGTGTAGATGTAGGTCCAGGCCGATTGGTTCGCGAAGAGGTCGTTGTCGTGCAGTTTGATGCCGACAAAGTAAGGCGAGGTCACACTCGCCGCCGAATGCGCGAGCGAAAGTGCGTCGGTGAGTGTGCTGGTGGATCCCGCATCGCCGCGCAGATACTCGATGAGGATCCAGTCGTAGCTCTCCGGCCTCAAATACATGCCATTGCGCGTCTCACCGAGGTTGATCGCTGAACTGCGATGCTCCACGACCATCGCCGCGCCCGCGCCGTCGAAGTAACTGTGCACCAGCGAGCCCGTGGTGGCGTTCGCATTCGCCCCGACGATGCGCGGTGCGTAACCCATGAGGTTCGTGAGCTTCAAATAGCCGCTTGCATTGGTCGTTGGCAGACCGGTGTTGAGGTCGAGGCCATGCTCCTCGTAGTTTTGGATGTCCGTGGCGTTGATCGCGCGGCCTATGAGCGTCGTGAACCAGTTCGTGCTGCCGTATTGGCTCGCATACGGCTTCGGTGCGCGGACGTGGTAGCCCATCGTCACTCGCGAGGAGCTTTGCAGCCGTCCGATGAGCTCCGGAGCCTGCGTTTCGATCACATCCGTCTGCCAGGTGGTGAAAAACACATCCACCGGCACGCCCGCGGCCTCGTGTGCGTTGAGGAGCGTGCGCAGCTCTGTCGCGCTGTTCTCGGGATACGAGAAGTCCTGCCAGTTCAGCGAGAAGCCCACATTGTCCTCGCTGCGGCGGTAGAGACTGCTCGTGCCGTTCCACGCGGCATGCACGCTGGCGTATTGCGCCACGGTGACGCGTCCGGCATCACGCCAGCGGCGGATGGTGTCGAGCTTGGCTGGCATGATGCTCGTGAGAAAGCCCGGCTGCACCATATCGCGATGATTGAAGACATGACTCAGTGTCCACAGCTTGCCGCCATGCGGGATGATGCCGTTCTCCAGTTTGCGGAGGAACTGGTCATTCGCGTGCAAATCCTGGTCCCAATGGCCAATGGCCGCGATCTGTCCCGCCGGATCATCCGTGAAGTATTGCTCCTTGCTGGAGATCGTTGTCCCAGCTGTATGACTGGGCCTCCAGATGCCGCTGCTGTGCGGATCATCCGCATGACTCGCCGTGCCGCCGCCCATCATGACCACCGGCTTCCAGCGATAGCCAGTGGCGCTATACTTCTCACAAAGCAGCCCCAGCGGGTCTTCGACGAATTTCGGCCACTCCTGATACCCCGTGCCCGTGTAAACATGCCCGCCGACCACGCCGGTCGGTGTCACGCCGAGCTGCATGAGCAGCCAAGCCACGTCCGCGTAGTTGTAGCCACTGTTTTCATGTGAATGCGGATCGAGTGTGACACTGAGGTTCTCATTCAGGTAGCGCACGACATTCTTGCCCGCCGTGTTCGTCATCAAGCTCGCGTCATAGGCCGCGCCGGTCGGCGTTTCATAGCGGCGCACGCCTTCGAGGAAGTTCCAGTCGCTCTGAAAGCTCCAGGGCAGGTTCCTCGTCGCGCAAAGCTGCGCAAAGGTCAGGATCGCATCGCGCCACTGCACGTAGGTCACTTTGGACACTGTGCTGAAATTCGGCGTCGCTGGCACCGCGGCGCTGCCGAGTCCTGGCTCCTCCGAATGCACCGCGATGGAAAAATAGACCTGGGGTCCCTGCGCCATCGCAGACAAGGCAGCCAGGACGAGGGTGAGAGTGACAAGAAGCGTTTTCATGGGGGATGAGTGGTGGTTTCATCCCCAAGTGGCCGGTTTCGCGGTGGCGATTACAGGCTGCGGGAAAAAAGTTGGGCGTGGATGTATCTCATGGCCCGTTCGCGGGTTAGAAAGCTACGAACGATGTCCCACACGAATGGCCACACGCCTGCTTTTGCTTTTCCAGCCACGCGCTGGAGCCGGGTGGCGCGGACGCGGGAGCTGGAGGCGGGTTCGCGGGCGCTGGAGGAGCTGTGCCGGGAGTATTGGCAGCCGGTGGCGGGTTATGTGCGGGCGCTGGGATGCGTGGAGGAGGCGGAGGACATCGCGCAGGATTTCTTTGCACTGTTTTTGAAGCGGGAAGGCTTTCAGCGGGCGCAGCAGGAGCGTGGCACGCTGCGCTCGTATTTGAAATCGGCCATCCGGCATCATGTGTGTCATTGGCGGCGGGATCGCAGCACGCAGAAGCGAGGCTCAGGCGCGGAGGTGGTCGAATTGGATGAAAGTCTGCCCGTTGACGATGCCGAGGCTGATCTGGCTTATGATCAAGAATGGGCGCTGGTCGTGCTGGAGAAGGCTCTCGCCGAATTGCGTGCGGGTTATGAGCGACGTGGGCGCGTGGCGCTTTATGAGCAACTGAAGCCCACGCTGCTTGCTGAAACGACGGATTTGGATGCGCTTGCCTCGCGACTCGGCATCACGCGGAATGCCTTGGCCGTCGAGCAGCATCGGGCGCGGCGTCGGCTCGCCGATCTGCTGCGGCAAAGCGTGCTGGAAACCACGAGCGATGCCGCCGAGGCGGAAGCAGAGCTCATTCACCTGCTGCGAGTGCTTTCGCGATCATGAAGACGAACCTCTGCAACACCTGCGGCAGCCCGCTTCGTGCGGTGGACGGCCTGTGCCCGACCTGCGTGGCACGCACGATCACCTCGTTCATCAAAAAACCGGCCGTGACCGATGATACGCCCGACGTGCCAGGGTATGAAATGCTCGGCGTGATCGGTCGCGGAGGCATGGGCAGCGTGTTTCTCGGGCGCGACACCCGCCTGGGTCGCCGTGTGGCGATCAAGTTTCTGCGCACGCGCTCTGAAGACCTGACCAAGCGCTTCATTCTCGAAGCGCGCACCACTGCCGCCTGCAGTCACGAGAACATCGTCGTCATCTACGAAGTCGACGAGTGGCGCGGCAGCCCGTTCATGGTCTTCGAGTACCTCTCGGGCCAGACGCTGATGATGTCGTTGTCCTGCACCTGCAGCAGCACGGCCCGCGCACCCTGGTTCTGGCCGTTCACGAACTTCGTCTCGTCGAACGGCATCATGCTGTCGTTGAAGGTGCTGGTCTCCAGCGCCGCGATCACCTTCTCGCGGTCGGTGCTGGCGGCACGCTCGAACGCATCGGCCAGGAGCTTCACGGCCAGGTAGCCGACCGGCACCTCGAAGGTCAGCGTGTTGCCGGCATCCTCGATGCGCTTGCGGAACTCGGCGGCGCGCGGCGACTTGCTGTTCAGCCAGTTGTTGAAGTCGAGC
>CALMTT010000089.1 GCA_937872615.1 uncultured Verrucomicrobiaceae bacterium | reverse complement strand
TAGTAGCAGGGAAACAACGCCAGCGCCCCGCCGCCGATGATCAGCAGCACGCCGAGCAGCAACCAGCCCTGTGGCAGCCATGGCAAAGCCACGCTCAGCGAGGTCAGCAAGCACGCGCCGGCATACACCCAGCGCCTCGCGCCATGCGCATCGAGACCACGTTTGGCCAGCCAGATGGAAACGACGCCCGCGAGCACGCAGCCGACATCGGTGGCGATGTAGTAGGCGCTTTGGAAATTCAGCGCCTCAGCTTCGCTGTAGCCACGACCGGTTTGCAGGAACTTCATCAACCACACGCGGTAGATGTGCCACACAGTCTGCGTGCCGGTGATGAGCAGCGCGAGTGCCCAAAAGCGGCGGCTGAAGATCAAATCGAAGAGTTGCGGCCCACCGGCGGCTTTTTGGGCCTGCGGAGCCGTTTCGAGCTCGCGAGGCCGCATCGACACAAACCACAGAAGCACCCATCCGAGGCCCACCGCGCCCACAATGACGAAAGCGCCGCGCCAGGAGCCGATGTCGTCGGTCATGAGCGCCTTCATGATTTGCGGCGTGACGATGGCGCCGATGCTCGCGCCGCTTTGCAGCACGCTGTTGCCCATCGTGCGGTCTTTTTCATCCAGCAGTGCAAACGTCGTCTTCAGCGCACATGGCCAGTGACCGGCCTCGAAGAAACCCAGCAGCATGCGGCACATCAGCAGCTCGGTGTAGCTGCTCGTCCAGCCGGACACCATGCCCATCACCGACCATCCAGCCAAAACGATCGGATAAAGCCAGTACACTCTCACGCGATCGGCCAGCAGGCCGAAGACCAGCGATCCCGCCGCAAACGCCCAGCCAAAAATCAGCTCCAGATTGCCATATTGCTC
The DNA here is from genome assembly GCA_937872615.1 of uncultured Verrucomicrobiaceae bacterium. GTDB lineage: Bacteria > Verrucomicrobiota > Verrucomicrobiia > Verrucomicrobiales > Verrucomicrobiaceae > Prosthecobacter. The sequence goes on along the minus strand of CALMTT010000089.1, from coordinate 30,594 downwards.
CTCACTGAGCCCAAACTCCTTCGTCACACGCACGGAGGCATTCGCCAGCGTGACGCGATCCATGTAATTGATCGTCGTGGCCAGCAGCAGCAGGCCGCAGACATACCATTTCCAGAAGTGAGGGCGATTTTCGGGCATGAATCACATACGACGCTCTTTGCCTGATCGCTCATTCGATGGTCGAGTTGGATGTACGTTGTTCACGCTTTAGCGTGTCGGAAACGATCGCACGCTAAAGCGTGAACAACGTACTCCCGACAGATCACTTCGCACGCATCACGATCGGCGGCAGCTTCTCCGCCAGCTTCGCACGCAGCTCTTTGAGTGTCTCCGCATGCTTCGGGTCGTTCGCGAGGTTGGTGTATTCGTGCGGATCGGTGTCGTGATCGTAGAGTTCGATGCCATTGCGGCCTTCGTCCCATTCGGTGCAGCGCCAGCGGGCGGTGCGGATCGTGCGGCCCCAGTGCTCGGCGTTTTTGCCGCGGCGGGCTTGCGTGAAGGCGGCGTCGTGAAGATCGGCGGAGGCGTTTTCGAGGAAGGGACGCAGGCTTTTGCCCTCCATCTGCTTCGGCGATGACACGCCGCACAGATCGCAGAGCGTCGGGAAGACATCGACAAGCTCGATGAGGCTCTCGCTGCGCTGACCGGCGGTTTTCATGCCGGGCGTGGCGAGGATGAAGGGCACGCGGGCACTTTCCTCGAACAGACTGCGTTTGTGCCACAAACCGTGCTCGCCCAGGTGCCAGCCGTGGTCGGAGGTGAAGAGGATGATCGTGTTGTCATAGAGTCCAGCTTGTTTGAGCGATTCGAGCAAGCGACCAACCTGCGCATCGACATAGCTCACACACGCGAGGTAAGCACGGATCGCGGCGCGACGCTGCTCCGGCGTGGCGGTGAGTGCGTAGCCTGGCACCGCGCCATTGCGAGCAGGCTCGGGGATGTCGGCTTCATCATCAGCGGGCGCATCGGGCAGCGTGATGCTTTCGAAGGGATACAGATCAAAATACTTCGCCGGAGCCACGAGCGGCAGATGAGGCCGGTGAAAGCCCACGGCGAGGAAGAAGGGTTTTTCCTTCTCACGCTTACCCAGCCATTCGATGGCCGTTTTCGCAAACACGCCATCGACGAGCTGATCGTCATCGCCGGGGATTTCCTGCCAGCCGAGGCCTTCTTTCTTGCCTCGCTTCACGTTGACGATGCTTTTGCGATCCGGCGGGAAGGGCAGCTCGCTTTTGAAAGGTGTGCCGAAGTCCCAGCCCTGCGGATCGTCCATGCTTTCGAGCCCGCTGGGCACGCCGAGATGGAAAATCTTGCCGCAGCGGGCCGTGGCGTAGCCATTCTCGCGAAAGTGATGCGGCATCGTCAGCACGCCGGGATGATTCGTGTAGAGGTTGTCCTCGTTGTTCGTGACCCGCGTCGTGTTCGGCCGCATGCCCGTCATCATGGAGGAACGCGAGGGATTGCAGTGCGGGAACTGGCAAAAGGCCTTGTTGAAGACCACGCCACGCTTCGCCAGCGCATCCAGGTTCGGTGTCTTTGCCTGCGGATGCCCGTAGCATCCCAGCGTGGCCGCGAGGTCGTCAGACATGAGCAGCAAGACGTTCGGCTGCGCCGCAGCCAATGACGAATGCAGAAGGACGAATGACGAAAAGAGGACGAGGAGCGATTTCACGACGGGGCGTGAACGAACCACATGAAGCGATTCCTTCGCGAGTCGGAATATCGATCTCCGACCGGCTTCCGCCTCGTCAGTGCAGACCTGTCTCAGCTCTCGAAGTAAGTATAGCCGCGCATGCCGGCCTCGAAGGCCTCGACGATCTCGCGGCGCTCGGTGGCGGTGATGCGCTTGGTGGTCACGGCGCTCTCGGCGAGGTTGCGGAAGCGGGTGACCATGTCTTTCGGCTCGTATTCGACATAGCTGAGGACCTCGGAGACGCTGTCGCCTTCCAGTTCGGAGTATTTGGCCTTGCCGTTTTCCAGGTGGACGGAGACGACGTTGGTGTCGCCGAGCAGGTTGTGGAGGTCGCCGAGGGTTTCCTGGTAGGCGCCGACGAGGAAGATGCCGAGCATGTATTCCTCGCCCTTTTCGATTTCGGGATCATGCAGCGGGAGGCTGCGGCTGATGCCGTCGGCGAGCGCGAATTTGTCGATTTTGCCATCGCTGTCGCAGGTGATGTCGGAGAGCACCGCATTGCGCGTGGGCTTCTCCTTGAGGCGATGGATGGGCATCACGGGGAATATCTGGTCGATGGCCCAAAGGTCAGGCAGGCTCTGGAAGACGCTGAAGTTCCCGTAGTAGTAATCGGTGAGGATGGTGTCGAGGCGCTCCATCTGCGAGCCGTCGTGCTCGCACTTCTCACGCATGTCGGAGACCCATTTCAAGATGTCCCAGTAGAGCTCCTCGCCGTGCGCACGCTCACGGAGGGTGACTTTGCCGTAGTTGAACTCGCTGCGGAGCTTGTCGCGGTAGTAAACGGCGTCGTTGTAGATCTCCTGAAGGCGGTCGCGGCCGGTTTTGGCGGCATTGCGGGTGCTTTCGGCACGCAACTCATGAAGGTTGCGCAGCAGGGCAGGGGAGTCCTTGTGGATCTCGATCTCGCTGATGTTCGTGCGGGACTCGAAGCGGTTGATGTCGAGGATGTTGATGACCAGCACGCTGTAGTAGGCCACGACGGCGCGGCCGGACTCGGTGATGATGTCGGGATGCGGCACGCCGGCCTCGGCGGTGACCTCGGTGATCGCCTCGATGACGTCGGCGCAGTATTCTTTGGTGCCGTAGTTGCTGCTGGCGGCGCTGGCGCCTTTTTGACCGTCGTAGCTGATGGCGAGACCGCCGCCGAGGTCGAGGATGCCCATGCGGGCGCCTTCTTGGACAAGACCGCAATACACTCGTGTGGCCTCTGTGACGGCCTGGCGGATGGCGCGGATGTTCGGAATCTGCGAGCCCTGGTGGTAGTGCAGCATGCGCAGGCAGTCGAGCATGCCCTGCTCACGCAGGCTGTCCACGACGTGCATGAGCTGGGAGATGTTCAAACCGAAGACGCTGGAGTCACCGCCGCTGCCGCTCCAGTGGCCGGCGCTCTCGGCGCTGAGGCGGAAGCGCACGCCGAGCGTGGGCCGCACGCCCATCTTTTTCGAGCGCTGGAGGATGAGCTCGAGCTCGGTGGGCATTTCGAGCACGAGGATGACCTGCAGGCCCATCTTTTGAGCATAGAGCGCCAGATCGATGAACTCTTCATCTTTGTAGCCATTGCACACGATGTAGGCCTGCGGGTCGTGCATGTAGGCCAGCGCGGCGATGAGCTCCGGCTTGCTGCCAGCCTCGAGACCGTAGTGATACTTGCGACCGTAGCGGGTGATCTCCTCGATCACTTCCTGCTGCTGGTTCACCTTGATTGGATACACGCCGCGATACACGCCCTGATACTTGCCTTCCGCGATGGCGGCGGCAAAGCCCTCGTTCAGCTCGTCGATGCGGCCGCGGAGCAGGTCGCCGAAACGGATGAGCAGCGGCAGTTGCGTGCCGCGTTCGCGCAAATCACGCACGATGCCCGCCAGCGAGACCGGCTTGGACTTTTTGCCATCCTTCAGGTTCACGACGACCTCGCCGGACTTCGAGACGTCGAAGTAGCTATGGCCCCACTCGCGGATGCCGTAGAGATCAGCGGAGTCGGTGACAGACCAGGCGGGTGCTTTCATTTTCGTATGAAGAAGGAGGTGGTGACTGAAGGGCGGTTTTTGAGGGCGGCGAGTATCAGGTCAAAACGGGAAATGCAAAGCGACATCTCACGCTTTGCGCCAGCGGATGAAAGGCAGGTGCAGCAGCGAATAAACGGCCAGACCGAGCAGCATGGCGGAGCCGTTGTGCCACGGAATGGGTCCCAGATGGTCAAAGAGGCTGGCCTGCACCGGTTTCTGGCACTGGAAGGCGTAGTTCGTGCCGAGCGTGACATTCACCAGCGCCGTGACGGCATACCAGCCGAGCGAGAAGCCCATCACCCGCCGCACCGCGCCCGCCTGCGGCCGCTGCCGCATGGCGCTGACGACATAAAACGAGGTCACCGGCACGCCACCGTGCAGCGCGAAGAACAGAAAGAAGCGCGGATCAGGAAACTCGTAGATCAACGCCGGTGTGAGCAGCCCTTGCAGCGTGCCGGCGATGCCGAAGAAATACACCACCTCGCACCAAAACTGCCGCCGCGTCCACAAGGCCAAGCCGCCCGCGATCGCCGCGATGTCGCAGTATTGCAGCGGCAGCATCGTCTGAGCCGTGAGCGATCCGCACAGGCCATGGATGACGAGCCCCGCAGGATAGATCGCCAGCAGCAGCGAGCCCAGCGCCCGCTCCGCGAGGCTGGCGAAGCGTGTGCGGGCCAGCACCAGCATCAGCACCATCACCGCCGCGACGATGGCGAGGACGATTTGATGCGAGGTGCCCCAAGGATGAAAAGCAGGCGCGGCATGCGGCATGCGCCGAGCATACGCGGCTCTTGCGCGTGTCAGGCGCTTTGTGCGAGAGTCTCCGCATGGCGGAAATCAACAAGCATCAGGCAGGCAGCGCGACGGCGGGGCTCGGGGGAGGCTGTGCGGCGTTGTTTGGATCGATCTTCATCTTCGCGGGGCTTGCCGTCGGCATGTTTCTTTACTTCCCGGCGATTCTCGAGTGGTGGCAGGTGCGTTCGTGGGAGGAGGTGCCATGCCGCATCGAGTCCGCGGATGTGCGGGTGGCCCACGGCGAGGACAGCACGACCTACGAGGCGCAGGCGGCCTACAGCTATCAGTATGACGGTCAAAGCTTTCGAGGCGAGCGTGTGGGGCTGATGGGCGGTAGCGACAACTTTGGCGACTTCCAGCAGCGTCGCGCCGACGAGCTGCGCACGGCTCGTGATGAGCAACGCATGATGCGCTGCTTCGTGAACCCGCAGAATCCTTCCGAGTCCGTTTTGTTTCCCGATCTGAGATGGGGGCTGCTGCTTTTGATGTCGCTCTTTCCCACGCTGTTTCCGTTGGCGGGAGGTTTTGTGGCCTTTGGCGGCCTCGCGATGGCTCGTGAGGCGGCGGGCATGATCGCCCGGCAGCGGAAGATGCCGGACGCACCGTGGAAATGGAAATCGGAATGGGCTGGCGAGGCCATCACCGCGAGTCGCGATGGCGTGCTGGCGCTGCTGGCGCTCGCGGGATGGATCCTGCTCGTGCAGACGCCGCTCACCGCGGCGGTGATCGTGAGCGGATCGCTGGCGGAGTCGCTTCTGGCTGTGTTTGCGTTCTTGCCATCGGCGATTGCCATCTTTCCGCTGAAGGCCGTGCTGCGTCGTTTGCGGCTGCGGCGCAACCTTGGAAAAGTCAGCCTCGTGCCGCAAACATGGCCGCTGCGCCCCGGCGAGGTGCTGGAAGGACGGTTGTGCTTCTCACAAATACTCAGCCCCACGCTGCCGCTCGCTGTGCGCGTGAAGGCGATTCGCAAAGTCACTCGCGGCAGCGGCAAAAACTCCTCCACGAGCGAGGAGACGCTTTGGGAGCATACCGAGACACTTTCTGCTTCCGAGGCGCAGCGTGAGGATCGCGGCTGTGCCCTGCCTTTGCGCATCGAACTGACGCCGGACGCACCCGGAACCGATGTGAAGCCGCTCATGCATGTCTCGCACGAACGCAGCGAGAACCTTTGGACCCTCGAAGTGCTCGCTGGGGACCAACCCACGCCGGTGAAGCTGCCGCTGCCGGTTTTCGGCGAGGCCAGCCAGGAGGTCCGCGAAGCCACGAAACGCCCGCTCGCCACTGAAACGACCACCGAGCAGCTTCAGGCTCGCTTGCAAACCACCGGCGTGAAGGTGGACTTCGATGCCGAGGGCATCCCGCGGAGCTTTGAATGCCCTCCGGGCCGCAACCGCGGTCTCGCCATCTTCCTGCTTTTCTTCGGCGCGATCTGGTTTGGGGCCATGCTCATGATTTTCATCCAGGATGCGCCTTTCATCTTCCGCCTCGTCTGGGGCCTCAGCGCCCCGGCGATCCTGCTTTTCGCGTTTTACCTGCTCATCCACCATCGCCGCGTCGATGTAGCGGATGCGCTGCGCATCGTGAATCGCGCCGGGCCCTTCTGGACAAAGACGGAAACCTTCGAGCCTCGCCACGTTGTGCAGTTCATCCACGACAACTACATGCGCTCCGGCAACACCCACCTCTACCGCATTCGCGCCGAGACGACCTTCGGCAAGAAGATCACCCTCGTCGATGGCATCACCGAGGAGGCGACTGCTGAAAAGCTCATCGAGCGGCTCGCGAAATGGAAGCGGGCGGCGGAGTGATCGCTCATGAGCGGCCGGAGCCGTAGTTTGGATGCCGCTTTTCATGGCGGACACATGTCACGCGCACGCGATCGGAGCGGACTTCGAAAACCACATCGTAGGGAAAGCGGCGAGGAAAGCCTCGTGCGTGATCTCCAAAGAAGGATCAGCGTCCATTTCAGCGGAGCGTCGTTCAGCCTCGGCGAGCCAGGCCTCATCCGCACTGCGCTGCCAGTGATCCGGCACGCTGGCGTAAAGCTGGTCCGCGAGCAAAATGCGCTCGGAAACCGGAAGGTCGAACAAGCTGTGGGCGAGGGCGGCGGTACTCATGCTTTCATGGTGGTGCCCCACTTCAAAAAATCCACGCTTAACTTTCCCTGCGATATCCCCGCTCCCTTCGCGTTTCCGCGGCCCTCCAGCCCATGAAACGTCTCCTGCTCTCTCTCGCCCTGTCCGCCAGTTTTGCCTGTGCGGAGGATGTTGAAGTTTTGATCCATCTCGGCCTCGGCGATGCGGAATCGACGGTGTGGGATGGCTCGGTGAGCGCGTCGCCGGGCGAGGTGCAGTTGGTGGAAGGCTATCGTTTTGAGCAGAAGGATGCTCTGGTCGGCAAAAACGGCTGGAAGGCGTCCACGCGCACGCCGCAGGGCGCGGTGAAGCCCCGTGGCAACAACCCGAAGAAGCTCGGCATGGCGAAGCAAGTCGGCCCGATCTTTGAAAACGGTGTCTTTGTGAAGTTGAAGGAAGTCACCGCCGAAAGCGTCGTCGAACTGACCACCGCGCCGGGCAAGGTGAGCTTTAAAATCAGCGATCTGAAGCCGGGTGAGGCGCTGCCGCTCATGGATGGACGCGTCGCCGTGCAGCGGACGGCCTTCACGCTGCGTGCGATGTCAAAGGAGCGCACGGATGACGACTTCCCCGCGCTGGCGATGGGTGCGGAGGGTGTGGGCTTTCTCGTGTATCAGAGCTTCACGCCCGGCATTGATCGGGATGAGCGTGCGAAGCGCTGGGACGAGGAGCCGAAGGATTTGTCCTTCCTCAACAAGCCGGCCGGTGGCGACCAACTGTGGCTGCACACGCGCAAAGGCCGCTCGTGGGATGAGGAGCGCATCGCCGTGACGGAAACCGGTCGCGACATCTACAAGTCCGCCGTCACCATCGATGGCAAAGGCGGTGCGTGGATCGTGTGGAGCGAGCGCGTGGATGGCAACTTCGACCTCTTCGCGCGTCACTTCACCGATGGCAAACTCGCCGACGTGGTGAAGCTCACCGAGTCGAAGGGCAACGACCTCTGTCCTGTCGCCGCCACCGCGGCGGATGGCAGCGTGATGGTGGCCTGGATGGGGGCGCAGAAGGACTACTTCGCCATTCAGACACGCACGCTCAAAGACGGCCAGTGGGGCGAAACGAAGACGATTTCCTCAAACGCGGGCAATGGCTGGAACCCGGCCATCGCCGCGCATGAAAACCGCTTCGCCATCGCCTGGGACACCTACGCGAAGGGCGACTACGACATCTGGATGAGTTTCAACGATGGCAAGCCGATGCCCATCGCGACCACGGCCGACTACGAGGCCCGCGCCTCCGTGACCTTCGACAAAACGGGCGCACTTTGGATCGCCTATGAAAAGAGCGGCCAAACGTGGGGGAAGGACTGGGGCGCTTACGACAGCAGTGACGGCATCGGCTTGTACAAGAGCCGCTCCATCGGCCTCGTGGTCGTTAAAGATGGTCAGCTCATGGAAACCACGGGCAATGTGGCCGATGCGCTGCCCGGCGCGGTCGCCAAAGGTCGTGGCAAAGGCAAAAAGAAGGCCGCGGCGGATGAAACGGTGCCCGCTCCGCCCAAGAATCCCGAGGAGCCGGACGGTCTGGCCTTCTTGAAGCCCGCCGAGCGCAAGGGCGCTCCCGGAGCCCATGCCGAGGCGACCGGTCCGCAGACTTACAACAACCTCGGTCGCCTCATTTGCGATGTCGATGGCCGCATTTGGCTCATCGCCCGCACGCGCCTGAACAGCTTCCGCGGCCCGGTCGGCAGCACCTGGGGAAATGTGGCCGCTTATCTCGATGGCGAGGAATGGGTCGGCCCCATCACCATTCCGCACACGGATAATCTGCTCTACAACCTGCCCGCCGTCGCCGCAGGAGCGAAAACACTCTTCGTCGCGCACAGCAGCGATCATCGCATGGACCGCCAGGCCGAGTTTACCCGTGCCAAAACACCCGGTGGCAAAGGTGGCAATGCCGCGCTCGACGCGAGCAAGGATCCCTTCGACAACGATGTCTATTTCTCCCGCCTGTCCGCGAGCGGTGAGGTCAAAGCGGCTGCTTTGAAGCCGCTGAGCGTGCTGCCGAATGCCGACGCACCACCCAGCAAGCGCACGCAGGCCGAGCGTGCCGAGGTCGCCGCCATTCGCGGCTATCGTGCCGAGGTCGCGGGCAAGCCGCTGCAAATCGTGCGCGGTGAGTTTCATCGTCACACCGAGATCAGCGGGGATGGCGGCGGTGATGGCCCGCTGGAGGACATGTGGCGCTACGCCATCGACGCCGCCTCGATGGACTGGCTCGGCAATGGCGACCACGACAACGGCAACGGCCGCGAGTACACCTGGTGGCTCACGCAGAAGACCACGGACGCCTTCATGCTGCCCGGCCGCTTCACGCCGATGTTCAGCTACGAGCGCAGCGTGAGTTATCCCGAAGGCCATCGCAATGTCGTCTTCGCGCAGCGCGGCGTGCGCCCCCTGCCGCGCCTGCCGATCAGTGATCGCCGCGTGCATGAGCCCGCGCCGGACACGCTCATGCTCTACAAATACCTGAAGCTCTTCGGCGGCGTTTGCGCCAGCCACACCAGTGTGGGCAACATGGGCACGGACTGGCGGAACTGGGACGCCGAGGTCGAGCCGATGGTCGAGATTTATCAAGGCGCCCGCCAGAACTACGAATTCCCCGGCTGCCCGCGCTGCCCCACGGAGAATGACGCCATCGGCGGCTGGGAGCCCGGCGGCTGGATCTGCGATGCCTTTGCCAAAGGCTACAAATTCAGCTTCCAGAGCAGCAGCGACCACGGCAGCACGCACATCAGCTACGCCATGGTCTATGCCGAGGACACCACGCGCGAGGGCATCCTCAAGGCCATGAAGCAGCGCCACACTTATGGTGCCACCGACAACATCATCGCCGACTCCCGCTGCACCGCCGCCGATGGCAAGGAGCGCATGATGGGCGATGAATTCACCGTCAAAGGCGCTCCCACGATCACCCTGAAGCTCACCGGCACCATGCCCTTCGAAAAAGTCACCCTCATCAAAGACAACGTCGAGATCCCGATGAACGCGCCCAAGGAAAAAGACGTGAGCCTCACCTGGACCGACCCCAAACCCGAAAAAGGCAAAACCAGCTACTACTACTTCCGCGGCGAACAGACGAATGGCGAGCTGGTGTGGGTGTCGCCGATGTGGATCACGCTGGAATGACGAATGCGGCGACACGTAGGAGTGGGCATTGTTTTTAACGCGAATCCAAGGCGAATGACGATCCAAATGGCCACGAATGCACCGACTGGATGATTTGTGGTCATTCGGATCGTCATTCCTTTTTATTCGCGTTGAAATCGTATAGCCCCGTGCGCTTTTTTGACCTGGCGAGTAGGCTCTGGTCTTGGATTCGTGCTTGAAACACTCTCCTTCGCATTCGGAAGAGTTTATGACATGCTCGCCGCGTGCCGCCTTCCTCTCAGCGCCTTGAATGGCTGGATCTCTTTCGAGGTCTGGCGGTGCTTGGCATGGTGTGGACCCATGCGGCGAACACCTTCCTCACCGCCGAGCTGAGGGCCACGCCTTGGTTTGAGACGCTGACCTCGTATCACGGGCTGATCGCCCCGGCGTTCTTTTGGATCGCCGGCTATGCGCGGGCGCATGTCACCCTGCATAAAACGAAGCCCGCATGGCCGGTGGCGAAGCGTTTGCTGATCGTGTGGCTCATCGGCTATCTCATGCATGTGCCGTGGGATCGCCTGCTCGATGCCCAGGCGATGCGTGCGGTGGCCACGGTGGATGTGCTGCACTGCCTGGCCATCTCCGGCTTGATCCTGCTGGCCGTGGAAAAGCTCGGAAAGCGCAGGGAAGTGGCTGCGCTGGTGCTGCTGGTCGTGTTGGTGGGATTGGAAAAGCCTGCTCGTGAATGGCACACCGGCATTTTGGTCCTCGATCAATACTTCAGCCGCCTCCACGGCTCGCAGTTCGCGCTGTTTCCATGGGTGGGCTTTGGACTTGCGGGCTTCATCACGCGACGAGCCTGGGATGGCTTCCCAAACCGCTCCGCCACGGCAGTGATGCTCGTCGGCGCAGCCTTTGCATGGGGGCTTTCCAGAATGCCGTTTCAGGACGGCCTGCCCGCATTCTTCTTGGAACGCCTCGGCTGGGTCATGATGGCCGCGGTGCTCGTCGCCGTCGTGGCGAGCTCGGTAAGCCGCTTCACCGGCTGGCTGCGACTCGCAGGACGTGAATCCCTGCTGCTCTACGTCGCCCACCTCATGCTCATCCACTCGATTCCGCTGCCGCGACTGCCCTTGCAGCATCTCATCGGCCCCACGCAGTCCGTCGGTGGTGTCTTGGGTCTCTTCATCGGCCTTTTTGTTATCTCGTGGCTTCTCGGAGCGTGGAATGAGCGGCGGAAGAAGGCGCTGATGAGTGGCTGCTGAATGTGCCTCTCGTGAGTAGTGTTTGAAAACTGCGTCAGCAGAGTGGCCATCTCGCTCCGTCGAGATGAGCGAGAAGCGTTCTTCCACCACAAGGCCTTCCGTCCTTCGGTGGCCTTCTACGCCTGCCATACGCCCAGCTCCTCTCGCGGAGCGAGAGGGCTACTTTGCTTCGCCAGTTCGTGAGCGTGGTTTTCAAACATCGCCGGGGTCTCGCACCAAGGTCATCCGAGGCATTGACGAGTTCGAGTGCGGCAAGCAGACTTGATGCATGACAGCCCGTGAATCCGTACCCCATCGCCTGACGTGGATGCGTTGGCTGCTGGCGGTGTGGGAAGGGGTTTTGATGCTGTGGTTTCTGATGATGTGCTTTTTCATCGTCGGGCTGCCTTTGAAGCATCCGGAGATTTTCGGACTCGATGCGGTCAAGACGGCGGCTCAATTACCGCTGCTCGTGCGGGTTATGAAGGACGCGTTGTTTGAGAGTGGGATGGGTGTGCTGGTCTTGATGGCCGGCCTGAGTGTGGCGTTCGGCGCGGTGACGCTGGTTTCGAGCGAGTCGGCAGCGAGCCGGTTCTTTCGCTGGGTGGTCATCGGCGTCGTGTCGGCGATGGGCATCGCTTTGATGCCGGTTTACGATCAACTGACGATGATCGGTGGTGCGGGAAGTACGGTCTCGACGCTGTGGATGGCTGTTTTGACCTCAGCAGGCCTTGTGGTGGCTGGGCTGGCCATTGGCTGGGCGAGATCGCAGGTGGTGCCTGGCGGTCACTGAGGGCGTCCAGCGACGCGGCGGAAGGCGGTGAGGTAGTTTTGCACCATCGAATCGAGGGAGAATCTCTCCTGGGCAGCCTGGCGGGCCTTTTGGGAGACTTGTTCGAGCTGGCCGGGGACTTCGATCAAGGAGGCGATGCGCCGCGCGAGGTCGGCGGCGGTGTCGATGTGGGTGAGGAAGCCGCTGACGCCATCTTCGATGACTTCGGCGGCTCCGCAGGCGGCGTGGGCGAGTGCGGGCACGCCGCTGGCCATGGCCTCGAGGAGGGCGTTGGCGAGTCCTTCATGCGAGGAGGGCATGGCGAGGAGGTCCATGGCCTGATAAAACGGGGCGGGCTCGGCCTGATGGCCCTTCAGGTGGATGCGGGCGACGACGGGGCTTTGGCGGGCGAGCTGGTGGACGTTTTCGCGCTCAGGGCCGCTATCGCCGAGAATCATGAGCTGGAGCCGCGGGTGGTCTTTGGCGAGGCTTTCGAAGGCTTCGATGAGCAGCGGGTAGCGTTTGGTGGCGATGAACCGGCCTACGGCACCGATGACGAGGGCGTCGGCAGGGAGGCCGCAGGCCTGTCGCGCCTGCGAGCGGTCGATAGTGGGCCGAAAGCGCTGGCAATCGACGCCATTGAGGATGCTGATCATTTTATCCGCGGGCAGGTCATGGGCGATGAGGTCCTGCCGGAGTCCGTCGGAGACGGTGTGGACGAGCTCGCAACGCTGGTAGAGCCGGCGGCGCTGCTGGAGGCGCTTGGGATGGAGGCCATCGCCCTGAAGAGCGCCGTGCTCGCCATGGAAGATGGGGATGCGCCAGAGGGTGGGCAGCATGCGCCGCGCGGTATCGGCATAGATCAAGGGGCCGAGATTGTGGGTGTGGATGACATCGGGCCGCAGGCGGTTTAAAGCGAGGGCGAGCCTCCAGCAGGCCCGCCAGTCCCAGCCGGGCCGGCGGCCGAGGGCCTGCACCGCGATGCCGGGCTGCAAGCGAGCGGCGAAGGCGCCTGCCTCTTCCAAGCAAAGGAAGGTGGTGCGTGCCGCGGAGTCGGGCAGGCCATTGGAGAGGTTCACGACCCCGTTTTCCATGCCGCCGGGCTGCAAGGAGAACACGACTTGGGCGATTTGCAGGGGGGAGGCGGGGGACATTGCGTAAGTAAGAGCGGGAAAGCCGTGGTGGCTGTCTTTTTTCGGAGGGCTGCTAGTGGATGTTGCCGTGGCAAGCACACGAATCAACAACGGGCGGTTGTCGATGCGCAACATTGACATTCAGCATTCAAGGGACAGCATCCACGTCCCCCAAACCAAAGACTGACACGCGGCCCCCTTATGAAGGAAGTTTTAATCCGATTCATCACCATTCACCCCATGAATGATCACCCGATTCTGGGGTGGGCGATGGCCCTCGTATGGCTGGTGCTGGTGGGCAATTGCGTGGCGAGCATCCGCCAGCAGCCAATGGAGATCAGAACCCGGCTGATGTGGATGCTGCTGGTGGTCTTTGTGCCGATTTTCGGGATGCTGGCCTATCTCGGTTACTGCCTCCTGAAGGCAGACTACACGTTTCTGAAGTTCGTTTTGGGGCCGCCCAAGCACGTTCAGGCTGCCAACAATGCCCATCTGAAGCTTCCGACGAAAAAGTGATCCCTTCATCATGAATTCCCCGCAAAAAAAGAGTTTTGACATCACGGCGGTTGTTGTGCAGGCGCTCAAGTATGTGCGACACGGCCGCCTGATGGTCATCATGGGATGCATTGGCATCCTTTCAGGCCTGATTTATTATGTGTACGCCACGCCGCTATACGAGGCGAAGTCGATCGTCTATGTGCGCGGCCATGGCAGCCCTGTGCAGGCGAGAGATGTCCCGGAGACTATGGAGGTTTTCGGGCTGAGCCGGGTGGTCATGGAGGAATTCACCTCGAAGAGAAACATCATCGAGGCGGCGAAGCGAATGAAGCTGGTGCAGCCGGATGCCACTTGGGCGCAGGTGGTGGAAATGGTGCCGATCGTGACCCTCGACACAGTCGATAACAGCCACATGGAAGTGACAGTGCAGGCCCGGACGCCGGATGCGGTGCGCCAATTTGCCGAGGAACTGGTGGAGGAGTATCGCCGGCAGCAGGAGGTTTCGTGGAAGCAGTATCGCGATGCGGCGCTGAATCGCTACGCGGAGGAGCTGAAAGCTCTGCAAGATAAGGCCAATGCTGGCCTGAAGCGGCTGTCAGCTTTTGAACGCGAGGAAAATATCGCGGAGTCGGTGATCGAGCAGACCCGGTTGAACGAACTGCCGAAGGATCTGATCGTCACCCGAGAGCTGCTCCAGCGCATGGACGAGCTGGGCAAGAGGCTCGCCGACGTGACCAATGGCAAAAACCTGGATGCCTCCGTATTGCCGCTCAACCGCGTGCTTGAGGAGCTGTCCCTGCTTTCCACGTTTGAAAAGGAGCGTGACATCAAGATCGGCGAGGTCATCCGACGCCCGACCAGCGGTGGCAGCGCTCCTTTGATGGCCACAGGTCCGACGGCCAAGGTGGCCGCGGAAGTCGTGGTGCAACCGGGCATGGTGGATCCGCTGGAACCCTGGCAGAAGCTCGAAAAGGAGCGTCGCATCCTCGAGGACCGGAAGCTCGAACTCTCGAAGCAGTATCTGCCTGGCCACGAACTGATGAAGCAAGTCGCGGATGACCTTGAAGCGAACGAAAGATCGCTGAAGGCCGAGCTTGGCGTGCTGCGTCAGCGGTTTGAGCTCGAGCACGAGCACTTCAAGGTCAAGCTCAGTGCGCTTGAGAGCAAGGTGTCCGATTACCACAAGGTGAACGAGGAGTTCAGCCAGAATTCCCAAATCTATGCGGACATCGAAAAGGAGAAGGCACTGTGGGACAAGGCTCGTGAACATCTGGCCGAAAAGCTGGCCGTGGTGACCTTTTCGGAGAACCGCAACTGGGTGGAGATGGTCTTCAAAGGCCACACCTTGCTCCGCGATGAAATTCCCGTGTCGCCGAACAAGTCGAAGCTGCTGATGCTGTCTATTTTGCTGGCCTTGGGTGGTGCGCTTGGCGTGCCGACTTTGGTGAATCTGACCGATAGCAGCGCATCCACGCTGCAGCAGTTGGAAGAGGCGACTGGCGTGAAGGGCATCGGCATCGTGCCGCGTACCCCGCGTGAGATCATCGAGGATGTGTGCCGCTCACCGGCGATCGGGGCAACGGTGCCCAATTACCTCTTGGAGTGTTTCCGCCTGATTCGAAGCCATGTCCTGCTGTCTCCCGGAAAATCCGGTAAATCGCAGGTGGTGATGGTGACCAGTTCGCGGCCTTCGGAAGGCAAAACAACGCTGGCAGCGAATGTGGCCTGGGCTTTCCAGTCGATGGGTGGGCGCACCTTGCTGATCGACTGCGACCTGCGCCGTGGTCGTCTTCATGGTCTTTCGGGCGTCCCCAACGATCCTGGCATGACGCGTCTGCTGAAAGGCGAGTGCACGATCAAAGAGGCGGTTCAAAAGACCGATTTGCCTCTTCTGGACATCATTCCCCGTGGCCCCGTGATGGCGGGCACCACGGATTTGCTCGTTCAGCAGGTATTCGAGAAGCTTGTGGCCACCTTCAAGGCCGATTACGACCACATCATCCTCGATACGCCCCCTGTGCTCGGCCTGAGCGAAACTACCTCGCTCCAGCGGGTGGTGGACGGGGTCCTGTTTGTCGTCCGAGCCGAAAAAACGCCTCGCAAAGATGTTGTGGACGGCATGACCCTCCTCCGCAAGGCGGGTGCCCATTTGTATGGTCTGGTGTTGAGCGATCTGGACCTCAATCGCGTCAGCAACTACTACAACTACTACTACTACTCGCCTTCATACTATGAACACGACTCGGATGGTTCTTCCGAGTCTGACTCGGAGGCCTCATCCAAGAGTTTTGAAGCGAAACAGGGGGGCGTAAGGGCCTCCACTGGAGCTTGAAGTGGTCGCCAACGCTTGGAACAGCATGAGAATATTTTAAAATTAGCCGCCAAGAGCTACGAAATTGGAACGAAAACTGCGTTGCGATGGTTTAGATACAATTTACGCTTGAACAATACGCTTGAACAACTTAGAATAAGCAGATAGGTTTTTATTCCAATGCGTCCTCATTTCCTCCCCATGATCTGTGCCGCTGCATGCTTTGCGTCCAAAGCTGCAGATGTGCCCCGCTCGACCACCACGGTCGCGCCGCGTAGCGAGAACGCTATCACGAAGGTTGCTTCAGGCAGCAATGCAAAGAAGGCCGCGAGTGCCACCGTCGATTCCAGCGCTGAGTCGGACACCTTGGTGATGCCTTCTTGGGACGATACGCTTCTCCGCGGTGACGTGATGCTTCTTCCGGCTGCGTCGCAGGGATTTTACCCGACGCAGAACGACATTGATTACCTTGGAGATAGAGATTATGCCCGCCGTGGCTTTGAAGAGCAGGGTCCGGACGCCGTGATGCAAAATGCGTCGGGTCTTTTCGGCTACCAATCGGGTGAGCAAAACTTCTACACGCGGAACGCAGGCCTGTTCCGCCCAGTGAACCAGACTTTGGGAATGTTCGCCACTCAGCAGGCGATCACTTATGAGCCTGAGATCTTCCCGGGACTCGCCGTCTCGATGGACAGCACTTGGCCGAACATCTTCACCAGAACCTTCGATCCTAACAAGGCTCACGTGAAAGCTGGCCCGCTGGCATTCGACCTCCTTTGGGTCGGTGCTGGATTGGTTTGGAGCGACTTCAAAGCTCCGGTCAACAACTTCCCTAATGGGCAGGGCGATGGCGTCGTAGGCTACATCGACCTTGCGATGAGGGGTTACCTTCGCGTTACTGACAGCCTGTATTTTTCTTGGGCTGCTAATCTAATTTACCTTCCATGGTCTAATGAGCTCGCCTTCCGCACCACGAGCGGTGCATGGCCTCAAATGGGCGTCGAGTTCTTCTACCAGAAGCGCATCGCTGGTTGGGATATCTATCTTGCTGATGAGTTCTTTGCTCGCCCGGGCTTCGACATGTTTGCCGATCTTGATCTGCGCGGTCAGGATCGGGCCGGTCGTTATATGTTCGGTTCATATGGCCGCACAAACCGCACGAGCTTCTATGACTCACGGAACGTGTTCTTCGTCAATCAGGCGCAGGTTCGTGCTAGCCGCATGCTCTTCGATACCGACTGGCGCCTGTGGCTGAATTATCAGCATCTCGACTTCTGGCGTGGTTGGGGCTTCAACAACTACCAGATGCGTGATACTTGGGAAGTGGCCTTGGGCTACGAAGGAAATGCCATTCCGTTTGCACCTCGCGTGGCCTACCTCATGACTGCCATGAATGGCTATGACCTCCTTCTTCACCAGACGCAGTTGCAGTTCACGGGCCGCCTCTCCGAAAATGTCACCCTTCATTCGATGATTGGATACTACTTCACGAGTGGATTCAATCCTTCTCGTGATGACTTGGTCTGGTCCATTAACTTGGATCATCGCTTCACCACCAAAGGCTTGCATGGATTCCAGGCTGGGCAGCAGCTGCTGACGGATTCCTTCAGTCCTGAATCATCGATTGCGAACTACTATCGTTACTTTGTGACGTATCAGTTCCTCAAGCGTCTGAACTTGTCGACTTACGCCCAGTATTCTCGCGGCGACCGCGTGATTTCGGCCAACCCTGGCTTCCTTGCGCGTCCTGACTTTGACAATTACTTGGTGGGAACCAGCTTGGAGTTCCAATTGTTTGACTACACGCGTTTGGTCTGGAATTCCGCCTTCGAAAGAAGCGATGGTGATTCTGGATTCCCCCGCATGGATCGCTGGATTCACAGGCTTAATGTGTTGCAGCAATTGGCGTCTCGGTTAACTGTCGAGTGCGGCTACCAGTTTGAGTCTTTGAGTGCAAATCCCGGTTTCACGGAGCACATGATCAACTTCAGCGTTCGTCGATACTTCTGATTTCTAACTTCCAGCTCACCTCATCCGCATCCTGTCCACTATGAACACACAGATACACAACCTAGGCATCACCGGGATCAGCCTTCTGGTAGCCATCTCATCCTGCATGCTGCTGCCCACATCTGTGGAGGCGCAATCCAAGCAGCCCAAGCAACCGCTCCCAGTTCAGCCCTCTGCTATGGAAACTAGCATGGACGTGCCCACCAGCTTCCATAAGTATTTCGGGCAGCGAATCAATAACTGGCGTGACACCGAGCGTTTCATCGCCAAGACCGACTTGGATGCTGATCTCAACTACGACGGCGTGATCAACAACAACGACCCTCAGGACGGCGGTGCCTTTGAAGCAACACCTCCTGGACTCCAGGTGGGCGTCGGTGAACTGACGAAAGTCATTGTCCGCGTTATCCCCTACCGTGTCGATTTCGACGGAGAAGTGGTTGTGACTCTTGAGCTGGCCGGCATCAACCGTTCCAACGCAAAGGGTGAGTTTGGATCCTTCGACGAAGAGAAGAGCAGCACCGGCAGAATTCGTGTCTGGCGCGATTCCTCACGCAAGACACTCCTTCTGGATTCCGGTGATCCTCAGCGTCGCTATGTCGAATTCGCCACTCAGTATCGTGTCTACCCCTACAACCTTCCGAACGAACTGCCTCGTTCCGTGTACGTTGAGGGTGTCAAGCCTTCCGATCAGTATGTTGGTGACCTTCGCCTCCTCTTGACCTGCTCCCATCGCGCTCCTGGCTCTTCGCCAGAAACGTTCGCGCAGAGCCGCAAGACCTTGTTGAAGACCTTCCGCACTTCCTTTGACCACATTCTTTTCACTGTGCTTCCGAAGCCGCTGCCTAAAGAATTGATCAATGGCAACGCCGAGGGCAATTGGCTCAAAGCTGCTTCTGGCAAGTAATATCTGACCAGCTTCGTTTCATTAATCTGCCTGTGGGGTGGTTGTTTCCAAACTGTCCCGCAGGCACTCTTTTCTTCACATGTTTCGCATCAATCCGTCATGCGTCCGTGCTGCCGCGACCGGCGCGTTGTTTTTGTTCCAGACTGCTTGCGGTGACATTCGCGCGGGTGGCGATCTGCCTCCTCCTCGGCTTCCGACAGCCAAACAGGCCTCAAGCCAAGTGACATTCCTGCCTGGTGACTCCCTTGAGTTGTGGGTTGAAGAGGATGCATCGTTTAATGGCACCTTCGAGGTTCGTGAGGGAGGATATGTTTTGGTTCCCAAGATTGGCCGAGTGGTGGTCCTCAACCTCACTCGCGATGCCGCGGAAAAAAGGATTCGCGAAACACTCCAAAGTCAGCAATTGAAGCAGGCCACGGTGTTTGTTGAGCATAGGCCTAATCCAGCCAAAAGCGTTGGGCAACTAGCACCGGGTGTGCCCAGAATATCAGTGTTTCTCACGGGTGCTGTTTCGCGACCTGGACAGCACGCGGTTCCGCTGGCCGCCGATGGACATGTTCCCGGCGTGTTTGAGACTCTCTTGATGGCAGGTGGCATGGCTAAGTTTGGCGATGAATCCAAGGTCAAAATCATGCGCCTTGCTGAAGGTGGGCGTCGACAGCCGATGGTGGTGGATGTGCGCCAGATTCGCGATGGAATAGCTCCTGATGTGCCTGTTGGTGATGGGGACATCATCCAAGTGCCGGAAAAAGTTTTCGGATTCTGATAGCATGTTCTCCTCATGACCGGTTATTCTCCAGTTGGCCGCCACCTGATCTTCACAGGTTTCCGGTTCACATTGGACGCGTTGCTGGTTCCCTTGAGCATGGTAGCGGGAATATGCTGGCGCTTCGGGGATGTCTACTCAGACAAACTACGCATGTACGCTCCCGCGGTATTCGTCGCGGCGATCGTGCTGCCCAGTTTGACCTACATTGGAGGGCTGTATTCCACCACAGCACCTCGTCTTGAGGCTTGGGTCAGAGTGCGCTGGTTCTTTTTCAGTCTGGCTGCGACGCTCGTTGTGTTGCTGGGCATGGGCTCGGTGAATCTTGAGGCGCGTGTGGGTCGCGGAGTGTTGCTGTACGGCATGCTTTTTCTGAGCGTTTTGTATGCAGGGCATCATTACCTGCTGCCCCGTCGCTTTCGAATGCCACGTTTGAGGGCTGCCTGCTTGGTTTCCAGCACGGAGGATGCGATGGCTGCCGAGATTCTGGCTCACAGCAGCCCTCAGATTCAGGTGGTGGGAGTCATCACGGTCGGTGACGCGCCTGTTCCCACTGAAACCCTTCCTCAGCTAGGGCAATTCAACGACCTCGAATCGACCAAATTGCCTCCGGTGGTAAACACCATCCTCGTTCGTGATCGTCATCTGGTGATGCCAAGCCTCACCACGGTGCTCCGTCGGTGGCGTTATGGCGGGATTGAGATCATGTTGCTCGCGGATGTGTGTGAAATGGTGCTGCAGGCTGTGCCGCTGCCGTTGGTGACGGAAAGCTGGCTCTTCAGGGCGTCCAACCAGTCTGGAATGCTGTACATCAAAAAGCTCAAGCGCCTCTTCGACATCATCGTGGCATCGCTGTTCCTGTTGATGCTCTGGCCAGTGTTGCTTTTGGGCATGCTGGCCGTGCGACTTTCATCGCCTGGGCCGGTGTTCTTCCGCCAGACTCGCATGGGCCGCATGGGCCGTGAGTTCACTATTTTGAAGCTTCGCAGCATGCGCCTGGACGCTGAGAAGGACGGGCCTCAATGGGCCTCATCGGGCAAGGACGCACGAGTCTTCCCGCTCGGGAACATCCTGCGCAAATACCGTGTCGACGAGATACCCCAGTTGTTTAACATCCTCCGTGGGGACATGTCATTTGTCGGCCCGAGGCCCGAGCGTCCTGAGTTCATCGAGCAGCTCGAAAAAGAGATCCCTTTCTATCGCGAGCGTCTGCTCGTGCAGCCCGGTCTCACCGGCTGGGCGCAGGTGAAATACCCTTATGGCTCCAACGTTGAAGACGCGTGGCGCAAGCACGAGTTCGACCTGTATTACATCAAGCACATGAGCGTATTGCTGGACTTCTTCGTCCTGCTTGAAACCACGCGCACAGTGCTCATCGGCGGCAATCGCAAGCCTGATGCTTTGATCAAGGCCATGAACAAGTGGAAGAAACTCGGCCCTGCCGATGGTGCTGAGTTGCAGCCTGCCTTGACTAAGTCATGAGCACACCAGCCTCTGATCCAGACGAGGCCCGGCAGGATGCCGAGTTCGACGAGTTCGCCGGGAACTATGACGAGGCTCTCAATGAAGGGCTGAAGTTCACTGGCGAAGGCAGGGATTATTTTGCCGCTGGCCGCGTCGAATGGCTGACCCAGCGACTGGCGGCCAAAAGTTCCCTTGTCTCCACCTGCCTTGATTTTGGCTGTGGGACAGGTGGTGGCTGTGCTCCCCTGGTCACGGGTTTGAAATTGGATTCCTACCTCGGCTATGACCCCTCATCCGCATCGATCATCGAGGCACGCAGCCTCCTCGGCCGGCCAAAAGTGACCTTTGAGCATGATGAGCAGGCCATTCCGGCCGATGCGTTTGATCTGGTCTTCACCAATGGCGTGTTTCATCACATTCCACCGGCCGATCGATTCTCGTGCGTGAAACTTGCCTGGCGTTCGCTGAAGCCGGGCGGGTTGTTTGCTTTCTGGGAAAACAACCGCTGGAATCCCATTGTTCACTTCCTGATGAGCCGCGTGCCATTCGACAAGGATGCGCAGATGCTCTTTCCCCATCAGGCCCGGAGCCTGCTGCGAGCCGGCGGCTTCGAAATCGTGCTCACGGATTACTTGTTCGTCTTTCCCGCCATGCTAAAGGCCCTCCGCCCCTTGGAGCCGTCGCTTTGCAAGCTTCCTCTTGGCGGCCAGTACATGGTATTGGCCCGCAAGCCTCTTCAATCTGACGGGCGCCACTCATGACCGCTCCTGCACTCACCTTCGTCTTTCCATGCCTCAATGAAGAGCAAACGCTCGGTGCCTGCATTCGTGCCGTCCGCGACTCGCTAGAGCCCTCTGGCATCGCGTATGAAATCGTCGTCGCGGACAATGGCAGCACGGATCGCTCGCGTGAGATCGCCACGGATCTGGGAGCTCGTGTCGTGCCGGTCGCGGCACGAGGATATGGCGCGGCGCTGAAAGGCGGCATCGAGGCAGCGTATGGCGGCTATGTGATGTTTGCGGATTCGGACAGCACGTATCAGTATGAAGACGCGGCCGCGTTGTATCAGGAGGCGGTGAAACATGATGCGGGCATGGCCATCGCTTCTCGCATGATTGGAAACATCCAACCGGGTGCTATGCCCACGCTGCATCGTTATCTCGGCACGCCGGTGCTCACCACGCTCATCAATCTGTTGTTCCGTGGAAAGCTCACTGACTGCAACTCAGGCTTCCGTTGTGTCCGAAAAGTGGACTACTTGAAGTGGGATGTGCGGTCCGATGGCATGGAGTTCGCCTCCGAGTTGCTCATCAAGGCGCTCAAGGCCGGCACGAAGACCGTCGAGATCCGTTCGGGCCTGCGTTGTGGGCCTCCGGGCCGTGTGGCGCATCTGCGCACTTGGCGTGATGGCATGCGCCATCTGCTTTTCATCCTGTCGGAAAAGCCTTCGCTGTTTGAGAAGCTTGGTTTGCTGCTCGCGGGCCTCGCCACGCTGCTGCAAATCATCGCGTGGTTTACCGGTCCGATAGGCATCGGTCCGTTTAACATCTTTGATCTGCACAGCCAGGCGCTCCTGCTGCTTGGAGGCATCCTTGGCACGCAGCTCTATGTGTTTGGCTGCAGCCTCTTCCTGCGCACCGCCGACCGCCAGATGAACATGACGCGACGCTTCATCGACATGGATGAGGGAAATCTGTTCTTCCTGCTGCTGGCCGTCGTCACGGCCTGCATGGCCGTGGGTGGCGGATTGGTGATTACATGGATGCGTTCGGGATTTGCCGGACTGCATCAGGCAAACCATCTGCTGGCATCCGTGCATCTGCTTGGAGTGGCTGGCACGCTTTCGATCGGCCTGCTGGCGGTGCACACGCTCAAAAAAGCCACGCGAGCCGGGCGTTGAACCGTAGCAGCCATGATCATCATCGGCCTGTTGCTCAGCTTGGTGCTCATCGGTTACTCGTTTGCCGGTTATCCGCTGCTCATGGGCCTTCTCGCCCGATGGTTCCCAAAACCATGGAAAGAAGGCTTCGATGCTGAAAAAGGCCTCAGCATCGTTTTATGCGTCCACAACGCAGAAGCCATTATTCGCGAGCGATTGCAGAATCTGCTCGATTGCACTTGGGTAGGTCCGCTCGAGATCATCGTCGTGTGCGATGGTTGCACCGATGGCACGGTGAAGGCGATTCAAGACTTCGCAGCGTCGCAGGTGCTTGTGCTGGAGACTGAAACGAAAAGCGGAAAGCCTGCAGGACTGAATCTGGCGCTCCCACAGTGCTCGCATGACATCGTCGTGCTTGCTGATGCACGGCAGAGCTTTGCCAAAGACGCACTGCAAAAGCTCGCGGCACCGTTTGCCGATTCGGAAGTGGGCGCGGTGAGCGGCTTGCTCGAAATCGCTGCGTCGGCGGCGGGTGGCGGGCGTGGCGTGGATTTGTATTGGAAGCTGGAAACCAAACTGCGGGCGTTTGAAGGCCGCTTCGACTCGGTCATCGGCTGCACGGGAGCGATTTGTACCATCCGGCGGGATCTGTTCGAGCCGCTTCCGGTGGATACATTGCTTGATGATGTCGTCATTCCGATGCGCATCGCTCATCGAGGGCATCGCGTGATCTACGAACCCGCGGCGAAGGCCTTTGATCCGCAGCAGCTCGAGCCGGAGAAAGAGAAGAAACGGAAGCTACGCACGCTGGTGGGCAATTTTCAGATGATCGAGCGTTACCCGGCCTGGATGCTGCCGTGGCGGAACCGGCTTTGGTGGATGCTCATCTCGCACAAGTATCTGCGCCTGCTCGTGCCCTGGCTCATGATCGCAGCCTTCGTGTTGAGCGTGATGGGGGCTGGCCATCCGTTCGTGCGTGTGGTGCTCATCTTGCAGTTGCTGTGCTATGCGGCCGGTTTGCTCGGTTCGGTTGTGAAGGGCATTCCATCACGGTTCGTAAGCATCCCGGCTGGCTTTCTTCTCCTTCAAGCGAGCTGCTTCATGGCCTTCTTTGCGTATGTCAGGCATCGGCGCGATCTTCTCGCTCTCTGGCAGCCTTCCTCCACTTCCACCCCATGATCCGCGCCCTCGACCGCTGGCTTCCTGCCTACCTCACGCGTTCGCGTTCACGACCTGCCGCGAGCGCGGCGGAGCCTTGCCATGTGTTTCTGGCGGTGTGTGACCACTTCGAGCCGTTTCATCACACGGACAAAGCGGGCGCTCTCAAGGCAATGGCGGACTGGGAGGCTTTGTGGCCGCCCATGGTGAATGATTTTCGCGACAGTTCAGGCCGTGGACCGCGGCACACCTTCTTCTTTCCCATTGAGCAATACGACGTCGATGTGCTGGCCAAGCTCGCGGAGATCTGCCAGCGCACCGGGAGCGAGGTGGAGATTCATCTGCATCACAAAGACGACACGGCGGACACGCTGCGGCAGCAACTGCGCACCGGTATCGATCACCTGGCCAGTCATGGGCTTTTCTCGCGTGCGGCGGATGGCTCACCGCGCTGGGGATTCATTCATGGAAACTGGGCGCTGGATCATTCGCATCCCGCTGGAAAGCATTGTGGCGTGCCGGAAGAGCTCGCGGTGTTGCAGGAGATGGGCTGCTATGCCGATTTCACTTTTCCATCGGCTCCCGATCCCTCGCAGCCGCCAATCATCAACTCGATCTACTATGCGAAAGAAGATGGAAAGGCCTGCTCGCATCATCGTGGCAGGCTCGCCGAGGCAGGCATGTCTCCCGAGGATGATTTCCTGCTCGTGCAAGGCCCGCTCGGGCCTTCGTGGAAACGACGCAAATGGGGCCTGATACCGCGATTGGAGAATGCTGACCTCACTGGGGCCAATCCACCGACACTCGAACGATTTCAGCTTTGGTCCAAACTCGCGCCGACGGTCAAAAATGGGCCGCCTTGGATCTTTGTGAAGCTGCACACGCATGGTGGCATCGCGCGAAACTACCGCACGCTGCTTGGCGAGCCTGCGAGAGCCTTTCATGCCGCGCTCGCGGCCCATGCGAAGCAGACTCCTTCGCTGCGCTATCACTACGTCACGGCTCGCGAGATGGTGAATCTCATTCACGCGGCTGAGAGCGGCCTGCCGGCCACGGCTGATCCGGCGGCGTATTTCGACTTCAGGCTGCCTCCGCCGCCATTTGACACTCCGCAGCATCGCCGATAACCCCAACCGTGCCCCCTTTTGCTCCATTGACCCACTTGCGGCGACTCGTGTTGTTCGTCGTGTTTCTCGTGCTGGCCCTCTGGCAGGCATCGCGGCTCGGCGGCTTTGATTCCGATCTCGGTGGTGATCCTGATGAAGGTGCGCACGCGGTCACCTCGCTCATGATGAAGGATTACCTCACGCAGGGCCTTGTGCATGGACGCTCGCCGCTCGCGTTTGCGGAGAAGTATTATCAAACCTTCCCCAAAGTGGCGCTCGGACACTATCCGCCCGGTTATTACCTGCCTGCGGCCGGTGCGTTGATCCTTTGGAATGACTCGCGCAGCCTCATCGTGCTGCAATGCATCCTAGTGGCGTTGCTCGGTTTGATGGCGAGCCAGTTGATCCGCATGCCATGGCTGGCGGAGCTCGGCGGTGTGGCGGTGGTGATGAATGGCGAGGTGGCGCGTGTGTCCGTGCATGTGCTGGCGGATTTGATGCTCGCGCTGCTCGTTTTCATCGCGGCCAGATGCTGGATGGCGTGGATGGAAAAGCCGTCGTGGAAAAAATCACTGCTCTTTGGCTTCGTGGCCACTGCGGCGATCCTCACAAAAGGCTCCGCGCTCGGTCTCGCAGGCATTCCGGTGTTCTCGTTGCTGCTCACACGTCGCTGGCAGGACATCAAAACGCTCTCGTGGTGGGGCGCAGGCATCCCGGTCGCCTTGTTTGCCGCGCCGTGGATGCTGTGGTCGGTTCGTTTCACGCAGGAAGGCTTCACCGGTGACTCGCCCGCGGCCTTCTTCATCAAAGCGGTGGGCGAATACGCCACGATGGCGCCGTGGTTCTTTGGCTGGCCTCTACTGATCGGGCTCGCTGTGGTGGCCGTGAGAGCCTTGATGGGACGTGTGGATGGCTTTCGTGCTGCGTTGATGGCCACCTGCCTTGGCATGCAAGGCATCGCGATGGTGGTGCCAGCAGGCTTTTCACCGCGTTACCTGCTTCCGAGCCTCATTCCGGTGATCGTGCTCGTCGTGCTCGAAGTGCCACGCTTGCTTCAGGAGAAGCAGGCGAAGGTGTTGGCGTCTGTTTTGCTGCTCGCGACGACGGCGCTGCTCTGGCGTGCGAAGACGAAGGAGGTGCATGGCTTTGCCAAGGGCATCGAAACGGCCACCGCGGAAGGGCAGCGTGCGTGGCTGGTGTCATCCGATGGCCGTGGTGAGGGAGCAATGATTGCCGCGGCGGCGTTTCGCACGCCGGACCGCATCGCCACCACGCGGCGCATCTTGCGAGGCAGCAAAGAGATCGCGGAGACGGACTGGGTGGGCTCGCACTACGAGACCAAGTTTGCCACCGATGCCGCGCTGCTCGCGCATCTCGACAAGGCGGAGGTGGATGTGGTGTTCGTGGACCTCTCAATGCCGGCGGATCAGCAGAAGCCGCATGAGACGAAGCTGAAGCAGGCGCTCGCCACCGCGCCACAGGTGTGGGAAAAGCTGCCGGACCAGCCGGTGAAACGCCTCGCGGACGCAGCGCCGGGCACGCTCGAGATTTATCGCCGCATTCGTCCCACACCATGAAGCGTCTGCTCTTCATCTCGAACCTCTTTCCGGACGAAGGCGAGCCTTATCGCGGTCTCGATAATGTCACGGTCCTGCATGCGCTGCGTGAGCTATGCTGGGACATTCGAGTGCTGGCTCCGCGGCCTTGGTTTCCGCTGGTGAAGAGCGTGAAGGCCTTCAAACCGCGTGTGCAGGATATGCCGTTGCAGCCTCGCTATGTGCCGGCGCTGTATCTGCCCAAGATTGGCGGCGTGGCGAATCATCATCTGATGGCCTCGGCGCTGCGACGTGCTGCATTGAAGGACTTTGTGCCTGATGTGACGCTGACGAGCTGGTTGTTTCCCGATGGTTGGGCTGCCTGGAAGGCGATGCGTGGGCCGATGGTGCTGCTGGCGCAGGGCAGCGATGTGCATCGTTACCTGAAGTCGCCACCGCGTCGGCGGGCCATTCTCGATGCGCTCGCGGGCACTCAGGGCTGCATCTGCCGCAGCAAGAGCCTCGCCACGATGCTGGCCGCGGCGGGAGCGGAGGCCGCGAAGCTGCATCCGGTTCACAATGGCATCGACACGACGGTGTTTCGTCCCGATGGCGCTTTGCCCGAAGGCTCCACCGTGCCTGCGGAGGCACCGGTGCTGCTGTTTGTGGGCAATCTGCTGCCGGTCAAAGATCCCGAGTTTTTGTTGAAGGCCTTCGCAGCGCTCAGCGGTCGCGTTTCAGGCCCGGCGCCGCATCTGGTGCTGGCAGGGAAGGGGCCGCTGCGGGAGCCGCTGGAGGCTTTGGCATCCACTTTGGGCATTCGTGATCGCACGCACTTCCTTGGACCGCAGACGGCGCCGCAGATCGCCGCGTGGATGCGGCGTGCGAGCCTGCTCGTGATGACGAGTCGCAATGAAGGCCTGCCGAATGTGATCCTCGAATCCCAGGCCTGCGGCCTTCCCGCGGTCGCCACGGATGTCGGCGGCATTCATGAAGTCATCGATGCGCCATGGAAAGGCAGGCTGACATCTCTTGATGACATGCCGGCATGGATCGAGGCCGTGCTCGCGATGCTATCAAACCTTCCCTCGCGTGCTTCGCTCGCTGAAATCGGCATGGCCCGCACCTGGCCCGCGACGGCACTGGCCTATGAGCAGGTGCTTGTTTCGGCGATGGGAGGCGCTGACTCGGTGAAGCCATGAATGCGACACTTTTGTCAGCCAGTTGCACCCTGACCCCGTTTCCACGTTGAAGGAGGTGATGCTAAGAACTTCGTGCTCAACCCAGCCTCAGGTTTGAAAATACAGCTACCCGTGTATCCGCCGGGTTCCAACATGCTTGGCATGGGTAGTTGGCGTTGGATTGGCGAAACCAAACTCCTCGGCGAATCAGGAGTGCAAGCCTTCAACGCCAAGGGAGCGCCGATGAACTGCTGTGAAGGGCACAATGTCGCTCAGACCAAGCTCTACGTTTACGACGTGACTACCCAGAAGCTCGCCGAGGTGACTATGCCAAGCAAGGTCACCCAGCCCGTTGTCAACGTCGTGGACGTGAGCAGTGATGGCCATGTGCATCTTGTTCATGAAGTGCCTCACGTTGGCACTCAACAAGACCTCGGATGGTTCAAGCTTGATGCCCCGAAGTAAAGGCGGTGCTGCCCGCAACGGCATCAGCAACGGCAAGTGTGGCTCGCGCAGCTCACCAGCTCCGCGCATTGCCCACCACTGACAAGCTCCGCCCGCTCCCGCCCCTGCCGCAAGGAAGTGTGGCGCTTTCCATATCGCGCCAGCTCCGCACCCGTTGGAACCCACCGTCGTTCAGTGCGGGTCGCCAAGCTCCCCGGCTCCGCACCCAAGACGGTAACTACGACACAATGCGGAGTAATGCGCACCAGTCCGCCACCCTCCTTCGCCGAGCCTACGGAGGGACCCGGCGGCCAGGTGTGCGCTCGCAAAGCCTAGCCGCATTACACGCCATTGTGTGTAGTTACCTCCTTCCCTTGGGAGTGTCGGCTTCGTTCGGCCCCCGCCTCACTCCGCCGCGTCATGGCTCAGGCCGCATGGCCGTCAGGCGCCGCAAGCCTTGAATCCAGAATTATCGGACAGGATTGCTCCTATCACTGCGATCAAAGCTTCTCGATGACGGTGACCTGGTCTTGGTAGAGGCCGACGTCGTGGCGGGTGGGGCCGTCCTGCCATTCGCTGAATTGCTCGGCGACGCGGAGGCCTTTGCTGGTGATGAGGGCGTTCAGCTCGGCGGTGGTGGCATCGCTGCGCCAGCCGCCGCCGTGGCCTGCGGTGGTGCCGTGATGGATGATGGCACGGCCACCGGGGCGGAGCACGCGTTTGAACTCTTCGAGGTAGGTGCCGATGTCCACGAGGTTGATGTGCACAAACACATCGAAGGACCAGATGATGTCGATGGAGCCATCGGCGACGCCGGGGAGGTTGTTGCCCTCGTTCACGCGGAAGGCGGCCTTGGCGGCATCCGCAGCGAAACGCTTGCCGCAGACCTCGACGCAGGTCTTGGAGATGTCGATGCCGGTGTAGTTTGAAGCGATGGGGATCAGATGCTCGGTCCAGCGGCCGGCACCGGGTCCGATTTCGACAACGACGCTGCCGGCGGGCACGCGTGGCTTCAGCACGTTGGCGACGAGCGAGGTTTTCCATTCGTTGGAGGGCGTCCATTCGTCACCACCGGCCTGCCAGTCCCAGTTGTCCCAGATTTCGGCGTTGAGGCCGCGGCTGTTCAGGCCGGGGAGGCCGCTGCTCTTGCGCAGGCGCTGCATGGCGGCGAAGGCGCGGTCTGCCACGCTGCTGCCGCCGTAGTAAATGCCGAGCAGCATGGTGTAGAGCAGGCCGTTTTCCTTCAGCGTGAGTCCGAGCACGCGGAGCTTGGTGCCGAGGGTCATGCGCTTGCGATTATCGACGAGGTCTTTCATGCGGCCTCCCCCTTGGCATGAGCCGGGCGCGAGCGCAAATCCGCGTGTCTGAAAAGATGCTGGCCTCGCTCATCCGAGGCGCTACTGGTGAGGTTTATGCGCATTCTTTGGGTCAAATACGGCACGCTCTTCCCACCGGACACCGGTGGCCGCAAACGCACCTGGGCGATGCTGCGCGAGATTGTCCGTGCGGGGCATGAACTGCACTACCTGGCCCTCAAAACGCCGGATGTGACCATCACCGACGAGGAAATGAATGACCGCTATGCCACGCGGAAGACGTGGCTGGATCATCGCGAGGCGGCGAAGGGCAGCCCGGCCTTCTTTTTGGACCTGCTGGGCAATTTTACCCTCTCGCGGCGGCCTTACGTGCTGGATCGCTATCGCTGCGATGCCTGGCGTGAAGCCATCGAGCAGCACGCGAAGGACGCGGATGTGGTCGTGTGCGACTTCCTGACGCCAGCGCCGAATTTTGAAGGTTTGAGGCTTTCGTGCCCAGTGGTGCTTTTCCAGCACAACATCGAATCGCAGATCTGGAAGCGTCTCGCGGACACGGCGGGCAATGCGGTGAAGCGGGCTTATCTGGCCTCGCAATACCGCCGCATGTGGCGGGCGGAGAAAGAGCTCTCGGAAGGCTTTGAAGGCATCATCACGGTGTCACCGGAGGACAGTGCGTTTTGTCGCGAGCAGTATCAACTGCGCCGCGTGCTGGGCGATGTGCCGACTGGGGTGGATGTGGATGCTTTTCAACCTCCCGCGAAGCCTGCCGCGGCTCCGGTGATCGGCTTTCTCGGCTCGATGGACTGGATGCCGAACATTGACGGCGTTCTGTGGTTTGCCCGCGAGGTGCTGCCGAAGATGCGCGAGCAGATGCCGGAGGTGCGTGTGAAGATCATCGGGCGGAATCCACCGGCCTCGATCCGTGCTTTGGCATCCGATCCTGCCATCGAGGTGACAGGAACGGTGCCGGAGGTGCAGCCGCATGTGCACGAGTGCCGCGTGATCGCCGTGCCGTTGCTGGCCGGTGGTGGCACGCGGATCAAAATCTTTGAAGCGATGGCCATGGGCGTGCCGGTGGTGACTGTGCCAGGCCGTTTCATGCGCGGGCGCCAGTCCGCCGCGATGCTGACGTGCCTCGGCGTGTCAGAGCTC
>CALMTT010000088.1 GCA_937872615.1 uncultured Verrucomicrobiaceae bacterium | reverse complement strand
AAAAGATCGGTTGGGGCTTCACCAGCCTGCCCATTTTGCCGGAAGTCTTCGAACTGAACCCCATCGAGCAGAGCGAGGACCGTTACAAGGTCCTGGCACGCCTCATGAAGCGCAAGGACGTGGACGCCCTCATCAATGCCTGCGACGCCGGCCGCGAAGGGGAGCTGATTTTCCGCTACATCATGGACGCCACGGGCTGCAAAAAGCCGGTGCAGCGCCTGTGGATGCAATCCATGACCCAGGGGGCCATCTTGGATGCCTTTAAAAAGCTGCGCAGCGACACAGAGATGCAGCCGCTGGCCGATGCCGCCAAATGCCGCAGCGAGAGCGACTGGCTCATCGGCATCAACAGCACCCGCGCCCTCACCGCGCTGAATTCCCGCCACGGCGGCTTCCGCCTCACCCCGGTGGGCCGCGTGCAGACCCCTACATTGTCCATCCTCGCCAAACGCGAGCGCGAGATCGCCGCCTTCGTGCCGCGCACCTACTGGGAGGCGATCGCCCTCTTCGAAGTGCCCGGCGGACGTTACCAAGGCCGCTGGATCGACGAGTCCTTCAAGAAAGACGAGAACG
This sequence comes from uncultured Verrucomicrobiaceae bacterium, assembly GCA_937872615.1. Taxonomy (GTDB): domain Bacteria; phylum Verrucomicrobiota; class Verrucomicrobiia; order Verrucomicrobiales; family Verrucomicrobiaceae; genus Prosthecobacter. Next base: position 4,610 of record CALMTT010000088.1, on the reverse strand, counting down.
ACGAGCACAAAAAGCAGGAGCGCCTTTGGGACGAAAAGACTGCGCAGGCCATCGCCGACCGCTGCACGGGCAAACCGGGCATAATCGAGCAAACGACGAAACCCACGCGCGAGATAGCGCCGCTTCTTTACGACCTCACGAGCCTGCAACGCGAGGCGAGCAACCGCTTCGGCTTCTCCGCCCGCCGCACGCTGCAAATCGCGCAGGCGCTGTATGAGAAGTTCAAGGTGCTGACCTATCCGCGAACGGATTCCCGTCACCTGCCGGAGGATTACATCGGCACGGTGAAGGACACGCTCAAAACTTTCGCCAGTCACGACAGCCGCAAGCAGGACGCGCTGCCGCATGAGCTGGGCACGCACGCCGCCACGGTGATCGACAACCAGTGGGTGCGGCCGAACAAGCGCATCTTCGACAACTCGAAGGTCAGCGATCACTTTGCCATCATCCCCACCGGCCAGATTCCGCCAAAGGAACTACCGGAGGCCGAGCAGAAGCTCTTCGACATGGTCGCACGTCGTTTTGTGGCCGTGTTTTTCCCCGCCGCCGAGTGGGAGGTGACCACCCGCATCACGCGTGTGGGCGGTGATGCCTTCAAGAGCGATGGCAAGGTGCTCAAGTCACCCGGCTGGCGCACCGTGTATGGCAAAAAAGCCGCTGATGAGGATTCTGAAGGCGATAACGGCCGTGTGCTCGTCGCCGCAGAGAATGGCTCCTCCGCCAGCACGCTCGAAGTCGAGGTGAGCGAACTGCAAACCAAGCCGCCACCCCGCTACACGGAAGCGACCTTGCTTTCCACCATGGAAGGCGCCGGCAAGCTCGTGGAAGACGAAGAACTCGCCGAGGCGATGAGCGAGCGCGGTCTGGGCACGCCTGCCACACGTGCCGCCATCATCGAAGGTCTCATCATGGACCGCTACATCGAGCGTGTGCAGCGTGACATGCATGTGACGCAGAAAGGCCTCGCACTCACCGAGCAGATCGAGTCCATCGGCATCGATGTGCTCTCCTCACCGGAAATGACCGGGCAGTGGGAATACAAGCTGCGCCAGATGGAGCACCGCGAGCTCGAGCGTGAGCGCTTCATGAAGGAGATCCGCACCTTGACGAATCAAATCGTCGAGAAGACCAAGGCAGCTTCGAAAGCGGCCAAGGACAAGGTGTATCCTGAATTCCATGCCACCTGCGGTGTTTGTGGCAGCAAGGACGGCTACAAGCAGACCGAGGAGTTCTACGGCTGCAAAAACCCGAAATGCAAAGTGCGCGTTTACAAGACCGTCGCTTCACGTCCGCTGAGCGACGACGAAATTCGCACGCTCATCGAAAAACGCTTCGTCGGCCCGCTGGAAGGCTTCCGCAGCAAAAAGGGCAAGGAGTTCAATGCCGCCCTTCAGATCAAGGACGACATGAAAGTGGCCTTCGTCTTTGAAGGCAACGATCCCGACGCCATCAACTGGGACGAGTGCCCCGTGATCACGAAATGCCCCGTCTGCGCCCTCAAGAAGCGCGACAGCAACATCTACGACACGCCGGACAACTACGCCTGCAAGCTCGCCATCACCGAGTCTGGCAAGTGCAACGCCCGCCTGCCGAAAATGCTCTGCAAAAAGGAAATCACGCCTGAAAACGCCCGTGAGTTCTTCGAGAACGGCAAGACCTCGCTCATTGTGAACATGATCAGCAAGCGCGGCCGCCCCTTCAGCGCCTTCCTCGCCTGCACGCCAGGTGACAAACGCCTTATGAGCTGGGAATTCCCGCCCCGCGAGCCCAAGCCGAAAGCCGCCAAGAAGCCCGCCGGCGTCCGCGGAAGGCAGTCCGCCAAGGCCGCTGAGGAGTAAGGGCGCTCGCTTTGAATCACCGGTGCAACCTTCCCACTCGACGGGAGTTCACTTTTGTGGTCAAAACGGCTCTGCATGCATTGGATCACCACCTTCCGCGCCAAGCTCATCCTCACCCTCTTCCCGGTGGTGGCTGTCGTGACGGTGGTGGCGCTGCTCATGGCCGAGCGGAAATTCAGCGCCACCTACCGGCGGTTGTTTGACGAGCAGTTCGAAGAACAGGTCGGCATGCTCACCGCGGCGAAGAAGAAGCGCTTTGAGGCCCTTTCCACCATCCTGCAAAACATGGCAGCCCAGCCGAAGGTGGTCGAGGCGATCCAAAAGAAGGATTTCAAGGAGCTTTCACAGCTTTTGCGGCCTCAATTGGAGACCTTGGCGCAGGAACGGATGCTAACGGAGTTCCCCGGCCTTCGGCAGGCTGACGGCGGGCGGGCAGCACTTGGCGGCCCGGGGCGTCCTTCCCCGTCCAATGACCGTGGCGGGGGTGGATTCAAGGGGCGTGACACGCGGTTTCCAGCCGGCCAGAAGCCGTATGTGGACTTCATCGATGCCAAAGGGCACATCATGGGCATCCAGCGCTCAGGAAGTGGTCTGGGCCTGGCCTTGGATGCGCAGGAAGGTGGGGAGGTGCGTCACCAGAGCGGAAAGATGCCATGGCTGAAAAACCGTAAGTTTGAAGAGGTGCTCACGGAGCAGGAGGTCGGCTACTTCAGGGTCGAATTGGAGAACCGCAACGACGGACGCCCCACCGAGCAGGTGCGTGAGGTTTTCATCACCCCGCTGCGTGATCCGAAGGACCAGAAGTTCGTGGGTGCCTTTGTCTTCGGCCTGCCGCTGACCTCGATCACGGAGCGGTTGCTCTACGAGCAGACCAAGCGCAGCGAGCAGGGCGAGATCATGAGCGGCATCTGGGTGGAGGACCAGCTCGTCACCACCACGATACCGGAGGAAAAACGCGAGGAGGTCACCGCGCTCATGTCGGATGCCTTCAAAGCAGGCGCCAAGACTCACCGGGAACTCACGGTGACGATCGAAGGCATGCGTCATCAGCTTCTCTTTCGAGTGCTGAATCCCGGCTCGCCCTTCCCGCTGGCCGCTCAAGTGAACCTGTACTCGCTCGCAGCCCTCGATTCGGAGATCAGCGAGCTGCGCCGCAATGTTGGCGGCCTCGCCGTCGTGGCGCTTGGGGCCGGCTTGATGGTGCTGCTGTTTGTCTCGCGCACGCTTTCCGGGCCGGTGAGCGAACTGGCGGCCGCGACGAGGCAAATCGAGCAGGGGAATTTCGATGTGCGCGTGCCGGTGCGTCGTCGCGATGAGCTCGGGGTGCTCGCGGCCTCCTTCAATCAGATGGCGGCGGGGCTGGCGTTGCAGGAAAGGTATCGCAGCGTGCTCAATGCCGTGGCGGACCGCACCGTGGCGCAGCAGCTCATTGAGCAATCTGGCCGCTTGGGCGGGGAGTTGCGGCATGTGAGCATGCTTTTCTGTGACATCCGCGGCTTCACCGCCATCACGGAGGGCATGCCGCCGGCGGAAGTCATTGAAATGCTCAACGAGCACATGACCGCCCTCACGGATGTGGCCTATGAGCATGGTGGCATCGTCGATAAATTCGTCGGCGACCTCATCATGGTGCTCTTCGGCGCACCACGCAGCACCGGCTCCGATGGTCTCCAGGCTGTGCAATGCGCTCAGGCCATGCTTGAGCGCCGCCGCGAGCTGAATCAAACCTCGAAGCACTCGCTCGAAATGGGCATCGGCATCGCCACCGGGAGTGTCGTGGCTGGTTGCATGGGCAGTGATCAGCGCCTGAGCTACACGGTCATCGGCCATCGCGTGAATCTTGCCTCCCGCCTGTGCAGCATCGCCCTGCCGGGTGAGATTGTGATGGATGAGGAAACCTACGCGGAGGCCCGCGCCATCGTCCACGCCGAGCCCATGCCCGCGATGCAGCTCAAAGGCATCTCCGAGCCCGTCCATCCCTGGCGGGTGATGCCAGCGGCTCACTCTCAAAACCTCGTTCGCGGCCAAGTTGAAATTGGACAAGACGAAGGCTCGGCGTAAGGCTGACTGCGGTCCAGCCGGAGTGATCGCTCGCTTTTGAACCGCAAGGGGAGAGGGCGGGAGGAAAGTCCGGACACCACAAGGCAGCATGCCATGCGCAAGCATGGGGGGCGTGGCGCAAGCGACGTTCACAGACAGTGTCACAGAAAACAAACCGCCTCCGCGCAAGCGGAGGCAAGGGTGAAACGGCGGGGTAAGAGCCCACCGCCCCGACCGCGAGGAAGGGGGCACGACAAACCTCATGCGGTGCAAGACAGAACAGGGGAAACGGCCCGCCTGGCCGCAAGTCCCGCTCGAAAGGGCGGGATGGATAGCTCCGGGTAATAGTCGCACGGCCACCGCAAGGTGGAGGCGGCTCGGGTCGCTCCGAGCCGACAGATAAATGATCACAGCAAGGTGCCGCGAGGCATTGAGACACAGAATCCGGCTTATGAAGGCTGGACCACCATGAGAGCGTCGGAGGAGACTCCGGCGCTCTCGCCTTTTCCGGCCAGCTTCGCCGCCGCCTCCTTCATCCGCCGCAGCACGTAATACACCGTCTGGCTGCGCAGGCGCACGAGCTCAGCGCCGATGATCCTCGGCACAAAGTCCTCCCGGATGGCCTGCACGGTCTCGAGCGTGCTTCCATTGAGTCCGCGGCATAAAATCACGCCGAGAGCTCGCGTGAGTGTTTGCACCTTCGGTCCGAAACTGAGGGCAAAATGCGCGAGC
>CALMTT010000087.1 GCA_937872615.1 uncultured Verrucomicrobiaceae bacterium | reverse complement strand
TCGTCGATCATGACGGCGAGGTAGGCCTGGCTGCGCTGGAGGAGGAAGGGGGGGCGGCCCTGGGCCTTGAGGGCGGCATTGGCCCCGGCGATGAGGCCCTGGCCGGCGGCTTCTTCATACCCGGAGGTGCCATTGATCTGCCCTGCGAAGTAGAGGCCGGAGACGCGCTTCGTCTCCAGCGTGGGATGGAGCTGGGTGGGCGGGCAGTAGTCGTATTCGACGGCGTAGCCGGGGCGGATGATCTCGGCCTGCTCGAGGCCGGGGATGGACCGGATGAAGTCATACTGGACCTCGAAGGGCAGGGAGGTGGAGACGCCGTTGACGTAGAATTCGCGGGTGTGGCGGCCCTCGGGTTCCAGGAAGATCTGGTGGCGCTCCTTTTCGGCAAAACGGACCACCTTGTCCTCCACGGAGGGGCAGTAGCGGGGTCCCACACCCTCGATTTTGCCCGAATACATGGCCGATTTGTGGATATTGGCCCGGATGATGTCGTGCGTCTGGGGGGTCGTGTATGTGATCCAGCAGGGAATTTGTTCCACGTGGAACGTTACATCACGCCAGGAGTTGAGGGTGAACTGGCTGGGACCGGTCGTCGGAAGACTTGGAGAGGGGGAGACTGGGAGACCGGGAGACGTGGAGAAGGGGAGTGGTGGAGTGGTGGAGTGGCCCTCGGACTCGTCTTCGGGAAGGACGCCTGAGAGGTAGCTGAAGCGCGGGGCGGGCTCGTCGCCGGGCTGGAGGTCGCACTTGGAGAAGTCGATGCTGCGGCTGTTGAGACGGCAGGGGGTGCCAGTTTTGAAGCGCTGAACGTCGAAGCCGAGCTGGCGGAGGCTGTCGGACAGGGTGGAGATGCTGTCGCCCATGCGCCCGCCGGCTTGGTTCTGCTGGCCGACATGGAGCAGGCCGCGCATGAAAGTGCCGGAGGAAATGACGACGGCCTTGGCCCGGTAGATCATGCCGAGGGAGGTGCGCACACCGGTGATGGCGTCGTTTTCGACGAGGATCTCGGCGGCGTTGCCCTGGTGGAGGTCGAGGTTGGGTTGGTTCTCGATGAGCCACTTCATGCGGAACTGGTAGGCCTTCTTGTCGCACTGGGCGCGGGGGGCCTGGACGCTGGGGCCCTTGCGGGCGTTCAAGAGGCGGAACTGGATGCCAGTGGCGTCGGTGTTCCGGCCCATGACCCCGCCGAGGGCGTCGATCTCCCGGACGACATGTCCTTTGGCCAGGCCGCCGATGGCGGGGTTGCAGGACATCTGGGAGATGGTGTCGAGATTCTGGGTGAGGATGGCGGTCTGGCAGCCCATGCGTGCGGCGGCCATCGCGGCCTCGACCCCGGCGTGACCGGCTCCGCAAACGATGACGTCGTAGTGCTTCGGGAAGGTATACAGAGACATGGAATGGCGAATGCAGAATGACGAATGGCCCGGAGGGCAGGGGAGCCGCGAGAATAGCACGCCGAATTCGATTGTTCCATGTGGAACGTGGGGGCGGAAAATGACGAAACCAGAATTCCGAATGACGAAGGAATGTCGAAATGCGAGCTCGAACGAACGGCGAGGCAGTGGTTAGGACTTCGGGTTTCGTTCGACATTCATCATTCTGATTTCGTCATTCCCGCCTCACTGCGGGCCCCTCATCGCGCTTGCCTTTGGCACCCATCCCGCTAGTATCGCGCTCCCCTCATGGCCAAGACGAAAGCATCCTCCGCCTCCCTCGCCGCACACGCTTCGGCTCCGATCAATCAGAAGCTGACGGCGGCTGACAAAGTGAACCTTTACCGCCAGATGGTGCGCATCCGCCGCTTTGAGCAGGTGTCGCTCCAACACTACCAGGCGGGTCGCATGGGCGGCTTTCTCCACCTTTACATCGGCCAGGAATCGGTCGCCGTCGGCACCGTTTCCGTGATGGGACCGAACGACCACGTCATCACCGCTTACCGCGACCACGGCCACGCCTTGGCGGTCGGCATGGGCATGAACGAGTGCATGGCCGAGCTCTTCGGCAAGGCCACCGGCTGTTCCCGCGGCAAGGGCGGTTCGATGCACTACTTCGCGCCGGATAAGAATTACTGGGGCGGTCACGGCATCGTCGCCGGCCAGACGCCGCTCGGCCTCGGCCTCGCCTACGGTTTGAAGTATCGCGGCATCAAGGGCGCGGCGCTGTGCTTCCTCGGTGACGGCGCAGTGAACCAGGGTGCCTTCCATGAGTCGCTCAACTTGGCCGAGCTCTGGGACCTGCCGGTCATTTATGTGATCGAAAACAACGGCTACTCGATGGGCACCAGCCAGAAGCGCTCCTCCGCCTATGTAGACTACCTCGCCAAGCGTGCCGAAGGCTACGGCATGGCCTGGGAGCAGTTCAACGGCGAGGACGTCTATGAAGTCCGTGCCGGGGTGGGCAAAGCCATCGAGCGTGCGCACAACGAATCGAAGCCCAGCATTCTCGAAATCGCCACCTATCGCTGGGAAGGCCATTCCGTGGCCGACGCGAACAAGTTCAAATACCGCACCAAGGAAGAGGTCGAGAAGTTCCAAAGCGATCACGACCCCATCCAGGTTTGGAAGCGCAATCTGATCAACGAAGGCGTCGCCACCGAGGACGACCTGAAGAAGATCGACAAGGAGGCGCAAAAAGAGGCCGAGGATTCCGCAGAGTTCGCTAAGAACAGTCCCTATCCCGAGCCGGAAACCATTTTCGAAGACGTGTATTGGGAAGTGGACAACAAGACCGAGGCCGGACAGACCGGCCGCCACTTTTTCAACGATTGAAGCGCTCGTTGCTTCGGAGGGGTCTGTTCAGACACGGCATCGGTCATGACCGATGCTGCATAAAACTTGTCTAATCGCACCGGTTCTTGGTAGCGTTGGTGTTTGCCCACCATGAAAACGCTCGCCTTCGCCCTCCTTGCGGCCTCCACCTGCCTGCAAGCCGCCACGCAGATCACCTGGAAGCGCCAGCAGCTCCACGGTGACTTTTACTCCGAAGGTGCCGCCATCGGCGACATCAATGGCGACGGCAAACCCGACGTCGTCGCGGGGCCGTTTTGGTGGGAAGGGCCGACTTTTGAAAAGAGGCACGCCTACTACGAGCCGAAGATTTTCAGCATCAATGGCTACTCGGACAACTTCTTCGCCTACGTCCACGATTTCGATGCCGACAAGCGCAACGACATCCTCATCCTCGGCTTCCCCGGCAAGGAAGCGCGGCTTTACCTCAATCCCGGCACGCACGACGACAAGCCCTGGCCCATGCACGTCGTCGCCGATGTGGTGGACAACGAATCGCCCGTCTTCACCGACATCACCGGCGACGGCAAACCGGAGATTGTGTGCAGCACCGGCGGGAAATTCGGCTGGTTCGCCCCGAACTGGGAAAAGCCCACCGAAAAGTGGCCCTTCGTCCCCGTCACGGGCCAAATGGATGTCGCGAAGTTCACGCATGGCCTCGGCGTCGGTGATGTGAATGGCGATGGAAAGCTCGACCTGCTCGAAGCGCGGCGCTGGTGGGAGAATCCAATGCAGAACGAAGGGCCTGGAAGCAGGAACTTCTTCCAGCACAACTTCGGCATCAGCGTCGGCGGTGGCGCGCAAATGTTCGCCTATGACTTCGACGGCAATGGCGAGAACGACATCTTCACCGCCCTCGCCGCGCATCGCTATGGTGTAGCAGTGTTTCTCCAGAACAAGTCTGCTCCGAGCAAGCCCAAATGGACCCGCGTCATGCTCGCCAGCGAGCAGCCGCAGGACAACGACTACGGCATCGTCTTCTCCCAGCCGCACGCCGCGCACCTCGCGGACATCGACGGCGATGGCATCAAAGACATCGTCACCGGCAAGCGCTACTGGGCGCACAACGGCCACGACCCCGACGAGCGCGGCCATCGCGTCATCTACTGGTATCAAACGAAGCGCGATGGCAAGGGCGGCGTCGATTTCGTCCCGCACCTCGTCGATGCCGAAAGCGGTGTCGGTGTCGATGTGCAGGTCGGCGATGTGAATGGCGACACGCTGCCTGACATCGTCGTCGGCAACAAAGCGGGCGTTTACATCCTCACGCAGGTGCGGAAGGACACCACCGCCGACCTCACGCCGAAGAAGCTCTACGGCCCCGCTTTGAAGCCGCAGGCCGAATACGCCAAAGGCCAGTCACCAGCGGATGCGTTGAAGTCCATCCAGCTCCCCACCGGCTTCAAGGCCGAGCTCATTGCCGCGGAGCCAGATGTCGTGCAGCCCATCGCGTTCACGTTTGATGAGCGCGGCCGCATCTGGGTCGTGGAAGGAAACAGCTACCCGCAGCCTCGCGAAGTCGGCAAAGGCCAGGACCGCATCAAGATCCTCGAAGACCAAGACGGCGACGGCACCTTCGAGACAAAAAAGATCTTCTGCGAAGGCCTGAACCTCGTCAGTGGCATTGAGCTGGGCTTCGGCGGCGTGTGGGTGGGGGCGGCGCCGTATTTGATGTTCATTCCGCGGGATGGGGATGTGCCGTTCAAAAGGACTGAAGGGACGGAAAAGACTCAAGGAACTCCGCATCAGGCGTCCCTTCCGTCTTTTGAGTCCTTTTCGTCCTTTCCGCTAGCACCCGGCCTCAACTTCACCGCCTACGCCCTCCTCGACGGCTGGGGCACCCAGGACACCCACGAAACCCTCAACAGCTTCATCTGGGGCCCGGACGGCTGGCTTTACGGCTGCCACGGCGTCTTCACGCACAGCCGCGTTGGCAAACCGGGCACGCCGGATGACCAGCGTGAGCCGATCAATGCCGGGGTGTGGCGTTATCATCCCGTGCGGCATGAGTTTGAGGTCTTCGCGCATGGCACCAGCAATCCCTGGGGACTCGATTACGACCAACATGGCGAGTGGTTCGTCACCGCGTGCGTTATTCCGCATCTCTACCACATCGTGCCGGGCGGACGGTATCAGCGGCAAGCCGGGCAGCACTTCAATGCCTACACCTACGAGGACATCAAGACCATCGCCGACCACGCGCATTACGCCGGCAATCCGCGACCCGATGTCACCTTCGACAAAACGACCGGCGCAGGCGTGATGAACAACGACACCAACGCGCTCGGCGGCGGTCACGCGCACTGCGGCCTCGCCATTTATCAGAGCAGCCTCTTCCCGCCGACGTATCGCAACCAGCTCCTCTTCGGCAACCTCCACGGCCATCGCCTCGTCGCGAACTACACCGACGTGAAAGGCAGCACCTACATCGGCAAACACGCCGCCGATTTCCTGCGTGCGAACGACATGCACTTCATCCCCGTCACGCAAAAAGTCGGCCCGGATGGCGCACTGTATGTGAGTGACTGGTCCGATCAGCAAATCTGCCATCGCGGCAGTGGTGCCGTGGAGCATTGGGATCGCAGCAATGGGCGGATTTACCGCGTGACGTATGCCGGCCCTCCTGCCACCTCCGAAAGGTCGGACCTGTCCGACAAGTCCGACTTCCCCAAGGCTCCGTTCGATCTCGCGAAGGAACCGGATGAGAAACTGGCCCGGCTCGCGGTGCAGACCGAGAATGAGTGGTTTTCACGCATGGCGCGGCGGGTGCTGATGGAGAAAACCTCGACGGGAGGCCTTACCATCAAGCCCGGAAACAGTCTCTCTGATGCTGCTAGCGTACTCCATCAATGGTCAGCGAACACTGCACCAGCGATCACCCAGCTGCGAGCATTTTGGGGATTGCATGCGGTAGGATACAAAACCGCAGAAGGTCATGAGTTTGCAACTGTCGTTGCTGATTTGGCTAAAGATGAACATGTCGCCGCTTGGTGCATACGCAGGTGGAATGAAACCGTGCCATCCAAACTCCCGGCTCTCGAAACGTGGCAATCCACCTCCCCCATCGTCCGCCGCGAACTCGCCTCCGCGCTCCAGCGTCTTCCTCAAGATCAGCGCAAAGACCTCGCCACAGCTCTCCTCAAGCACGGCGAAGACGCGGAAGATCCGATGATCCCGCTGCTCATCTGGTATGGCATCGAGCCGGTGGTGGCGGCGGATGCGGCGGTGGGGTTGCAGCTCGCGAAGGTGTCGAAGATGCCGAAGGTCACGGAGTTCATCTATCGCCGACTGGCGGGCGAAGAGGCGGGCATTCAAGGACTGCTCAAGCTCGCCGCGGAGTCGAAAGACGCGGCGCTGCGACAGAATTTGCTCACGGCGGTTGTGCAGGCGGCTCGCGGAGGCAGCAAGGTCTCTGCGCCATCGAATTGGACCCAGATGCGCGAGAGCTTCGTTGGAGTCCAGGCTTCAGCCGACTCTGGAAAGCCCCAAACCTCGGCTAAAGTCTCCACTCCAACGTCCGAGGCTGCGCTCCTGCTCGAACTCGAAGCCCACATGGGCATCGAGGCAGCTTTGAAGCACTTCCGCGATCAACTCGCCCTCGCGACCGCAAACTCATCGTCGCGTGAAAGCGCCTTGAAGGTGCTGTTGCAGGCCAAGGATGCCGCCACGGCCAAAATCCTGCTCACCATCGTCTCCAACGACTCACCGGCCTCCCTTCGCCGACAAGCCATCCAGGCGCTCGCCTCGCTCAAAGATGCTGAAACGCCCCAAATCCTCGGCGCGGCTCTTCCCAAGCTCTCCGCGAACGAATTGCCTGATGCGGTGAACACGCTCGCCTCGACGAAAGAAGGCTCGAAAGCGCTCTTGAAGGCCGTGGAGGCCAAAACGGTGCCTGCGACGGCCTTGTCGCCGTTTTTGGTGCGACAGCTCACCGCCTTCGACGACTCGGAGATCAACGCCTTGATCAAATCCGCCTGGGGCGATGTGAATGCGCCAAAGGCCGACCTCGGCGAGCGCACGAAGAAATACAAAACGCTGCTCACCCCCGCCGCACTGGCGAAAGGCGATCTCGCGAAGGGCAAGATGCTCTACACCGCCACCTGCGGCCAATGCCACAAACTCTTCGGCGAAGGTCAAAACGTCGGTCCCGACATCACGGGCAGCAATCGCGCCGATTTGAACTACCTGCTCGAAAACGTGCTCGATCCGAACGCGGTCATCGGCAAGGCCTACCAGCTCAACCTCTTCACCATGAAGGACGGCCGCGTGATGAGCGGCGTCATCAAAGACGAAAACCCCGCCGCCGTGAAGATCGCCATGATGGGCGGCGTCGAGTTCACGCTGCCGCAGGCGGACATCGCCAAGCGTGAGGTCTCGAAGCTCAGCACGATGCCCGAGGGGCTGTTTGATGCCTTGCAGCCGGAGATGGTGGTGGATTTGGTGAAGTATCTGCAGAGTGGTGTAGGCGCATCTGCGAAAGGTTCGGCTAAAGCCGAAGCCACTTTGGTCCCAGGCGCCATCGAGGGCGAAACGATGAAGGTGCTCGAAATCACCGGCGGCAAAACCGGCCGGCAAGGCATGGGTGGCTTCGGCGGCGAGTGGAGCGGTGCGGCGCAGCTCTGGTGGACGGGTGGCAAACCGGATCAGAAGCTCACGCTCGCGATTCCGGTCAAAGAGGCGGGCAAGTACACGCTTTACGGCGCTCTCACGATGGCCCGTGACTACGGCGTGGTGAGCATCGCTCTCGATGGGAAGCCGGTGACGTCGAGTTTCGATGGCTACAACTCCCCCAAGGTCATCCACACCGGCGAAAAGGAGTGGGGCACGCATGAATTGAGCGCTGGCGAGCACAAACTGACCTTCACGCTGGCTCCGCCGAATCCAGACGCGGTGCCAGCGAACATGGTCGGCCTGGATTATGTGAGGCTGGAGAAGAAGTGATCAAAAGTCAGTTCCGCTCTGCGCCAAGCTTCTCACGTTTTCAATTACGGTGTCTCGGTGACTTTGACGCGCGAGAAACGCACCGGGGCCTCATCCAAACTGACACCATCCTCCCAAACCACCCGCTCCAAGAGGTCGTTGATCGGGGTGACTTGAATCACGCCGCCTGCCGGAGCGAAGCTGTTGAGATCACTGGCGAACTCGGCGGTGTAAGTCACCCCGGGATCGCTGGAAGCCTTGCGGCGGATGAATTCGATCCGGAGCTTGCGGGTGGCAGAGTTAACATGGGTCGTCGGGAGACCTTTGGTGCCGCTTCCGGGAAGCACATAAGATACGCCGTCACTATTGTCCATGTTGAAGGCATACTTGGCTAGGTTCTTGATGCCATCGTGGCCCGCTGAATCACTGCTAGCCTGGCCCGTAGGAGTGGTGGTTCCATAGTTCTCCAGGCGCCATTGGGCGATGCGGCTCAGCGTGGCGACAAGAGAGGTCGCACTCGGAGGTGATGCCCCGCCCGCGTTGGCGGCCTTGATTCGATACTGATACCAGGAGGCTGGATTAAGGCCTGTATCAGTGAAGAAAGTCTGATTGCCGGGAACCGAGGCGACCTGCGTCCAGTTCGAGCCATCAATGGTGCGTTCTACAAGGTAAGAGGCTGCCCCCAAGGCTGCCGCCCAGGAAACCGCCACGCTGGAAGCCGAGTTGGGGCTGGTGATGATGAATGGAGGGGCCGGCGGAGCCGGAGGCAAACCAGAGAACACACACAAATCCTCAATCGCCCAGGTATCGTTGGTTCCACCGCTGTTGGCGAGCTGCCGCCAGCGGAAGCGCGTCGCGGATGAGATGGCTGCCTGCGGCACCTGGACGAAATGAGGAGTCCAGGATGAAAGGTTGGGGTACACCGTGTTAAGCGACACAAATGAGACCCAGGTCACACCATCAAGACTGTATTCCATGACAACGGTCTCTCCCGTTTCCGAGTTGTTCCAGTAAGTGATCCCATCGACCGTTTGATTGCCGGCGCGAAACTTGAAATCGAGGTAGCCAACCTGAGTTAGATTCAGCGGCACTGTGGTGGCGGCACGAGTTCCTGTGCTGCCGAACCACAAGGCGTTGCTGCCGAGGAAGCCTGTTCCACCGTTGAAAGCCGTTCCGCTGGTGACTGATGCCCACACACCCGCGTCATAGCCTGGGTCAAAATCATCTTGAGCGATGCAAGCAAGGTCAACTGGAGTGCCAGTGACTTCAGAAGAGCCAGACGAGGAGCCGACAGCATTGAACGACTTGATGCGATACCAATATTGCAACCCAGCCTCAACGGTTAGGTCATTGAAGAGCACCTCATCGGCCCCAACGGTGCCCACCTGAACCCACGAAAGAGGATCATCGGTGCGCCGCTCAACTAAATAGCCCGTTTCATCCGCAACATTACCCCAAGTGATGCGAAGCTGCGTGCCAGAGACCACTCTCAGCGTGACTCCTGTTGGAGTAACCGGCGGTTGAGGGGCGGGTGTGGTGGCATACACAATGGATGAATAGGCTGATGCCAAGGAGCCCAACATGGCCTTGATGCGGTATTCGTAGCTGGTCTCGGGAGTTACGGTCGAATCTGCATAGGTGACGACGTTGGCTGCGATGTTGGCGACAACGGTCCAGGTGGCAGATCCTGAAAGCCGCCGCTCCAGCACAAAAGAGTCCTCCTTGTTCGAATCGGTCCAAGTCAAGGTGACCCGGCTGGCACTCGCGGATGGTGTGTAAAGGAAAGGTGCGGTGGGGGGAGAGATGGGGGTGGTGACGATTAGCACATTGCTCCAATCCGAACTGATGGCGGCAGCGTCCGCCTTGACTCTGAACTCATAGGTGGTGTTCTCGGCCAGGGAACTGACGGTGGCGGAAGTGGCATTTTGCAACGGTGCGGTTCCATTCGTCCAGCTCGCAGCCCCTTGAATCCGGTATTGCAAGGTGAACCCCATTTCGAGCGAGCGGTCCTGCCAGACCAAAGGAACAGAGTTGTAGGTCGGAGTGCCCGCAGAAAGCACCGGCGCCGGAAGAGAAAGCGGGCTGGCCATCGGGAAAAAGGCGATTTTCTGCCCAACTTGAGCCATGAATTTGCTCGAAGTCGAATTGAAGGCGCTGACTCGTGTGGTCGCCGGCATTCCGAGCACTTGCTGCTTGCCTACCGTGTCAAATATCTGCGTCTCCCCAAATGCGTAGCGCCCATCTGGGGTGGTGGAATAGACTTCCTTTGCCATGGACCACTGTTCAACGAGGTCTGCATTGAAGTGTGAGCCGTTCCAAAAGACGGCATTTCCGGACTCAGATACGACCACCACGCGGGAGCCATAGTAGTTGTTGCTCGATACCCGGATATGTGAGAGGGCGGTAAACACATCTCCCGTTGTGTCAAATTTACGAACCTCTGCATTCGAGATATTGTCATCACCGTGATAGTAGTAGCGGCCGGTCGGATCGAAGGCTCCTCCACCTTGGCGTTGGAATGTTGTGGCGATCGATGATCCCGAGGTCGTGTTGAAAATATTGATGTCAATCCACTGATCTTGCTCTTCGATGACCAGCCGCCCCGCACCGCCAGCTGCGACACGGTAAACATCTCCCTGACCGTAGCCAGTTCCTTGATACGGATTGAAGGCATAGGTGCGGGCTAAGGTGAAAGTGGTTTTGTCAATCGCCCTGAGCGCGCCGGGCATCCAGTTTGGCACATAGATTCGTCCGTCGGCGTTATGGAGCGCCAAATCCGTCACCGATGAACCCACCTGGAGCACGCGCGTGATCTGTTCGGTGACGGAGTCGATTTCCAACAGGTATGCCTTTGGCGATGCGGCAGCGCTATCTTCGCTGATGGCATAAACGAACTTCGAAGAGGGATCGGACTTGATCTGCGTGAGCTTAAGGGCATCGACACTCAAAGTTACAGGAACCGTGCCCAGCACGCCGGTGCCGTTGCTCAACGTGATGGTTGCCGTGTTGGTTCCGGCTGGAAGCGTAGAGGCGTTCAGCTTGATGGTTAGAGTGGCCGGTGTGATGCCGGTTGCCGACACAAAGGTTACCCAAGGTTTGTCGGATGTTGCTTCCCAGGCCGTTCCTGGGGTAATGGCATCCAAGGAGAGCGTTTGTGTGAGGTCACTGTGCCCCTGTACCGTTCCAGTGGTAATGACCGCTGGGGATAAGGACAGAACTGAAACGGTGAACGAATAAATGGCGCCGGTCGAAACGCCGCTGGCTGAACTCACGGAGTCCACCCGCCAATAATACGTGGTTCCCGGCGTGAGCGAACTGGTGATGGCCATCGTCGGGCTTGCGGTCTGGCCTAAATATTCAGGCGAACCTGTGCCGGCCGCCGCTACCGATGAGGATGATGTTCCAAGATAGACCCGGTAGAGATCGGCACCAGCGACTGGCGACCATTGTAATGCCGACGGTGCCAGCACTACGGAGCCACTTGCCGGTGAGAGGGAGCGCCCCATGGCGGCTGCTCCAACCGTCGCAAAAAGGTCGATGAACTGAAACGTCCGTGTGGTGCCATTGAATAGAACAAGCCTCGCGTAATCGGAGGTGATGGTCTGCACTGTGGTGCTCACCGGCAGGCTATAGAGAAGGTTTCCAGTGGCTGTCTCGATGATCGAGGAAGATGTGGCGGCAATCTCTCCTCCCGGCGAAATGGAATAGATGTCAGATGAAAACGTCCGGTTCAGGCTTGTGATCGCACCTGCATTGGCCATCCACTTTTTGACGAACACCGATTGATCGTCGTGGGGAACTAGCACTGGCGTTTCCAGGGGGTCACGGCTCAAAGGCGTTGGATAGGCCGAACTCGTCGTTTGCGCCACCGTAAGTGTCCCTGTGGCTGAAACGGTGAATTTAGAGACATATGAGCCAGCCCATCCCGCCGACCAGCCATACTGTGCCCACGCAAAAAGGGCTGTTTTGGTGCTGTTCAGACCAAAATCGCCGATGCCGTTGCCCGAACTCCCATCCACAAACACCGTTTGTAAAACTGCGGACGTCGATCGTTTGTAAACACGCAAAGCGGGAGCCCATGCTCCGTCCGTGTAGTAGATGATATCGCCAGGTCCCGTGCCGATGTTGGCAGTTGTGTCAGACTGACCCCAGTTGTCAAAAGCAGAGGCGATGTTGATCGTTTCCTTCAGCCTAAGGGTATTGAGGTCCACCACCGAAATCGCTTCATCAACTGTATTGATGACAAACAACTCGCTGCCATCGTTGGAGACTGCAAGGCCGGTGGGTTTTCTTCCAACCGTCACATTGGATAGCAAAGCTCCAGAGACAGGATCGATCACTATAACCGAGCCGCGGTTGAGCGCTTGTTGAGACAGGCCATAAACACGTGAACGAAAAGGATCGTCGATCAGCTTGAAAACACTTAACGCCGCGCCTGTGGCGCCAACCATGATCGTTTGGGAGTCGCTGCCATGCGTGGCTGTGATTGTGGCGGTGTAGCTCGCTGCGGTAAGGCTGGATGTCGCGAAGGTAAGCAGAACGGTGCTACTGGCGGAGTCCACGCTGGGCGTAACCCACGCGGAATCGGAACTGACCTGAAGGTTGGAAAAATCAAACCCTGAACCCACCGGCGTAATTCCAATTGGCACGCTGGTATGGTTGAAGCCTGGTGCCAATGCGAGATTCACAGAGTTGGACGATGTCGTGAATGGCTGGGCATATACACCAAGCTGACCCAGAACAAAGATCGTGAAGGACAGAAATAGAGACGCTATTTTCATAGGTAAATACCAGCATTTACCTTGGTGGCGCGAATTGGCATAGTGCTTTTTTTGAGCGATCTCGTATCGTCTCATCGGCGTTCTGTCTGCCGCGATCCTGTGATCGAGCGTTGGGTGGATCCGCGATTCAAGTTCAGCGGGCTGGGTCACTTCATCGCTTGGTGGTGGAAGCAGCGGAAGGGCTCGTGACGGCCTTCGGGTCCACCGGAAGGAACTGTACGGCATCGGCGATCACGACTTTGGTGGGATCCGTGCCGTCGTTGGAGATGCGCACCCAGCCGGCGTTGCCTTTTTCAAAGCGAAACGTGCCCAGCGTGCGAAACAAGCGCTCGTGCGGAGGCTCCTCTTGCTGGTTGATGCGCAGCGTGGTGTCGCCATCGGCATGATGAATCGTCACGGGTGTGTTCGTGGCACGACGCACGTTGTAGCAATGCGCGAGGCGCACCTCATACCAGCCTGCTTGCGGCAGCTCAGGCGTGAAGGTCACGGCTTTGAGACCTTTGCCAGCCTTCATGTCATGCAGGTAACCGAGGCCGACATACGGCGGCGTGTGCGTGGAGTATTGCCATTCACCGGTGAGCTTCGCCTTCGTTTCATCCACCACGATGCCCGGGAGCTTCGCTGGATCACTCACGATGAATCGCACCATCTCCGGTCGATCGACTTCACCCGCCGCATGCGTGTTCGCGAGAGCTTGTGGATGCGGTTTGAGAGGTTCGCTGGCCATGCAGCAACCAACGAGAAACCATCCCGACACATGGAGGAGTGAGCGCATCATGGTCAGTTTGCGTTTTTCACTTCAAGCAGGTAGCCGAGGAGATCGATGAAGGTGGCTTCATCCATCGTTTGACCGAAAGTCGGTGGCATCAGGGACATCGGAGTGACTTCAGACTTGGTGATGTCTTTTTTGGAGAGGCGATGTTCTTTGCCGGTGGCGTCGGCGATGACTTTGACTTCGCCGAGCTCGGTTTTGAGGAAGCCGGCGGTTACGGAGCCGTCTTTGAGGGTGAAGGTGTGGAGGTGGAAGTGGGCATCGACGTTGCGGTTGGGGTCGAGGATGTCTTCGCAGAGACGTTCGGGGCCGCGGGTGCCGATGCCGTCGAGCTGCGGGCCGATGAGGCCGCCTTCGCCTTGGATTTGATGGCAGGCGGCGCAGTTCATCTTGAAGACGTTGGCTCCGGTTTCGATGTCGGGCTTGGCTTTGGCGAAGGCGGCGACGCGGGCGGCGATGAGGGTGTCGAGCTGTTTGCGCTGCTCGGGTGAGACGGGGAGCGGCGGTGGGGCGGGTCGCGGAGGGAGGTAAGTGGCGAGTTTTTCACGCAAGGCGGCCGGGGCGCTGTGCTGGAGCATCGTGGCGAGGGTTTTGAGGCTCTCGCGGGTGCTGTCTTCGCTTTGGAAGTCGTTCACGCTGATCACGGCGGGCTCGATGCGGGTGATTCCGAGCCAGGCGTAGGCCTTGCCGCTGTCGCCGTCGATGATTTCGAGGCGGACGGGATTGTTGATGTGTTTGGAGAGATCGAGTTCGATGCGTTTGGGTTTGTCATCGCGTGGTGGGAAGGCGCGGGCGAGTTCGCGGTTGGTTTCAGCTTCGATGACGCGGACGAGGTTTTTGTCGTGTGGTTTGGCCGTGGGGAAGCCGCGGTGGCCGTTGAGCCAGAGGGTGAGTTTGGCGGGTGCGTCGAAGGTTTTGGATTTCAGCGTGCCGGTGCGGCTTTCTTCGTCTCCGCCGCCTTTGGCCATGCTTTGCAGGACGGTGACTTCGGTGCCGTCAGCGAGTTTTCGCGGCTGGAGGGACCACTTGGCGTTTCCGGTGCTGGTCCAGGTGGGGGCGGGTTTTTGTGAATCGGCTTCGAGGAGCTGTTTGGCGAGGTCTTGAGCCCAAGTGAGGAGTTCGGGCGGTGGAGGCGTGCCGCGTTCGGAGAGGCCATCGTGGAGGGCGGTGAGGAGCGGGAGCGCGGTGGAAGGGACCGAAGGGACAGAAGCGACTGAAGGGACGGCGGAACGTTTGGCGAGAGCGATGGCTTGGGGGAGGAGTGAGGGATCGCCGTGGCGGGCGATGTGGGTGAGGCGCTTGAGCTGAGCCTCTTGCGTTTGTGGAAGATGTGCACCGTGCTTCCACAGCCACTCGCTCGCTTTTGTGTCTGGCAGAGTGAGCAAGATAACCTCGATATCTTTGGAGAAGGTCCCGTTGGGCATGGGCACCGCTGGATCAGGAATGAGTTCAATCAGACCTGGCCCGCTCAGAAATAGATCACGTTCAGCGATGAGGCATGTATGGGACAAAATCTCATCTTTTGAGTGAAAGGATCTGATCAGGTGAATCTTCTCCAGTGCATCCATGCGCAGCCTCGGATCCTGCACCAAGTTTCGCAGCGCATTAACGCGTGCTAGCTCAACCCTGGCTGAATCTTGCGGAGTTTTGAATGGATCCCAATCCATTTCCGGCGGAATCGATGCCAATGGCGGTCCGTCGGCGAGCTGTCGGAATTGCCGGATGACAGCCAGCTCTGGATTTGCGGATGATTGGGTGGGCTTTGGTTGTCCCTTTTTCACCACCCGCCAGATGCGGCCGCGTGTTTTGTCGCGGCCTTTGTGGTCGAGGGGGACTTCGTAGTGGCCGATGATCTTGTTGTAGAAGTCGGCGATGTAGAGGGCGTTGTCGGGGCCGAGTTGGAGATCGACGGGGCGGAACCAGGGGTCGTCGCTGGTGATGAAATCGGGCTGTTCGTTGGCTTTGGGCGTGGAGCCGGTGAAGGTGACGTGGTCGTGGTTGACGCGGGAGGTGACGCAGTTGCCGAGGAGGATGTGATCGTCCCACTCGGGGCCCCACACGCCGCCGTCGAGATAGACGATGCCACAGATGCCGGTGCTGCCGTGCGTGTGCTGGCACATGACGGGTGCGAAGCCGAGTCCGTCATGCGGTTTGCCAAAGCTGGGATAGCAGGCTCCGCGAATGAGCTGATACACGGGCGAGCTGTGGCAGTCGGCGCTGTAGAGATTGCCGTAGCGGTCCCAGGCGAGGCCGAAGGGATTGACCTGGCCGCTGGTGTATTTTTCGACTGCGGAGCCGTCGGGCTTGAAGCGGAAGACGTTGCCGCTTTGGAGCTCAAGCTCGGAGATGGGAGATGGAAGATGGGAGTTGGGTCCAGAGTCTTTCCCCATCTCCGATCTCCCAGCTCCCATCTGCCTACCCTTAAATCTGCTCGTGTTGTTAAACCCATGCGTGGCATACACCCAGCCATCCAGGCCGAGGCGGAAGCTGCTGCACATGCCGTGGGTGTCTTTTTCGTAGCCGAGGGGGCCGAAGAGGATTTCGCGGTGGTCGGCGCGGTCGTCGCCGTCGGTGTCGGCGAAGTACCAGATGTTCGGGATGCTGAAGGCGATGCAGCCGACTTTGTGTTCCGGTTTGTGCCAGGGGAGGACGCCGGTGGGGATGTTTAAGGCGTCGGCGAAGACGGTGACTTTGTCGGCGCGGCCGTCGCCATCGGTGTCTTCGAGGATCTTGATGGCATCGCGGCTGTCTTGGACGCGAGTGCCTTGAGGGTCGGACCAGCGTTTTTTGTCGGCGGCGTAGGGATACTCGACGGTGGAGGAGACCCAGAGTCGGCCTTTGGCGTCGAAGGCGAGGTTGATGGGTTTATTGATCTGCGGCTCGGCGGCGAAGAGCTGGACTTCGAAGCCTGCGGGGACATGCAGCGCGGCGCGTTCGGCCTCGGGGGTGAGGGCGGGTGTTTCGCGGATGAGGCGGTCCTTGGGCTCGGCGGCGGTGAGGGTGCTGACGCAAAGGAGGAAGAGGAAGGGACGCATGACCTCGAAAATCAAAAATCGGTTGTTCGACAATCGTCAATCAAGGCGGTGGCAAAGGGCGGGAGCGATTGACGATTGCTGATCAACGATTGTTGATTGTCGAAGTTTGCCGGGAGCGGAAGAGAAGGCTGGCAATGAAGCCGGTGAAAAGCACGGTGGCGAAGGGGGCGAGGCCGATTTTGAGGTTGGAGCCGATCCAAGGGAGGGTTTCGCCGCGGTTGAGGGCTTCGGAGGTGATCGTGAGGGCGGTGAAGTATTTCAAACCGAAGACCCAGCCGGCATGCAGACCGATGGGAAGCCACAAACGACCAGTGCGGAGTCGCGTGAAGGCCAAAACGGCACCGACGGCGGTGAGCGTGAGGAATTCGGCGAGGAAGATGCGCATATGGCCGAAGCCATCAAAGAGCCGCACGAGCACGGCGAAGCCGCTGTGCCAGCGGACGTCGGCATCGGCGAGCTGCCAGTCGCCCGGTGGGCGCAGGAAGTGGACGATGGCGAATATGAAGGTGCACCAGATGAAGGCGGTTTTGGGCTTCATGGTGCGCAGCAGGATGCCGAGGAGTGCTCCACGAAAAAACAGCTCTTCAATGATGCCGGCGCCAAATGCGGCGGTGAGGTGTGCGGAGAGCTTCAGCCATGCGGCGTCCGGTTTGAGCGAGTAGATGCCGTTTTGGATGAAGAGGAGGCCGAGGCCGAAAAGAAGGCCGGCGGCGAGAATGAAGCCGGTGAGGCCTTGTTTGAGGCCGGATGCAGCGGGCGCGAAGGGTGGCAAAACGCTGCGATCGAGTCGGATGGCCTTCAAAAGCGGCCAGATGAGCACGATGGCGAGGACGAGGACGGCGCGGTTGAAGTAGCGGGTGAAGTGGGCGCGTTCGATCTCGCTGAGGAGCCACTTTACGATGCCCCAATCGTGCATGGAGGAGGTGGTGAGCCAGTTTTGCGCCCATTTGCCGAGGTCGAAGAGCAGCGGCGCGAGCAAGGCACCGCCCACCAGCACGGCGGCGAGGTAGGCGAAGAGCGGCGGCAAAGCGGAGCGTGTGTTGGGTTGCATGCGCAGTCGGACGATTGCATGCTGGCCGCCCACGAATCCATGAAAAAGAACCAGGCGCATGAATGGCACGAGCAAATCGAACCCCGCAAGAAGCGCTATGTGCGTGCCTACTGGGACTTCCGGAACTGGGTCTGGCACTATCTGATCGAGCCGGAGATGGAGGGATGGGCTCCTTTGGAAAATCCGACGGACGATGACTGGCTGATGCTGCGCGATCTGATGTTTCGCAAGTATCAGCGGAAGAAGTATCCGCTGAAGTACATCGAGATGGTGGACAAGGTGCTGAAGGAAAAGGGCTTGAAGGGCGATGAACCTTCGAGCGAGCAGTTGCGTCCGCGGGATTGATGAGGGGTGGAGTATTGGAGTGATGGAGTATTGGGAATACAGCACTCCAGGACTCCATTGCTCGAGTCGGTCACCTGGCCGGTGGCTGGGTGCGGATCTCGGCGATGTGGCCGCCGCCGAAGGGGGCGCCGAAGCGGGTGCTGACGGTGACATCGGGGAAGAGCAATTGCTCGCCGCTGGCATGGCTGCGGGCGCGTGAAATGAGTCCGAGGATGGCAGCGAGAAGGGCTCCGCCGAGTAAAACGGCGACGAGGAGGAGGGTTGAGCTGCGTTCCTCTTTGGGGAACCACACGGATTGCTTGAGGCGCACGGTTTCGAGCTCACGCAGGCGTTTGCTGACGAGATTCACGATGCTGGTGAGGCGTTCGTCGAGGGTGAGCTTGGTATCGGCGATGGCGCGGTTTGCCTCGAGGCCGATGGTGGCGAGGGAGGCGGACGGGTAGCGGCTCCAAAGCTCGGGCGAGAAGGAAAAGGCCATGACATTCGTGGCGCGGTCGTAGGCGAGGAGGATGGCGGACTTGTCGCCGCTCCAGCGCACGCGGGTGGCCTGGGCCTGACGGCGCGGCGTGAGGCCGCCGGTGGAAAAGCTGGTGGCGGTGAGCCAGACATCGCACTTCAGAGAGGTGGCGAGAGCGCGGATCTCCTCCGAGAGGATCTGGCGCGAGGCGTCGCTGAGGGCGCGGGTGTCGTCGTAGATGCCATCGGCCGGGGCGGGAACGGTTTCGATGGCCGCCGAGGCTGCTGTGGCGAGGAGGGCCCAGATGCCGAGGACCTTTCCAAGGCTGGTAAGGGGGGCAAAAAGGCGGTGGAAGGTCTCGCGGGCCATGCGGGCGTTGGATTCACCTCTTTATATAAGGCAGACCCGGTTGGCGAGGGCGGATTGCGGGTGGTGTGTCGGAGCTTGTGAAACTTTTCACAAAATCGTGTTGCCGCTCTTTCTCGGGCGACGAATAAGTCGTGCTCCCCCCACTTTCCGAACGCATGCCCACTGTCACCCGAGAATACGAGGCTCCCGATACCGCCGCCAAGGCCGCCCGGCATCTCGAATCCGTGGAAGAGACCACGACGGACATCGTGGGCGAGAAATTGGTGCTGAACATGGGCCCCAGCCATCCGGCGACGCACGGCGTGCTGCGCCTAGTGCTCGAGCTGGACGGCGAGATCATCACGAAAGCCGACCCGGACGTGGGCTTCCTGCATCGCGGCGACGAAAAGATCGCCGAGAACATGCACTACAACCAGTTCGTGCCCTACACGGACCGTCTGGACTATCTCGCTCCGCTGGCGAACAACGTGGCGTATGCGCTGGCCGTGGAAAAGCTGATGGGCTGGGAGCTTCCCGCCCGCGGCAAGGCCATCCGCGTGATTTGCTGCGAGCTGGCCCGCATCTCGGCGCACATGCTGGGTGTCGGGGTCTTCGCGATGGATGTCGGCGCGATGACGGTCTTCCTCTACACCTTCACGGAGCGTGAAAAGATTTATAATTTGTGCGAGCAGCTCACGGGCGCACGCTTCACGACGAGCTACACCCGCGTGGGTGGACAGACTCGCGATCTGCCGGCGGGCTTCGAGGCCGCGGTGACGACTTTCTTGAATGATCTGGAGCCCGTGATCGATGAGATCGACAAGCTACTGTCGCGGAACCGCATCTTCATCGAGCGCACGCAGGACATCGGCGTGATCTCCCGCGAGGAAGCCATCGCGTATGGCATCACGGGGCCGAATCTGCGCGGATCGGGCGTGGAATTCGATGTGCGGAAAGCGCACCCCTACCTCGACTACGAGAAGTATGAGTTCGACATCCCGGTGGGCACGAAGGGTGATTGTTATGATCGTTACCTTGTCCGCATGGAGGAAATGCGTCAGAGCGTGCGCATCCTGCGTCAGGTGCTGAAGGATCTGCCCGGCGGTGCGATCAATGTCGCCGAGGCGAAAGGCCTGCTGCCGAAGAAGGAGAAGGTTCTCATGAAGATGGAGGAGCTGATCCACCATTTCATCATCGCCACGCAGGGCATCGACGCGCCTGCGGGTGAAGTTTATTTCTCCGCCGAGAATCCGAAGGGCGAGCTGGGCTTTTACATCAACAGCACCGGTGGCGGCGTGCCGCATCGCCTGAAGATTCGCAGCCCCTCCTTCCTGAATCTTTGCATTCTCTCCAAGCTGCTGCCCGGCCACATGATCAGCGACGTGCCTGCCGTGCTCGGCAGCCTCGATTTCGTCATGGGCGAGTGCGATCGCTGATTTTTTTCACCCCGAACCGTTTTTGACCGACCCACGCATGGCCTTTGAAGTTCCAGCCGAATTGGAGAAGCAGATGGATGAGGCCATCTCGCACTACCCGGTGTCGAAACGCAGCGCCGTGCTGCCGCTGCTGCACCTCATGCAGCATCACTTTCGCTACATCAGCGAGGAAGCTGTGAACTGGGTGGCTGCTAAGCTTGGTCTCGAGCCGATTCAGGTGCTCGAAGTCGTCACCTTCTATCCGGGCTTCCGTCAAAGCGCCCCGGGCAAGTATCACATCCGTGTCTGCCGCACCCTTTCCTGCGCCATGGCCGGCAGTTACGAGCTCATGGAGTCGTTTTGCAAAACGGCAAACATCGACCGCTCGCATGTCGATCATCATCACCCGATCGCGGTGAGTGCCGATGGCAAATACAGCATCGAATTCGCCGAATGCCTCGCGAGCTGCGGCTTTGGCCCTGTTTGCATGGTGGAGGACGACTTCTACGAGAAGGTCGATCCGGCAAAGACGGCTGATTTGCTCGCCAAATACGCGTGAGCATGAAAAAGCGGCGGCCCTGATGGGAACCGCCGCTGAAGGAACTCAACGCTGTTGTTGGATCAGTTGCGCCAGGAAACGATATCGTCGCCAGTCATGGGAATTCGATCTTTACCCAGACTATAAATAGCCACATCAGTTGGCAGGAACTGTGGTGGAGGGCTGATGGCGTTTTGCGATATTTTCGGGTCTTGATTCTGTAGATCTGGGTTCTTGATTTTGCGATCCAAGTTGGTGTCAAAGAGAATGTAGAAAGGTGAGCCCCATAGATCGACAAGGCTGTATGGACTTTGCGTGCCGACGAGCCCATTTCGGCCTGCCTTGGCCACCTTAAAACTCGTAAATTCAATGCCTTTGGGGTTCAAATCGGCGGTGGCGCCGCTACCACTGCCAGACGAAGAACCGCCGCCACTGCTTTGACTTGCCGCTGGGCCCATTAGGGTATCGATCAACGTAGTGCTTTGATTGGTTAGAACTGCGGGAGCATCTTCATCTCCAGAAGACAACTGTGCCGGATCTAGCGGAAACCGATTGTACTCCGTCTGATAATTTCGGATGCCCGTCTGAAGGGAGACGATCACATTTCGCACTTCGAGCTCGCGGCTTTGCTGCATAAGCTTGGGAGCCTGTGAGATAACGAGGCCTGCTAGGATGCCGATGATGGTCACGACGACTAGCAACTCCACAAGAGTGAAGCCGTGAGGTGAATGATTGGATGATGGTGTTTTCATGTGCTTGGGGGGGTGACGGTGAGTTGGTAGGTTCATGCTGGTGGCGGGCGCAGAAAGCACGCCGCGAGTGATGATGAATGGTTTTATCAGAAGAACATTCTTCGCGTCAATAGCCGTGTCGCGATGTTGTTCATGGTGCTCGCCGGTTTGCGTCGCGGAACTTTTCATTGTCAACAAACACCTTGCATCATATAATTCAGCAATATAGATCGGCGATTCAATCCCACCCAATATATCGACCCACACACGGATCGCACTGATCGACCGAAAAACCCAATATGGCTAAACAAGCAACCAGCGGCGCAAAGAAAGTGAAATACGTTTATTCCTTCGGAGCAGGAAAAGCGGACGGTGACGGCTCCATGAAAGCGCTGCTCGGCGGCAAAGGAGCGAACCTCGCGGAAATGAGCCGCATCGGTCTTCCAGTGCCTCCCGGATTCACCATCAGCACGGAAGTCTGCACTTACTTCTACGCGAACAAGAAGAGTTATCCCGCTGATCTCCAGAAGCAGATGGAAGCAGGCATCGCATCCATGGAAAAAATCATGGGCGCCAAATTCGGCGACGCCAATGGCATGCCGCTGCTCGTTGCCGTGCGCTCCGGTGCTCGTGACTCGATGCCGGGCATGATGGACACCATCTTGAATCTCGGCCTGAATGACCAGACGGTTCTCTCGCTCGTCAAGGCGACCAACAATGAGCGTTTCGCTTGGGATTGCTACCGCCGCTTCATCCAGATGTACGGCGACGTCGTGCTCGGCGTGCAGAAGCGTGAAAACGAAGATCACGAGCCCTTCGAGACCGTGATCGAAGCCTACAAGCACAAAAAGTATCACAAGGACATCATCGACTCCGACCTGACAGCCGATGACCAGAAGGAGCTCGTGAAGCTCTTCAAGCAGCTCGTCAAAGAGCGCACCGGCCATGTCTTCCCGAACAATCCTTGGGACCAGCTTCGCGGCGCTGCCGGCGCTGTGTTCGGCTCATGGATGAACGACCGCGCGATCGTGTATCGCCGCAAATACAACATCCCCGCTGAGTGGGGCACCGCCGTCAACGTGCAGGCGATGGTTTACGGCAACACCGGCAACGATTCCGGTTCTGGCGTGGCCTTCACCCGCAATCCTGCCAACGGCGTCAACGAATTCTACGGTGAGTTCCTCATCAACGCCCAGGGTGAAGACGTCGTCGCCGGCGTTCGCACGCCTGAGCCTGTCGCTCAGCTCCAGAAGGAGATGCCGAAGGCCTTCGCGGAACTCATGAAAGTCCGCTCCATCCTCGAGAAGCACTTCAAAGATGTGCAGGACGTGGAGTTCACCATCCAGCAGGGCAAGCTGTTCATGCTTCAGACCCGCAATGGTAAGCGCACCGCCGCTGCAGCGCTGAAGTTCTCCATGGACATGGTGAAGGAAAAGCTCATCGACTGGGAAACCGCCATCCTGCGCAATCCTGCCGACCAGCTCGAGCAGCTCCTCGCTCCTGACTTCGATCTCAGCGAGATCAAGAAGGCCAAGGAACTCGCCAAAGGCCTTCCTGCCGGTCCTGGCGCTGCCTCCGGCACCATCTACCTCAATGCGAACCGCGCCGCCGCCGCTGCAGAAGCCGGTGAGACCGTTCTCCTCGTCCGCAACGAAACTTCCCCCGAAGACCTTCGTGGCATGATCGCCGCCGCTGGCATCCTCACTGCCAAAGGTGGTGTCTCCAGCCACGCCGCGCTCGTCGCCCGTCAGATGGGCAAAGTTTGCATCTGCGGTGCCTCCGCCGTCGAAATCGACTACGACAAGAAGACCGTCACCATCGCCGGTGAAGTCTTCCACGAAGGCAAAGACAGCCTCAGCATCGACGGCACCGCCGGCACGATCTACGGTGGCAAAATCAAGACGGGTCCGTCTTCCATCGTCACGGGTGCTCTTCACGGCGACAAGGCCGCGCAGGCCACCGAGAAGTACAAGAGCTTCCAGACCCTCATGAGCTGGTGCGGTAAAGCTGCCCGCCTCCAGGTCCGCACGAACGCCGACAATCCTGAGCAGACCGAAAACGCCATCGCGTTCGGTGCCCAAGGCATCGGCCTCACCCGCACGGAGCACATGTTCTTCGAAGGCGACCGCATCGACGCCGTCCGCGAGATGATCCTCGCTGACAACGTCGCCGACCGCGAAAAAGCCCTCGCGAAGCTCCTTCCGTATCAGCGTGAGGACTTTACCGGCATCTTCGAGGCCCTCAACGGCCTGCCCGCGACCATCCGCCTGCTCGACCCGCCCCTCCACGAATTCGTTCCGCATGAAGATGCCGCCCAGGCCGACCTTGCGAAGAAAATGGGCGTCTCCGTCGAGAAGGTGAAGTCCCGCGTCGCCGCCCTGCATGAGTTCAACCCCATGCTCGGCCACCGCGGCTGCCGTCTCGGCATCGCCTATCCGGAAATCACCGCCATGCAGGCCCGCGCCATCTTTGAAGCCGCCGCTGACGTGGCTGCCAAGAAGATCAAGGTGAAGCCTGAGGTGATGGTCCCGCTCGTCGGCTTCAAGAAGGAGCTCGACCTCCAGGTCGAGATCATTCACAAGGTCGCCAAGGCCGTCATGGCCGAGAAGAAGATCAAGTTCAGCTACATGGTCGGCACCATGATCGAAGTCCCCCGCGGTGCTCTCACCGCCGATGAGATCGCGCAGACCGCAGAGTTCTTCTCCTTCGGCACGAACGACCTCACCCAGACCGCTCTCGGCATCAGCCGTGACGACATGGGCTCGTTCCTCATGCCCTACACGGAGAACGAGATCTTCAAGAAGAACCCCTTCGCTACGCTCGACACCACCGGTGTCGGCCAGCTCATCCAGACCGCCATCACCAAAGGCCGCAGCACACGCCCCGACATCAAGTTGGGCATCTGCGGTGAGCACGGTGGCGATCCTGACTCCGTGAAGTTCTGCCACAAGGTGGGCCTTTCCTACGTCAGCTGCAGTCCTTTCCGCGTCCCCGTCGCCCGCCTTGCCGCCGCGCAGGCCGCGATCGAGGAAAAGCGTGCCGCCGCCAAGGCGCCCGCCGGTAAAAATGTCCGTGGTTCCAGCTCCGCTGGTGCCTCGGCAAAACAAAACAACAAAGCAACCAACAACAAGAGGACAAACACTATGGCTAAGAAAGCTGCAAAGAAAGCCGCCAAGAAGGCTGCCAAGAAGGCCCCTGCTAAGAAAGCCGCCAAGAAGGCTGCCAAGAAGGCCGCGAAGAAGAAGTAACCACACGGCGGCTCCAGCCGCTGTAGCGGACTAACCTCCGCAAAACAAAAGCCCTGTGGGGGAAACCTCACAGGGCTTTTTGTTGTCATGTCTCTCGAACCCCAGCGTTTTGTTCCTCACATGAAAAGCCGACTTCTGCTCTGCCTTGTTGCCCTCGCCCTCCCTTTGAATGCTCAAACGCCTGCCCTGCCCGTCACGCAGATTTGTGCAGTCGATCAACTCATCTCCGCGGAGGCCTTCGCGAAGGAGAAGCAGCCGGGCACCGACGGCTGGCGTGGAGGCATCGGCACATGGAGCATCAAGGATGGTGCCGCCTACGCCGTGCAGGAAGGTCCGAGCGAGAAACGCCCGAATGGTCACGAGGCCGTCTGCGAGCACATCGTGGACCTCGGCGACTATGTGCTGACCGCTGAGTTTAAGCTCGGCCCCTCGCCACAGATCGGCTTTGTATGTCGCGACACGAACAAACCGAACCTTCATCAAGGTCGCGTCATGATCACGCCAACGGCCATCTGGATTCAAAAGATGAGCGGTATCGCCAAGGAGACGCGCCGCGAGGAATTGAAGAAAATCGAGGTCAAACTCGATCCCAACACCTGGCATCGCGTCACCATCGAAATCTGCGGCGACCGCTTCCTCGCGAAGATCGACGACCACGTCCTCGAGGCCAGCCACGAGCGTTTCAAAGAGCGCAAAGGCCGCGTGGGCTTCGTCGCGAGAGCGGAGGGAGCGCAGTTTCGCAATGTGGCGCTTTGGAGCGCGAAGGCAAAGTGAGTGACACTCACCAGCGCGGCACGATGATCTTTACGTAGTCGCGTTGATGAGCATCTAATTCTTCGCGAGTGATTGCGGGAGCTTTGGGATCAGAAATGGCCGCCTTCACATGCCGAATGATCACGCCGTGAGGATCGGGCTTGCCTGCGGCGGAGCGAATGCGGAGGTAACTGAGGCCGTTGAGGGTGCGGTGCCGCAATTTGTAGGTGGCCATGAGCTGATCATCCATTCGCTGCTCGCACTCGCCGCGAGAGAGGTCCCAGCGGAGAGAAAGGGTGTGCCAAGTGTCCGGCTTGAGGCTCTCAGTGGTCACGCGGGCTTGGAACATGGCAAGATCCTCACCGAGCGTGTTCGAGGGATCGAAGAAGCGGTCGTTGAGGGAGAAGATCGCGCCTTGTGAGCCAGCGGGCAGGCGGATGCGGGCGGTGAGTTCGCCGCGCCAGCCGTTGGGGAAGTTCCAAACGGCGGTGTCGGGCTCATCGGGGTTGCGCACGTGCAGGCTCCGTGTGCCGGGCCCATCAGGTGTTTCGATGAGGGCGCAGCCGATGCGCCGCGCACGCCACCAGCGTTTCGCGGGGCCGGTGTGCTGATACACGGCCCATTGCGCGAGACCGTCGCGAAATTCGGTTTCGGCACTTGTGGCGGTGATCCAATCAGGATCGACGAGGATGGGATTGCGTCCGCCTTTGCCCTGACCGGCGAGGACGACGATTTTGCCCTCATCCGTGAATGCGGCGAGCGGATAGGCCGTGCCGC
Source organism: uncultured Verrucomicrobiaceae bacterium (assembly GCA_937872615.1). Classification (GTDB taxonomy): domain Bacteria; phylum Verrucomicrobiota; class Verrucomicrobiia; order Verrucomicrobiales; family Verrucomicrobiaceae; genus Prosthecobacter. The sequence continues at coordinate 15,032 of CALMTT010000087.1, read as the reverse complement.
GATCGCCGGAGGCGGCGGGATTGTCGTTTCGACGATGATCGAGGTAGATCTCGCGAAATCCCTGCCACGTGCGGCCGTCATCGTCAGAGATGGCGATGTGCAAGGCATCGCGTCCCCCATACACGCCCATGCCATCGTGTTTCGGCGGCAGTTCGCAGTTGTTCCAGGTCAGCACGAGCCGTCCATCGCGGTGACGGAGCAGGTTCGCCGGTCCGGTGGAGGTGCGGAAGCGCGAGGGCGCGGCTTGGGACCATGTCGTGCCGTTGTCTTTGGAGATGGACTCGTAAAGACAACCTGCCTGCGAACGCATCAGCATCCAGATCGAGCCATCGCGGATTTCTTCAAAGCAAGGCTCGCAGGCACCTTCATTCGAGCCGTTGTAGCCTTCGTAGCACGGCGAGGTCAGTTTCGAGGCGCTGAGCTGCCAACTCATGCCGCCATCATCGGAATACTCGATCACCGTTTCGTGGCGACCGGTGGGCGGCACGGCCTTGGCATGCGGCAGAAAACTCCCATGCGGCACGAGCAGTCGCCCGCTCGCGAGCCGCTGATATTCCATCTGCGATCCGTTGTAGCCTCGCCAAGTCCGAACCGGCTCGGAAACGGCCAGCGCATTGCCCTGGCGATACCACACGTCGAGATACATCGGCAGACCAATGCGCACCGCGTCCTCTTTGCTGTGCTTTTCAGCCTTCACCGTGATGCTGCGGACCGTGCCATCGGCTGAGAGCAGCGTCTGTGTGTTATTCAGAATGCAGCTGTCGATGAGCACCTTCGATTTGGCGAGGTTTTCGGGCAAAGCAGGCTGCAGCGTGTGCTTCACGCCCTTTCTGTCTGGCAGACTCAGCGGCTCCGCGCTGGGGGCGTAGGGATTGTAGAAGCAAAAGCTGCCATCCTCGCGGCGCAGGATGGCAAAACCCGACCGCGTGCCACTCGGCGCGGTGGGATCATGGCCGGCATCTTCGAGAAAAAGCATGCGCGGCGGCTCGGCAGCACTGCAAGCAAGGCATAACGCCAGCGTGGCGCATGGAAGGAATCGATTCATGTTTGGGACGATTCAGAAACGCGGCTGGATGTCGAGTCTGTGCCGGTCATCTGGACTAAACCAACGCCTCTCCATGAAAAATCTCCTTCTGATGTTCTTTGGCGGCATATTCATCGTTTCCATGGCTGCCGCTCCAACTGACATGAATCACGCCACCGCCCTCTCCACCTACGTCGAGGCCCTCAACACGCATGCGTGGGACCGGATCGCCCCACACGTCGCGGAGGACGCTGTGTTCATTTTCACGGAAGACACTTTCAAGGGACACGCTGCCGCGAAAGCGGCCTTTGAGAAGACCTTCGCGCTCATTTAAGACGAGCACTTCAGCCTGCACGACATCGCCTGGACGGTCGTCACCGATGATGTGGCCGCCTGCCGCTATGAATTTCGCTGGAAAGGCCTCATCAGCGGCCAGGAAGCCTCCGGCGGCGGTCGCGGCACCACGATCCTGCGCAAAGCAAACGATCGCTGGCTCATCGCCCACGAACATCTTGGGCCTTATCCTCGGAAGTGAAGTCTGAGTGATTGATGCATTTCCCACGTTTGATCGCTCGCACCATGAAATCCCCTGTCTCCTCCCGTCGTCACTTCGTCAAACATGCCGCTGCAGCCGGCTTGAGTTTCAATTTCCTGCCGGCCTACCTAACGAGCGCACGCGCCGCGGACAATCCGAAGCTGCCGCCGAGCCGGCGCATCAATTTGGGCTGCATCGGCGTTGGCGGACGGGCTGGGAGCGTCATTCCGGGACTCACCGCAGCAGGCAATGCCATGCCGGTGGCCTTTGCGGATGTGGATTTTGTGACGGCAAAGAGCGCGGAGAAGAACTTGAAGGCGTTTCCAGATGTGAAGCGCTTCCAGGACTTCCGTGAGATGCTCGACAAGATGGGCAAGGACATCGACGCGGTCAGCGTGGTGACGCCGGATCACACGCACTTCGTCGCGGCGATCAGCGCGATGGCGCTCGGCAAGCATGTGTATGTCGAGAAGCCGCTCACGCACACCTTTGAAGAGGCTGAGATCCTCATGCGTGCGGAGAAGAAGTTCAAAGTCATCACGCAGATGGGCAACCAGGGCCACACCTCGGCGGGCGCGGAGCAGTTCAAGCAGATGCTCGCCGCAGGCATCGTGGATGACATCGTGAAGATCCAAGCTTGGAAATCGCCCTCACTGTGGTTCATGAATGCGACGGAGCGTGCGCTCGTGAAAGGCTATCCAGCGGAGGAGCCGAAGCCCGAGACGCTGAACTGGGACCTCTGGTGCGGCCCGCAGGAGGTGAAGCCTTTCAGCAAGATGTATCACCCCTTCAACTGGCGTGGATTCCACCTCTATGGCGGCGGCATGTTTGGCGATTGGGGCGCGCACATCATCGACTTCGCGCATCATCATCTGAAGCTCGGCCTGCCCACCCGCATCACGCCGCTGGCACTCGCTGACTACAACAAGATCAGCTATCCGCTCAGCTCGGACATCCGCTTCGAATTCCCGGCTCGTGGTGAGAAACTGCCTGCCGTGGAGCTGCATTGGAAAGCCGGTGGCGACATCCATTTCGACATCGAAGAGAAATACGGCGACCCAGGTCCCGACGGCAAGGTGGTGATCCCGAATCCCGGCAACGCGGGCTCGCTGCTGCATCGCAAACAGGGCGACTACCTCGTGCAGCGCGGCTCGCATGATCGTCATTCACTCCTGTATCCTCGGGCGAAGATGGTGGAGAACAAAGACGCGATGGGGCTGCATCCGATGAAGCTCAGCCACCAGGAAAGCTTCATCCAGGCCTGCCTGGGCAACGGCACCACCGAGTCGCCCTTCAGCATCTCTGGTGAGCTCACCCAGGTGCTAAATCTCGGCACCATCGCCGAGTATTTAAATGTGGATCTCCAGTTTGATCCGAAGACGAAGCGCTTCATCGGCAACGACGAGGCGAATGCCCGTCTCGCCGGTCCCGCGCCGCGTGCGGAGTGGGCGGATTGCTACAAGCTGGCCTAGCTTGTTTTATGCGACACCTGCTCTTCCTCCTCTTCGCTTTGAGCGCGGCTGCGCAGCCGCACCTTGTTGTTCTGCTCGCAGATGATCACAGCGCGGCGGACATGAGCGTGTATGGCGCGAAGGACATCCCCACGCCGCACCTCGACCGGATGGCGGCGGCGGGGATGGTGTTTGAGCGGGCGTTTGTGAACTCGCCGAGCTGTGCGCCGAGTCGCGCGGCGCTTTTCACGGGGTTGTATCCGGCGAAGAACGGCGCGGAGCCGAATCATGCGAAGCCGCACGCCAAATTGAAGCGTCTGCCGGCTTATTTGAAGGAGTTGGGCTACGAAACGGTGAGTTTCGGCAAAACGAGCCACTATGCGCATGTCACCGAGCAGGGTTTTGATCGCGCGGAGAACTTTGGTTATCACGACCACGCGGGTGTGCAGGCCTGCATCGACTACTTGAAGCAGCGGAAGAGTGAAAAGCCGCTCGCGCTCGTGTTTGGCACGAACTGGCCTCATGTGCCGCTACCGCCGCCGGAGGGTGTCGATCCGGCGAAGGTGAGCGTGCAGCCGATGCACATCGACACGCCGGAGTTCCGCCTCTACCGCGCCCGCTACATCAATGCGGTGATGAAAATGGATGCGGAGATCGGCGCGGTATATGAAGCCGCGAAAACGCATCTCGGCACCGCGAACACTTTTTTCCTCCAGACGAGCGATCACGGCGCACAACTGCCTTTCGGCAAATGGAACCTCTACGACGAAGGCACACGCGTGCCTCTCATCGTGCACTGGGAGGGCAAAGTAACCGCTGGAGCACGCACGATGGCTTTGGCGCAGTGGATCGACATTCTGCCGACGCTGATCGAAATCGGCGGAGGCACTGCTCCAAGTGTTTTGGATGGTAAATCGCTTCTTCCCGTGCTCACGGGCCAAACGAGCACGCATCGCGAGGCGATCTTCACGACGCACACCGGCGACAACGACATGAACGTCTATCCCAGCCGATCGATGCGCACCGCGAAGTGGAAATACATCCGCAACCTGCATCCCGAGTATCGTTTCACCTCGCACATCGACCGCTCGATGAATGAGGACAGCCTCGCCTACATCGCGTCATGGGAAAAAGCCGCGCAGAGTGATTCAAAGGCCGCCTTCCTCGTGAAACGCTATCGCGAACGGCCCGCGGAGGAGCTTTACGACCTCGAAGCCGATCCCTTCGAGCTTCACAACCTCGCGACAGAAAACACCACGCAGCTCGATGCGATGCGCCGCGGTCTCGATCTCTGGATGAAGAGCACCGGCGATACCCAAATGGTCGCAGGAAAGCCCTTGCTGCTCAGCGAGCCGTTTCAGATGATTGCAAAACCGAGGAAGAAGTAGCTGCGGTTGAAGACCGGGTGAAGCGCACGAGTAGCGTCTCGCACGCGACCCGCTAACTGAAGCGGAAAAAGAAGCCATGACTGCCCTGGACCATTCGACGGTTGTCTGCTTCCCCAAGCTGTCTAGCATCGTCCTATGGCCGAGCCACCCGCCCAGTCCCAGTTCCTCATCTACCGTAGCGAAGATGGCCGCATCAAACTCGATGTCCGCTTTGAGGGCGAGACCGTCTGGCTCACGCAGCCGATGATGGCGGAGCTGTTTGGCACCACCATTCCCAATGTCAGCATGCACCTCAGCAATATCTTTGAGGAGGGCGAACTCCTGTCGGAGGCAACTGTTAAGAAATTCTTAACGGTTCGCCAGGAAGGTGCACGGCAGGTATCCCGGAGCCTGGAATACTACAATCTCGATGCCATCATCTCTGTCGGCTACCGGGTGAAGTCTCGCATCGCCACGCAGTTTCGCATCTGGGCCACGCAGCGGCTCCGGGAGTTCATCACGAAGGGCTTTCTGCTCGATGACGAGCGCTTGAAGAACCCTGACCTGCCCTTCGACTACTTCGAGGAGTTACTGCGCCGCATCCAGGACATCCGCACCTCCGAGCGGCGCTTCTACCAGAAGATCACGGACATTTACGCCACGAGCATCGACTACGATCCCACGGACGAAGCCAGCATCACCTTCTTCAAGACCGTGCAAAACAAGATGCACTGGGCCATCACCGGCCAGACCGCTGCTGAACTCATCACCGCCCGTGCCGACAGCAGCAAACCGCACATGGGCCTCACAAGCTGGCGCGGGGCCAGAGTCCGCAAGGAGGACGTCACCATCGCCAAGAACTACCTCGATGCCGACGAACTCGCCGCGCTGAACAATCTCGTCGAGCAATACCTCGTCTTCGCCACCGGCCAGGCCATGCGCCGCATCCCGATGAAAATGGCCGACTGGATCACCAAGCTGGACAGCTTCCTCACCATCAACGACCGCGACATCCTCACTCACGCTGGCAAAATCAGCCACGAACTGGCACTCGCTCACGCCGAGGGACAGTATGAGTCGTTTCGAAGACAACAACTCACGCGGTCGGCCGCTGAGCCGGACGATTTTGAGAAAGCCATGAAGCAGCTTCCGGATGCAGCTCCAGGAAAGAAGACGCGTCGCAATCGCTGATCCAATATCCCAGGGCGGCTTCGCCCGCCTACGCTCAACCCTCGTCGTCGCCGACATCTTGAGCAGCAAACCGCAACGTCGGGTCACCACCGTCGCCCCGCAGGCTCTCACCTTCTTCAACGGCGACTTCGTCAACGCCCAGGCCCATCACTTCACCGCCCGTCTGAAATGCGAGGCGGGCAACGAGGCCGGAAAGCAGATCACCCTCGCGTGGCGGGTTGCCTCGTGCCGGAAGCCCCGGATGGCCAAAATCGCCAACATGTAGGCTTGTCTGCAAACTGAGCCGCTGGAGCAGCTCTGTCGCGTGATGCTCAATTTGAACGAGTTTGTTTATTCCCAATAAGCTGTCAAAATCCTGCAAGCATGAGCCTGGTAATCTCCAAACAAAAGATTCTCACCGAGTTTCCAACTTGTTATGCCTGTGAAAGACCAAAAACCAGTATGGAGCACGCTCCACCGCAATGCTTTTTCCCTGATGACCGAGACGAGCGAGGGAACTGCGTGTATCGAAGAGACCTGATCAAGGTTCCTTCATGCGACGATCATAATACCAATAAGTCCACCGACGACACTTATGCGCTTTGGCATCTGGCCAGCTTGCACGGGGTTAATAAATGTGGCGAAATGATGCATCGAAAGCTGCGTCGTATGGCCGAACACGATCATGCAAAGCGAAACAGTGCACTGATGAAAAAGCTCCTTGGAGAAACCGTTGGAATCTCTGAGGATGGGCACATTGCCGGGCGAGCAGATGGTAAGCGCATGCAGCAGTTCCTGTGTTCAGTTGCGAGGGCAGTATACTTCTTTGAGACCTTCAAGAAGCTATCGGTCCCACTCAAAGTAACCAATTTGGGCAACTTTTACCGGGATCAAGAACACCTGAACAATCTCCATAAGCGAGAAGCATTTTTTGATTCCGAGATGGCTGACGCCCCTTCTTTGGGATCGAACCCTGAGGTTTTCACATACTCAATTCATGAAAAGGTAGAAGGCATCATCATCGTCCGCATGATCTTCTATGGAACGCTGAAGCACTGGGTCTATCATCATCCGCGCTTCTTGGACGCTTCAACATCAGCAAACATCTTTTGATCAGATGTTACGGCTCCTCGACAACCTTACGCCAAGTGACCTCGCGCGCTGAGAAGTTTATCCTCCGGGCCACCGGCGAATTCGCCGGGCTGGCGCTGGCGGATTTGATGGCGGGGCCGTTGACGGAGAAGGGAGCGCATTTTCCGGCGAAGGCGAAGCACTGTGTGTTCTTGTTCATGAACGGCGGGCCGTCGCAGGTGGACACGTTTGATCCGAAGCCGCGCTGGCGAAGTTTCACGGCAGGCCTTACATTGATGAGGATGCGAAGGTGGAAATGAATGGGCGGGTGATGGGGCATCTAATGGGGTCGTGTAAGGTGGGCAGAATGAGTGGGAGATCCGCCGTTGGATGATTGCCAGGCGTCTGAGGAGTGCCGATGCATCGTGTGTGTGTGCCGCGATAGATCATGAAAGCGCTGGCGTGAGTCTATCGCCTTTCCACGATCTGCTCATGAAACTCCTGCTCCTTTGCCTGTTCGTTCTCATTTCGTCTTCCGCGGCGGTCGAATCGCTGACCGACGCGGAGAAGAAACGTCTTGCCGATGCCGAGCTAACCGCGAAACGCACGCCAGCGATGCGTGAAGCAGCCAAAGTCTTCAGCGCGGCACGCCAAGCGCACTCCGATGATCGGAAGAAGTTCCCCGCGGATCGCGACAAGAACGCATCGAAGACGTATCGCGAGGCGACGAAGGTCTATGAGGACGCATTGAAGAAGGCCATCCTGGCCGTCGATGGCACGTTGGAGCCGCTTTTGGCCAAGCAGGCCGAGTTGAAGAAGCTGGGCCTCGACAAGGCGAACGAGGGCGAAAGCGTGGCGGACTCTGATTCGAAGAAAAACGACGCGATGGCACCGGTAAAGGATGATCCGAAGCTGCCACGCGTGCTGTTGATCGGCGATTCGATCTCCATCGGCTACACGCTGCCTGTGCGCGAGAAACTGAAGGGCAAGGCGAACGTGCACCGCATCCCGCAAAACGGCGGCGCGACGGAGGTGGGCCTCGAAAAGATGAAGGCGTGGCTCGGGGCAGGGAAGTGGGACGTGATCCACTTCAACTTCGGCCTGCACGACGCGAAGTACAACTCGGAGATGACACAGCGTGCCTCACGCGAGCAATACATCGCGAACCTCAAATCGCTGATCGCGCAGATGAAGGCCACTGGCGCGAAACTGGTCTTTGCCACCACCACACCGGTGCCGATGGGCGGCGTGCTCTCGCCGACGCGGAAGTTTGACAGCGTCGAGGCACGCAACGAGCTCGCCGTGCAGCTCATGCTGTCGAGTGAGGTGGCCATCGACGACCTCTACGCCACCGCGAAGCCGATCATGGAGAAACATGGCCGCCCGAATGACGTTCACTTCGCGCCCGAAGGCTATGAAGTGCTCGCCACGGCCGTCGCCGCGAGCATCGAGAGCGCTTTGGCGAAACGCTGAACCTCATGAGACATCTCCTTGCCTTCCTGCTGCTGCCTTCGCTCCTCATCGCAAAGCCGAACGTCGTCATGGTCTTCATCGACGACATGGGTTGGGGTGACTTCTCCTGCTTCGGAAACAAGGACGCGCAGACACCCAACATCGATCGCATCGCGGCGGAGGGCATTCGCTTTGAGCAATTCTACGTGAACTCGCCCATCTGCTCGCCCTCGCGTTGTGCGCTGACCACCGGGCAGTATCCACAGCGCTGGCGCATCAACTCGTATCTCGACAACCGGGCACAAAACGAACGCCGCGGCGTGGCGCAGTGGCTCGATCCGAAGGCGCAGACGCTCGCGCGGACGCTGAAGCAAAACGGCTACGCCACCGGGCACTTCGGCAAATGGCATCTCGGCGGCCAGCGCGATGTGGATGATGCACCGCCGATCACCGCGTATGGCTTTGATGAGAGCCTGACGAACTTCGAAGGCATGGGCGCGAAGCTTTTGCCGCTTACCTTGAAGCCCGGCGATGCTGAACCCGGCAAAATCTGGGCGGATGCCGAGCGTCTCGGCAAACCCGTGACGTGGATGCAGCGCAGCGAGATCACGACGGGCTTCATCGATGCCGCGATTCCGTTCATGAATCGCGCGGTGACGGCCGGGAAGCCCTTCTTCGTCAATCTGTGGCCTGATGACGTGCATGGCCCGTGGTGGCCGCCGGTCGCGAAATGGGCCGAGGACAAGCGCGGCAAGTATCTCGCGGTGCTCGAGTCGATGGACCGGCAGTTTGGCCGTCTTTTCGATCATCTGCGCTCCACACCGGCTTTGCGCGACAACACGCTGCTGCTCATCTGCTCCGACAACGGCCCCGAGCCCGGCGCTGGCAGCGCAGGACCTTTCCGCGGCAGCAAGACGACACTTTATGAAGGCGGCACACGCTCGCCGCTGATCGTGTGGGGCCCGGGTTTGATCGACAAAGCCCAAGCAGGCAGCGTGAACACGCAGTCGGTCTTCGCCGCGTTTGATCTCGCGCCCTCGCTGCTGGCCATCGCAGGCATCGACGCCGGTGAAATGACCTTTGATGGCGAAAACATCGCTCCAGCGTTGCTCGGACTAAAAGACGTCTCACGCGAGAAGCCCATCTTTTGGCGTCGTCCGCCCGATCGGAAGACCGCGGCACCCAATCTGCCCGAGCGCCTGCCTGATCTCGCGATGCGTGAAGGCCACTGGAAGTTTCTCTGCGAGTATGATGGCTCCAAGCCGCAGCTTTACGATCTCTCGAAGGACCGCTCCGAGACCACCAACATCGCCGACAAACATCCTGACGTGGCTTCTCGCCTACGCGATGCCGTCGTGAGTTGGCACCAATCGCTCCCGCCGGACAACGGACCGGCTCTTGGTGCCGAAACGCCCAAGAAGAAGCGCTGAGCTGTGGTCGGTGCTGGAAGAATACGGGGCTCTCGCGGCGTATGCAGAGGCCATCATGCTCCGCTTCACTGATTCACGCAGTCTCGCCTCCGGTCTGGGGAGGCGTGATTTTTTGCGTGTGGGATCGCTAGGCCTCGCGGGGCTGGGTTTGAGCGATTTGATGGCCGCGTCGCAGAAGAAGCTGCTGAAGGACAAGTCCGTCATCTTTCTCTTCATGCACGGCGGGCCGTCGCAGTTGGAGACCTTTGATCCGAAGATGACCGCGCCATCTGAAGTGCGCAGCGTGACGGGCGAGATCAAGACGGCGCTGCCCGGCGTGACGTTTGGCGGCACGATGCAGCGGCTGGCGAAGCTCGCTGACAAGTTCAGCATCGTGCGCAGCTTTGTGACAGGCGACTCGGTGCACGACATCAAGACGATCGTCGGCAAGGACACGCTGAAAGCGAACATCGGCTCGCTCTACTCGCGCATCGCCGGGCCGTTGCGCCAGGACAGCGCGATGCCGACAAATGTGGCGCTGCTGCCGCGTGCGGTGCTCGCCGAGGCCGGACCCGCGGTGAAGCAGTTTGGTGACATCACCTCAAGCGGCGAGTTCGGCGCAACCTACCAGCCGTTCGTGCCCGGCGCGGGCGGCGCGGCACAGGCGGACATGACGCTGAGTATGCCGCAGGGTCGGCTCAATGATCGTCGGCTTCTTTTGAGCTCGCTGGATCAGTGGAAACGCCAGTTGGATGTCACGGAAGCCATCGGAGGCTTTTCGCAGGTCGAGTCGCTGGCTTTCGATGTGCTGCGACGCGGTGTTTCGGATGCGTTTGACCTATCGAAGGAAGATCCGCGGCTCATTGCCCGCTACGACACCGCGCCGCTGCTGCCCAAAGACCGCATCAGCAGCGAGTGGAAGAACCTCGAGCACTACGCGGACAATGCCGCGACGCTCGGCAAGCTGCTGCTGATGGCGCGAAGGCTCTGCGAACGCGGTGCGGGCTTTGTCACCGTCACCACAAGCTTCGTGTGGGACATGCACGCGGACAAAAACAACGCTCCCATGACCACCGGCATGGATTATGTGGGAAGGCCCTTTGACCACGCGGTGTCCGCTTTGATCGAGGACATCGAAGCGCGTGGCCTGCGTGACAAGATCATGCTCGTGTGCTGCGGCGAGATGGGCCGCACGCCGAAGCTCAACGCGAAGGGCGGTCGCGATCACTGGGGCGGCCTCGCGCCGCTCATGATCTACGGCGGCGGATTGAACATGGGCCAGGTGATCGGCCAGTCGTCGTCCAACGGCGGCGAACCTGCCTCGCAGCCTGTGACCATCCCGGACCTGGTGTCCACGATCCTTCACTCGCTCGTGGACGTGGGCGAGGCACGCGTGCTGGACGGACTGCCGCAGAATCTGGTCAGCCTGCTCTCACGTGGCGAACCGATTCGCGGGTTGGTTTGATGGACGGAGAGAAGCACCCAATGAGTTGCTTCCATTCGCAGCGTTCGAGTTTAAGGGGAGCTTCTCATGTCCTTTGCCTCCCTCGGTCTCTCCACACCGCTCGTCGATGCGGCGCGTCTGTTTCCTGCGCCGACTCCGGTGCAGACGGCGGTGATTCCGGTGCTGCTGCGCGGCGCGGATGTGCTCGCCACGGCACAGACGGGCTCCGGCAAAACTCTGGCCTATGTGCTGCCGCTGTTGCAGCGGCTGCGACTATCGCCGGGCGAGCGGCGGCGGCGCACGCAGCTTCTCGTGCTCGTGCCGACGCGTGAACTGGCGGCGCAGGTCACGGAGACGATGCTGCGCAGCGCTTTGTGCCTGCCGCAGCGCATCAAGGTCGTCAGCGCCATCGGCGGTGTGTCGATCAATCCACAGATGATGGCTCTGCGCGGTGGCGCGGAGGTGGTGGTGGCCACGCCGGGGCGTCTGCTCGATCTGGTGGAGAAAAACGCGCTGCAACTGCGGGATGTGACCGCGCTGGTGCTCGATGAGGCGGACCGGCTGCTCGATCTCGGCTTTGCGCAGGAGCTGGCTCGCGTGCTGGCGCTGCTGCCGCCGCGCCGGCAGAGCGTGCTGCTTTCAGCGACGTTTCCACCGGCGGTGGAGGCACTCGCGAACACGCTGCTGCATGAGCCGGTGCGCATCGCGATCACGGAGGCTCCCGCAGAGCTGCCGGTGATCCAGCAACGCGCCATCGAAGTGGATGCTGCGCAGCGCACGCAGCTCCTGCGGCATTTGATCCAGAGCGAAAAGTGGTCGCGTGTGCTCGTCTTTGTCGCCCGGCAATACACGGCGGAACTGGTCGCAGAAAAACTGCGTCGGGGCGGCATCTCGGCGCTGGCCTTTCATGGCGAGCTGAGTCAAGGCGCTCGCACGCAGGCGCTGGCGGACTTCAAAGGGCAGCAGGTGCGCGTGCTCGTGGCGACGGACCTCGCGGGGCGCGGGCTGGACATCGTGCAACTGCCCGTGGTGGTGAACTACGACCTGCCCCGCTCCGCGGTGGACTACACGCACCGCATCGGCCGCACCGGCCGCGCAGGCGAGCCCGGACTGGCGGTGAGCCTCATCACGGCGGAGTCACACGTGCATTTTTGCCTCATCGAGAAGCGTCATCATCTGCATCTCACGCGCGAGCACATCGCGGGTTTTGAGCCGCAGGACACGCCACCGCCTTCTCCCGGCACCGGTGGCATCAAAGGCCACCGGAAGAGCAAGAAAGACAAACTGCGTGAGGCCGCCGCGCGAAAAGCGCGCTGATTCAATACCCCAGCCAAGGCCCGAGCCATTTCTCTGCTTCGGCGAGGGTCATGCCTTTGCGTTGCGCGTAGTCTTCGACCTGGTCTTTGCCGAGGACGCTGATGCCGAAGTAGTGGGAATCGGGGTGGCTGAAGTAGAGGCCGCTGACGGCGCTGCCGGGATGCATGGCCATGCTTTCGGTGAGTTCGACGCCGGTTTTGGCGGTGGCGTCGAGCAACGCGAAGAGGATGGGCTTCTCGGTGTGATCAGGCTGCGCGGGATAACCGGGCGCGGGACGGATGCCGCGGTATTTTTCCTTCACGGTTTCCTCAAGCGAGAGATCGCCGGGCTTTTCGTAGCCCCAGGCGAAGCGGGCTTGTTGATGCAGGTATTCGGCAAAGGCCTCGGCGAGGCGGTCGGCGACGGCTTTGGTCAGAATGCCGTGATAAGGATCGTGCGCGGCATCGAACTCCTTCGCGAACTCATCCGCGCCGTGAATGCCGACGCAGAAGCCGCCGATGTGATCGGTGCGGCCGCTGTCCTTCGGCGCGATGTAGTCGCTGAGGGCATAGTTGGCGGTGTCCTTCTTGATGACCTGCTGGCGCAGCGTGTGGAAGGTCGTTTTGAGCTTTCCGCTTTCGTAAACCTCGATGTCATCGCCGACGCTATTCGCCGGGAAGAAGCCGAAGACGCCGCGAGCCTGGAATCGCTTCTCGGCGATGATGCGGTCGAGCAGGGCCTGGGCGTCGTTGTAGAGCCTGAGGGCCTCGGCCTCGGCTTTGACCTTCATTTCGGCATCTTCATGCGCGGAGGAGAAACGCTTGTCGGCGGCGATCCAGCGTCCACGGAGCTCCCAGGAGTGGAAGAAGGGTGACCAGTCGATGAACTCGCGCAGCGTGGCGATCATCTCGGGGCCTTCGTAAGTCTTCGTGCCGGTGAAGCTCGGCGTGGCGATGTCCTGCGTGCTCCAGTCGAACTTTTGGCCCTTCTCACGCGATTCGGCGAGGCTGAGGAGCTGGCGGTCCTTTTTCTTCCCATATTCCTCGCGGAGCTTCGCGTGGCGCTCTTCGTTGGCTTTCACAAAGCCTTCGCGCTGGTCTTCGCTGATCAGCGAGGTGGTCACGGGCACGCTGCGGGAGGCATCGAGCACATGCACGATGGGTCCGCTGTATTTCGGCGCGATCTTGATGGCCGTATGCGCCGGGCTGGTGGTGGCACCGCCGATCAAAAGAGGCTGTTTGAAGCCGAGGCGCTCCATCTCGGAGGCCACGTGCACCATTTCATCGAGCGATGGCGTGATGAGGCCGCTGAGGCCGATGACATCCGCGCCGACTTCGATGGCTTTGTCGAGAATCTTCTGGCACGGCACCATGACGCCCATGTCGGTGACTTCGAAGCCATTGCAGGCCAAAACGATGCCGACGATGTTTTTGCCGATGTCATGCACATCGCCTTTCACGGTGGCGAGCACGATTTTGCCCGCGCTGCGCTGCGCTGGGTTGGCGAGCTTTTCCTGCTCCATGTAGGGCTGCAAGTAAGCGACGCTCTGCTTCATCACGCGGGCGCTCTTCACGACCTGCGGCAGGAACATTTTGCCCGCGCCGAAGAGGTCGCCGACGACGCTCATGCCGTCCATGAGCGGGCCTTCGATGACGCTGAGCGGCTTGCCGAGCTTCGCGAGCGCCTCGGCGGTGTCTTCGTTGATGAAATCGGTGATGCCTTTGAGCAAAGCGTGCTCGAGACGCTTCTCGACGGGGGCTTCGCGCCAGCTCATGTCGATCTCGGCTTTCTTGGCGCTGCCGGCCTGTCCTTTGAACTGTTCGGCGTAATCGACGAGCACTTCGGTGGCCTCCTTGTTGCGGTTGAGGATGACGTCCTCGACCTTCACGAGCATCTCCGGCGGGATTTCTTCGTAAACCTCGAGCATGCCGGCGTTCACGATGCCCATGTCCATGCCCGCTTTGATGGCGTGATACAAAAACACGCTGTGCATGGCCTCGCGCACTTTGTTGTTGCCGCGGAAGCTGAAGCTGATGTTGCTGACACCGCCGCTGACCTTCGCATGCGGCAGATGATGCTTGATCCAGCGCGTCGCGTTGATGAAATCGACGGCGTAGTTGTTGTGCTCCTCGATGCCAGTGGCGACGGTGAGGATGTTCGGATCGAAGATGATGTCCTCAGGCGGGAAGCCGACCTCATCGACGAGGATGCGATATGCACGCTCGCAGATGCGGATCTTGTCTTCGTAGGTCGCGGCTTGGCCCTGCTCGTCGAAGGCCATCACCACCGTGGCGGCACCGTATTGCTTGATCTTCGTGGCGCATTCTTTGAACTTCGCCTCGCCTTCCTTCAGCGAGATGGAGTTCACGATGCCCTTGCCTTGCAGGCATTTCAGACCGGCCTCGATGATCTCCCACTTCGAGGAATCGACCATGATGGGCACCTTGTTCACCTCCGGCTCGGTTTGCAGGAGGATCAAAAACTTCGTCATCATCGGCACGCCGTCGATGAGGCCCTCGTCCATGCACACGTCGATGACGTTCGCACCGCTCTCGACCTGCTGACGCGCGATGGCGACGGCTTCCTCGAGTTTGTTTTCCTTGATGAGCTTCGCGAATTTCGGCGAGCCGGCCACGTTCGTGCGCTCGCCGATCATGAGATAATTCGAGCCGGGGCTCAGCACATACGGCTGCGAGCCGCTGAGGCGCATCGTGTGCGGATCGGCGGGCACTTCACGCGGCGCGAGACCTTCCACGGCCTTTGCGATGGCGGCGATGTGCGCAGGCGTGTTGCCGCAGCAGCCGCCCATGATG
>CALMTT010000086.1 GCA_937872615.1 uncultured Verrucomicrobiaceae bacterium | reverse complement strand
GGCGGCATAGGCGGGCGGTTCGTCCATGCGTCACTTATTCCTCGCCCTCCTCTTCGCGCAATCGCTCCTCGCGCAAAACACCGATCCCTTCCCTTCGCCGCCGAATGTGAAGGGCCTGCAGGTGCAGATGATCGATGACGCGCTGAAGCTCGGCATCCATCACGCGGGCGTGAACATCAACATCACCGCGCTCTACACCGCGAAGTCGAAGCCGGAACAGGGTGACTTTGTCTGGAATGACGCCTACCTGGCCTCCCTCGACCGCCAGATCAAGCCGCTCTCCGACAAGGGCATCCTCGTTTATCTCATCGTCATCGCCTACCCGTCGAAAAATCCCGCCATTGATGCCGTGACGCTGCATCCCGGCCATCGCAAAGACTACAAGTTCAACGTCGCCGCGCCGAACACCACCAACGCCTTCTTTCCCGCCGTCATGAATCTCCTCGCGGAACGCTGGAGCGGGGCGCATCCGGCGCATGGCCGCGTGTGGGGCTGGATCATCGGCAACGAGGTCAATTCCCACTGGCTCTGGAACAACATGGGGCTCGTCTCGCTCGAAACAGCCGCGTCGGAGTATGAAAAGGCCGTCCGACTCGCGCATGGAGCCATCCGCCGCCATTCGCAAAATGCCCGCGTCTATCTTTCCTTCGATCATCACTGGTCCATCGGCATGAATGGCATCAGCCCGCAGGAGGCCGTGCCTGGCCGTGACTTCATCGACACCTTTGCGCGCCTCGTTCGTGAACGCGGCGACTTCGATTGGAACATCGCGTGGCATCCTTATCCCGAGGACCTCGGTAATCCGCGTGCATGGGCGGACAAAAACGTCACGCATGCCGATGACACGATCAAAGTGACCTTCAAGAACCTCGACGTCCTGCCGAAGCACCTCGAGCGCCCCGAACTGCTCTTTGAGGGAAAGCCACGCCGCATCATTTTGAGCGAGCAGGGCTTTCAAACCCTTCTCAAGCCCGAAGGCGAGCAACTCCAGGCCGCCGCGTATGCCTACGCGTGGGAAAAAATCGCCCGTCTGCCCACCGTGGATGCCTTCATCTACCATCGTCACGTCGATCACGCCCATGAAGGTGGCCTGCGCCTCGGCCTCTGGCGAAACGCCCCGCATTCCGTGGCCGATCCGCACTCGAAGAAGCTACTTTACGAGCTCTTCCAAAAGGCTGGCACACCTGCTTGGCGTGAAGCAGCGGACCAACTGCTGCCGGTGACGGGTTTGAAGGCGTGGACGCAGGAGTGAGCAGGCTCACTCACCGAGACTTAACTTCACGCCGACGTCTTTGTAGGCCGTTTTGATCTGCTCGGCGAGCTGCGCGTAGCTGCGGCCTTCCATGAGGATTTCGAGGTGCTTGAAGGGGGCGGTCTCGGGCTTGATGTCCGGCGGCGGGAAATCGCTCGGATAGCTGAAGCGGCCGTCTGGATAGCGTTTCACCCGCGGATCAGCGAAGAACTCCCGCAGCGCCTTCACATCGCCATACACGGCATCCATGAACTTGATGAAGCGCGTGCCTTTTTTGTCTTCATCAAGGTGGTTGAAGAAATACACGAGCAGGTAAGAACGGAAGTAGAGCTCTCCCATGCCTTTGTTCGACCGGTCGGCAATCGCATCCCACGCGGCGCGATTCATCGTCATGTGCTCTTTGAGGCTGGGGATCTGCGGGAACATGCCGCGACGACCTGCCTCGGTGATGGCGTCCTTCATGCCGCTTTTATGCGCGTCCACGCGGAAGGTGCCGCTCTTGTAGGGCAGATTCTCAGTGTATTCCGCGGTGCCTTCGATGACCCACTTCGGCAGGAATGGCAGGTAGCTGTCCATCACCTGATGCGTGATCTCATGCACGAGCGTGTCACTGCGGTAGTTCTCGTCCTTGAACCACGTCTTGCCGCGCATCTCGAGGCCGAGGCTGGGGAATGGAATCATGAACACTTTCGGCCCGCTCATGTAAACGCCGCCGGAGTTCTCCGGACCGCCGGCGGCCTTGTAATCATCCCGCGTCTCATACAGCGCGGCCTTGTAGCGCTCAAAACCCTCCGGCGGCTGGCAGACGACGCCCCATGGCAGCGCGGCGACGAGTGATCTCGTGGCTTCAAAGGTCCTCGCGACCTCCTTCATCATGCTTCCGGCCAATTTGGCCTGCGAGGTGAAGACGAAGGCTTCCGACTGATACACAAACTCGCGTGCGGGGGCGTTTTCGACCGTGGGCGTGATCTCGATGGAACGTGCCGGCACCTCGACCTGCGCTGGCCAAGTGCGTTTCGCGATGGGCACTCGGGCCGGATCGACCGCGGCAGAACCGGCAACCTTCGGAGCAGCCGCAGGAGTAGTGCTTTGGCTCTTCACGAAGGCCTGATCGTCCGCACTGAGGCGGGCAAGCGGCAGCGTGTGCTGCTTTCCATCCGCCAGGCGGATCGTCACACTGTCCGCGGTGCTCGAGACATAGGCCGCCTGGATCACCCTGCCCTGCGTGTCCTTCCACGGTCGCTCGGCTTGCTGGGCGAGCAGCGCGGCGGCAGGCAGCAAAATCAGGAGGCTGGAGCGGAAAATCATGGTTGGGGGGCGCTTTATACGCTGACAGCCTCCCAAAACGCAATGCCATTTCCAGTGGAGGAGAATGGATAGTCCAAAGTGCGTGGCAGCGTCATCTGAGGGGTTGCCATCCGGCGGCCTTTCCGTTCCAATCGCCCTCTTTTCCCGCTTATGTCCACCATCGCAGTCCTCGGCACCCTCGACACCAAAGGCCACGAACACGCCTACGTGGCGGAAATCATCCGCTCCCGCGGTCATGAGACCCTTCTCATCGACACGGGCAGCGGCGAGGCACCGCAGGTGAAGCCTGATGTGACCCGCGAAGAAGTGGCCGCCGCCAATGGCGTGGACCTCGCGGGCATCATGGTCCGCAAAGACCGCGGCGAGGCCGTTACGGCCATGGCCGGAGCGGCTGCGGTGTATCTTTCCCAACTCGTCAGTGAAGGCCGCGTGCAGGGCGTGATCTCCCTCGGGGGTGGCGGCGGCACCGCCATCGGCAGCGCCGCCATGCGTGCCCTGCCCGTCGGCTTTCCGAAGGTGATGGTCTCCACGCTCGCCGCGGGGAATGTGGCCCCGTATGTGGGCACGAAGGACATCGTGATGTTCCCGAGCATCGTCGATGTCAGCGGCATCAACCGCATCTCACGCGTGCTGCTGGCCCGCGCCGCCGGTGCCATCTGCGGCATGGTCGAGACCAACGTCCCCGCAGGTGAAGACAAGCCGCTCATCGCCGCGTCGATGTTTGGCAATACCACCGACTGCGTGAACTCGGCGAAGAAGATCCTCGAAGACGCC
>CALMTT010000085.1 GCA_937872615.1 uncultured Verrucomicrobiaceae bacterium | reverse complement strand
GCGTGCGGCCGCGCAACGCGGCTCGCAGGTGTCGTTTCGGCACGCCGACGGCTACGCCATCATGCAGGCGCTGATCGCGCGTGGCGTGATCGGAGACTTCCGCGCACCGGACATTCTGCGCTTCGGCTTCACGCCGCTGTATGTAACGGAGGGCGATGCGATCGCTGCTGCCCGACACTTGCAGGCGGTGATGAATGGGCGCGAATACGAGCGCACCGAATTTCGGGCACGGTCGAAGGTAACGTGAATATTAGGCAGCTACTCAACTGCTGCCGAAGTGGCGCCGACTAGCGAACAATCCAGGGGAGAGATATGGCAACACCATCCATTCCAACCGGTGCCGAAGCGGCCCACCAATCCTTCAAGGACAGCTTCAGCTATTCGAGCTACCTGCGTATCGAGCAGTTGCTCGGCGCCCAGGCACCGCTGACCGACGCGCACGACGAAGTGCTGTTCATCACCATCCACCACGTGCAGGAAGTGTGGATGAGCCTCATCATCAAGGAGATTTCCGGCGCGATGACGAAGCTCACCGCGGGTGACTTTGAACCCGCCATGAAAATGCTCGCGCGGGTGTCGCGCGCGCAGGAGCAGATGGGTGCGGCGTGGGAAGTGCTGAAAACCATGACGCCCGCCGACTATCTTGAATTCCGCAGCGCCTTCGGCAAGGCCAGCGGCTTCCAGAGCTGGCAATACCGCAGCATCGAATTCCTGCTCGGCAATCGCCAGCGCTACATGCTGAAGCCCTTTGCCGAGCAGCCCGAGCATCTGGCGCAGCTCACCCACATCATTGACAGCCCTTCGCTCTACGACATTGCGCTGCAGGCGCTGGCCAAGCGTGGCTTGCTGCCCGCGTCCGCGCTGTTCGGCGCCGTGCCGTTCGGCATGGAGAGCGTCGAGTTCATGGCGTGGATGTATTTCGGCGGCGGCAACGAGCTGCTCCGCGAGTTGTTCAAGCCGCACAATGTCGTTCCGATTTTCTGCGGCACGATCAGTCCGGAAGCGGCGGGCTGGTTCCGCCAGGAGATCACCAGCCCGGACCAGCTTAAAGGCCTGAAGTTCCGGGCGGCCGGTCTCGGCGGCAAAGTCTATCAGAAGGTCGGTTCCTCGGTGACGCTTCTTCCCGCCGGCGAGTTGTTCCAGGCCTTGGAAAAGGGCGTGCTCGACGGCACCGAGTTCTCGCTTCCGAGCGTCGACGACCAGCTTGGTTTCTATAAAGTGGCGAAGTTCTACATGCTGCCCGGCTGGCACCAGCCGTCGACCAACCAGTATCTCTATATCAATTCGGCGGTTTGGGACAAACTGAACGCGACGACCAAGGCACAGATCGAGACGACCTGCACCGCCGCCGTCACCGCTGCGCAGGTGCCGCCGTAGATGACGACTTCGTGGGCGGCATGGGCCGTGGAAAGGCAAAGAGCGAGCAGGGAGGCAGAAAGATGGCGCATTTTCATGGCAGGTTGGGGCCGTTCATTTCGCTGCCAGCGGCTCCTCGGCAAACGGAATGTGCTCGCTGTCTGACCTCTTGCCGGGCCGGGGCTTTTCGGCATAGGATGGCGCACCATGAGACTCCTCCTGACCTCTTTCATCCTGGCCGCCACCTTGCACGCCGCGCCGCCGACCTATCCGCCGCGTGCTTGGACCTCCGCGGATGGCAAATCGAAATTCGAGGGCAATTTGATGGAATTCTCCGAGAAGGAGGTGCGCATCCGCCGCTCGGCCGATTTCAATCAGTTCAAGGTCCCGCTCGACCGTCTCTCCGCCGAGGACCAGGCCTACATCCGCGGTTTGCTGCGCGAGCAGCGTCGCGATGCCAGCCTGAAGGAAGGTGCGTATGCCGAAAAGATCACGGGCGAGTTCACCAAGGGCGTTTCGAAGCAGGGCCTGAACTATCAGATTTGGGGAAATCCGAAGCTCGATGGCACCAAACGCTACCCGCTCATCATCTGGCTCCACGGCTCCGGCCAAAGTGGTGACGACAACACCTCCCAGCTCGGCGGTGCACCGCGGGTGTGGCTGAGTGAGGCGAACCAGGGCAAAAACGCCTGCTTCATGCTCGCCCCTCAGTGCCCCTCGGCCGACATCGGCTGGAAGGAGCAGGTGGCGACCAATCTGCTGGCCCTCATCGCCGATCTCACGGACAACCTGCCAATCGATGAAACGCGTCTCTATTTGACCGGCAGCTCGATGGGCGGCTTTGGCACCTTTCACATCGCGGCGAAGCATCCGCAGGTCTTCGCGGCCTGCGTGCCCCTGTGCGGTGGCGGCGATGTGAAGAACGCCGAGGTGCTCAAAGCGATCCCGTTTTGGGTCTTCCATGGCGACAAGGACGACATGGTGCCTGTCGAGCGTTCCCGTGCCATCGTTGAGGCGGTGAAAAAGGCTGGTGGCGAGCTCATGAACTACTCCGAACTCGCCGGCGAAGGCCACGGCATCACCGGCAGCGTGTATCCGCGCACCGATTTGTATGACTGGCTTTTCAAACAGACGAAAAAAGGCACCAGCACCTCCTCCAACTGAGAACCGAGAACAGCGAACCGAGAACAGCGAACCGAGAA